>JADHXR010000176.1 GCA_016782865.1 Phycisphaerae bacterium
GCTTTATCGCAAGCTCACCCGGCAAAAGCACCGTCACTCACCGGCCGAGAATGGTAATCCCCAGATTATCAGCAAGTTCTATTGTCTGGGGTTTGTCGATGATTATGGTCTTGCCCGCCTCTACAACCAGACATTTACCCCCATTGGCGGCAAGACCTCTTACAGTATCAGGTCCCACACACGGAACGTCGAATCGCATATCCTGCTGTGGCTTGGAGACCTTGATGAGCGTCCAGCCGCCGGATCTGGAAAGCCGGCCAGCTCGCTCGATCATGGCCGCCGTGCCTTCCATTGCCTCGACTGCAACAACCTCTTTCTCCTTGACTGCTATCGCCTGGCCTATGTCCAGCTCGCCGAGTTTCTTGGCTATGTCCCAGCCGAATTCGATATCACCTTCGACCGACGAACGCACCTGTTTGCCGGTCATCAGGCCCGCCGTTGCCAGATGCTCTTTGCAATACATAGTTGAGTTCTCCAGTATTATCCCACCGCTGGCCAGCTCATCGGCCACTGCCGACAGGAGCAAGTCCGCTTGCTTGTTCTTGTGGCGCAACCGCCAGTAATATATCCTGAATGCATGCCAGTCGGGCAGGTACTGCAAAATTCGCCATGGCGTGAAGAGCCGCCCTTTGGAAACTCGTCCGACCATGATTGCCCTGGTCACGCTGTTCTTCCTCAACTTGCGCATCCAGCTTCCCGGCCGGGCAATGGCTGCCCTTTGAAACACGTCGACCTCGCTGGCCAGGCTATCGTCGGCTGTTTCGCCCAGACCGACACAAATCACCCTCAATCCCGCCTTCCTGGCGCCCGAGGCCACGAGAAAGGGTAGTCTGCCCTCTCCGGCTATCAAGCCAAGCACTCGGTGTGGCTGACATTTGGTCTCTGGTCTTTCGTTCAAGCAAGTGTCCTGTTCTAAAACCGACAGACGCAATAAGAATCCATCGGTCGACGTTTGTCGTCGGATATCTGTATTCGGTCGCAAATTAAGCGTCACCTGGCTGTTCGGCCGGCTCTTCGGGATCAGATTCATCAGGTAAGGTGATTTGCTTAATTTGATTCTGAAGTTCCCGAATGCTTTGGCGCATTTCAGGCAGATATTGTATCATGCTGTACGCTCGCCTGCCCATGTTTGCCTCAACGGCGGGTGCACCCAGGATGACCTTGTTGTCCGGCACGTTGTTAATAACGCCCGCCTGCGCGGCGATCGTAACGTTGTTGCCGATGTTGATGTGGCCCACAATGCCGCATTGCCCGCCGACCACACAATGATGCCCCATGGTAGTCGAGCCGGCAATCCCCACTTGAGCCACAAGCAGACAGTGTGGACCAATTCTCGTGCCGTGGCCCACCGTCACAGAATCGCCCAGTTTGCTGCCTTGGGCTATGACAGTATCACTGAGCGTACCGCGTTCAATTCCACAGCAGGTACCGATCTCGACATCGTCTTCAATTACCACCGAACCTCTCTGTGGTATCTTGTGATGCACGCCTTCGTGGGTGGCGTAGCCGAAGCCGTCCTCGCCAATTGTCGAATTGGCATTGATGATGACACGGTTGCCTATTTTGCAGCCGCCGTAAATGACAACATTAGGATACACTACACTGTCGCTGCCGATTTGCACGCCTTGGCCAATGTATGCGCCGGGATAGATTACACAGCCGCCCTTTATTCTCGCGTCGTCTTCCACCACGACAAAATCATGGATGTGGCAGTCTGCGCTGATTTTCGCCGTATCGGAAATTGAAGCCCTCGAACTGATCCCCGTTTTCTTGTGCTTGCGGTGCCCGTGCAGGAGGACCATTACCTGCATGAAGGCGTAGTAGGGGTCCTCAGCAATCAAAAGGGGGACCCCGGCTGTAGGCGCCTCTTTGCCAACTATCACTGCGCTTGCCTTGGTCGAGCGTAGCTGCTTGGCATACTTACGATTGGTTAGAAAACTAATATCACCTTCGTTCGCGCGCCGGAGCGTCGCAGCGGATTTTATTATCACATTAGGATCGCCGTAGACGTGCCCGCCGACGTATTTGGCCAATTCCCCTAAAGTCCTTTCCTGCATTCAAAACACCTCTGCACAAAACTTATTGGGTGCCGTATCGCGTTTTTCCGCAAACTGACAGCACCCCATTCGGGCATTATAGCAGAAACGCCTATGTGGTCAACTATTGCCTCGGTGTAAAACACGAGAATCGCAACTTGGCTGTGTTGGCCGCTCTTGAGAATGCAGCTAGTTCTTTCTGAATAGCCGCGCCGACAAGCTGCAACCTGATGGAGCTCAGGCACTATGCCGTCAGAACATTGAGAAGCTTTCGCTGCAGGCTGGTCGAGGGCTTGCCGGCAAACGTTGCCGGACAGCCGGCGAGCACCGTTACAGCCGGCCCGACCGGTTTGTACACAGCGGGGTCCGTCGGTCCGAAAACAACCACTGTTTTGACACCCATTGCCCCGGCCAGATGCGCAATGCCGCTGTCGTTGCCGACGAAACCATGCGCACAGCCCAAGAGACCGAGCACGTCGGTAAGAGACAAATCTGTCAGGCAAGGTACGACGCTGTTTATCTGGCTAATCGTTTCATCGCTGAGTTTTTCTCGCTCGGCAGGTCCCAGCAGAAATACAACTTCAAAACCCTTTGAAGCAAGTCCTGCCGCAACGGCCAGAAAGTTCCCAATGTACCAGCATTTCTCCTGCCCGCCGCTTCCAGGTTGAATAACCACAAGTTTCCCGTCGAAACCAACACCTGCTTCGGCAAGCAGTTTCCTGCCCGCATTCACGTCCGTTTGGGTAGCTCTTATCGAGCGGTTGTCGCCCTGCGTCTGCCGAGGCTCGGCGAACACGCCACTTCGCTCGATGAATTGCCGAATGTAAGAGTCCGCCACGTGTTCGGAACAATCTTGCTGCGGTTTCACCGACAGCGTCATGACTTCCGCGCTATGGCTGCAATTGGCCGTGAAAATCAGATTCTGCTCAAAATGGCTTTCTGACTCACCCAGGAAAGTGACTATCCAGGCATAGTCGCTGAATGTGTTGATCAAGGGATCTCTGTCCTTAAGCTCAAATGCCCCAGGCTCGAGGAACAACCGGTGTAGCTCCATCGCGTCCATCGAGCGAACACCGTCGATGCAGGATCTGCCGGGCAAAAAGCCGACGTATTCCGTATGCCCGAGGATATCAATGCCCCCCAATTCCAGGGAATCTTTCATGTATGCAGCCAGAGGCAGCGTCAATATGCAATCTCCGATCGCCCCCGGCTGCAAGATCAGCCCGCGCAGCATTTTTCGCGCCGCCTCAGCGCCCTTCTCTTGTAACAAGTCCAAAATGTTATCGTGTGTCTGCATACTAATCTTGAGGATAGATTATTATACGATCATGAATGACAGTCACCAAGTCGTTTTTGCCGTCGCCCGTTACGTCGGCGACCTCTAATTCCCGCGGCTCAACGCTGACTTTGGAACGAGTTTTGGCGCCGCGATAGCTTTTCTCCTCGAACACCTTGAAACGCATCGCCGCCAGAGGCTTGCCGGCGTCGAGTGCAAGTATCTCAATGTGATTGCGCTTGTAGTCCACCATAACAATGTCTGTCTGCCCATCAGAGTTTATATCTCCTACCGTGAGATTCCCGTATGTGGCATCCTTTATCTTCGTCTCGTAGCTGAACTGTTGCGTCAGATGTTCAGTTACATTGTCGCGGCCCGGTGGAGTCAGGATCGCAAATTTCTCGCTGTCGAACAACATCAGGCTCTTGGCCTCACCGCCCGTGAGCGGGGCAAACAGCATTTTCAGATGTGCCGCCGTGTTCCACTTGCCGACATCAACCTGCTTGTCGAGCCGATAGGTCTTGTCGCTGCCGGCTCTGAGTATCTGAAGCTGACCCTTGCGTCCGTCCAAGAGCAAAATTGCGGGCCTGCCCGTAGGATCGTCGCCGTCGATGTCGAAAGCGGCGACCGCCGAAATTTCGTTCTCCGTACTCTTGCTGGCGTTATATTGGTCGATAACGCTCCAGTTTTGTCCCTCCGAGAAAACCAGGCTTCGCGCAAAACTCTTCTGCGCCACCAGCAGCTCAGGGCCCACCTTGCCGTCCACGTCGGCCAGAGCTATCGACGGGAGGCTTGCCTCCTTTATCAAACTGCTTTGGGATTTCGCAGAGTCAACGACTTCGAATCTGTTCTTCTCTATCTGGCGGACCAATATGGGAGACTCATAGGCTACGAATATCAGGACGTCCCGGAGGCCATCCTGGTCGGCGTCGAACACTTTCAGACCATCAGGATTCGCGGTAAGCTTCTTGAGTTGGAGCCCAGGGGCGGTCCGGGCGGCTTCATTAACGCCGGGGCCGCTGCCGTTTGTCTCGGCAGCAGCAAGGTCGTAGATTGTCCTGAGAGTTCTGGTATCATTGCCATCTTTGGAAATGTAGAGACAATCCGTCTTGCCGTCGCCGTCAACATCGGCAAGCTCCATTGCAAGCGGCTCGCCTGTCAGATCAAGAGGTCTCGGGAACGATAATCTGCCGTTTTCAAATTCGCTCAGGCCTATCACCTTTTCCTTAACGCTCAAGACGCCCAATTCTGTCCTGCCGTCATCGTCAATATCCGCGGCGGAGATGCTCGTAATATCGGCGAAAGCGGGGAATCTAACCGGCTCGGCCAATCCAATTCCAGCCGTTTGTTTGTAGAGAATCAACTCAGCCGGTCCAGGGTCGGTTATCGTCACGTCAACCAGCCCGTCACCGTCGAAATCGCCGAGCGCCAAGTCGCGTTTCGCGTCTTCCTGGCCCGAAGCGAGGGGATAAAACAAAATCGGCCAGTCTGCATCCATGCGCTTTTCCACAGCGAATTTGTAGCCGATCAGCCGTCCGCTCAGACTGTCAACAGTCAGCATCTCGTCACCGACGATACCATCTATGTCCTCGAGTCTGATCGCAAACGGCCTCTCAATAAAAAACTGCACCTGTGGGCCCAGTTGCCCCGTCTTGAGTCCGAATCGAACGTGTACGGGCTTTTCCGCGTCACTTGTTACAAGCACGAGGTCGTTTATGCTGTCGCCGTTGAGGTCGCTGACTTGCACACTCAGTGTTCGTCCCGAGGTGGGGTATTTCACCGGTCCTGCCAAAGAGCCGCCGTCTTTTTGCAGGACGATGTAGACACCGTCACTACCACCCAGAGCCAGGTCATCAGCTCGATCACCGTTCAAGTCGGCACACACCAGCACATTGGAAGTCAATAATCCGTCGTCGATCGGTATTTTTTTTCTCGTCATCCAGCTCAATGATTTGGGCTTGTCCGATCCGGCGCCGTCGGCGTTTTGAAGGATCACGTACAGGCCCTTGGGCTCACCGTAGAAAACCAGATCCGTCAGACCGTCCGAGTTCATATCCCCGGTGACCAGACTGTAGAGTTTTTCTGAAACCGCTATGCTCTCAGCGGCAAAGCGGGTAGGGGGGTTAATTGCATTTACGTCTATATCACCGGGATCGACAGCCACATCCGTTTCGATGGGTCCGATCGTTTCTTTCTGGATCAGCAGCTCTACGCGGGCCTTTCTATTGTTGACGATTGCGATATCATTTCGACCGTCGCCGTTAAAATCGGCGATCCTCAGATCCTTTACTGCCCAGTCCAATTTGACTATCTCTATTTCCTCGAACCCGTAGTATTGGGAGATATCACCGGAGCCGGCTTGCTGAGCGTTCACATTGGCCCAGATTGCACCTGCGAGAACGATAACAAGTAAAGCTTTGTTTAGCCGCACGATGAAGACCTCCATTCTTCCACCATCTCTGTTTTTTCGACAAAAGAACATATCATTTCATCCATACGACAAAAAAACGGCTACAAACCGTAAACCGGCTTGAGTTGCTCGGCGGTTGGCAGGCGCTTGTAATGCTCGCCGTTCGGACCCACATAGGTGCCGCCTTCCTTCTTGAGCACCACCGGCGTCAGAGAGCCGTTCTCGTTGTTGATTTGAATAACGACTTCCTGCTCCTCTTCCTCTTCGTGCTTGTCTTCTCTGCGTTCCTCCGGCATTTTGTCGGTTTGCTTGAGTAATGCACCGACACCAAAAATAGCAGCTCCCAACGCGGCACCTTCGCCCGCTTCGTCCGATTGGTAGCCAATGATACCGCCGATAGCAGCGCCCCACAATGCCGATTCGTAAATGGGGCTGAGTTTCAACCGGCCGCTGCCGCTACTGTCACTACTGCAGCCGCCACAGGCTGACAGCACTAATGATGCAATAAGAACAATTACCACCGATGCTTTTCGATTTCTCGTTTTCATTTGTTTCCTCTCAAGCTAATGATCGGTTCATCAATTCCATCCATCTGCCGACTTCGAACTGCCTGCCTCTCGTCAATGCAAGAGACTTGTTCTTGCGGTGAAGACTACCGCAATTATGTACCTTCACTTCTGTGATGTCAAGGGCGCTTACGGCAAATTCAGGGGCTGAAGATTCAGTGCGGAATCTCGTGCGTTTGCGTCAGGTCATACGCGGCCGGACGTATTAACGCAGTCTGCTCTCGATGGCTTTGAGCTGGTCCTCCGTGACCTCCACGCCTAACTTCTGGGCAATCTTGATATGGGTCCAGGCCAGGTCATACTTCTTGGCATGGTAGAATCCGAAGGCAAGCCCGTAGTGGGCGTCACCAATCTCCGGATCGATCTGCACCGCCTTGAGGTACGCAGTTATCGCCTCGGTGTGCTTGCTGCTCTTGGAATAGGCGGCCCCAAGATTATAATGAACCATCGCCTCATCAGGCTTTATTCGAACGGCTTTGTTATAGTACTCTATAGCTCTGCTGTACTTGTTCAGCGAGAAATATGCGTTGCCCAGATTCACCAGGGCGGCCAACATGTCCGGCTTAATCGCCAGGATCTGCTGATATTCCCAGATTTCGTCGCTAACCAGACCCAGCTTGTTGTAGCAGAGCGCCAGACCATAATGAGGGTCGACAAAATCCTGCTTTATCCTCAACGCCTTCTTATATCGGGAGATTGCCTGCTCGTAATCGTTCATCTGGCTGTAAACGTCACCAAACTGATTGTAACAGCCGGCGTCATTCGAATCCAGATCGAGCGCTCTGTTGAGTTGTGCGATCGCCCGGCCATATCTTTTCTCTCTGGAGTAGACTATCGCCAGATTCTTGTGCGCATCGGCGAAGCTCGGATCCAGAGCAATCGCCCGCTGATATTCGTCGATTGCAAGGACCAATGAATCCCGCTGAGTGTAGGCGTTTCCAAGATTGTTATGTGTCTTGGCGTCGTTCGGATTGATCTGCAGAGCCGTCAAGTATTCGTCTATCGCTTCTCTAACCAGGTCCTTTTTGAGGTAGATGTTCCCGAGATTCGCCCGGGATTCCGACAGCGTTGGATTTATCTCCACAGCCTGTTCAAACGCCATAAGCGCAGCATCCATGTTACCTACATCGCTGTAGCTGTTGCCCAGATTATTGAAGAAACAGCCCAACGTCTGAATCTTGTTCAGATTCTTCATGTAAATGCTGTCGTTACCGCCCGGTGGAACGTTGAACTTGTTTATATAGTGTTCGTCCGAAGCAGTCCCTCCGTTACTTGTCGTTTCGATGTTGAATCGCATCCGGCCATCGTCGTATCTTACGAAGAAATGCCCGGGGACCACGACTCCGTATAAAGGTAGCCCGATCCGTTCGGCAATCGCCAGATAAAGCACAGACAGACTGAGGCAATAGCCGCGCTTCTCGTCCATCACCGTATGCAGGAACAAACTGTTCGGGTCGTTCGCCTCGGCGATCGACTTGAACCTTAGCTCATTGAACAGGTAGTCGTTTATGACGGGGATAGCCCTGGAGTTTACCCGGCGTCCCCCGCGCCTGAGCCTGTCGCGGATCTCCAGAGCCATGTCATCCAACCTCGACAGGTATCGGCGCCCGTACACCATGTCGCTCCAGTGCTCCGAAACGATCAGGGCGGCAGTCGCCAGGTCAACTTCGTCCTCCCTGAGCCGAAGGACCTGCTCGATAGACCTTGCGTACAGACCGGACTTGTTCTCGTTGGCCAACGGCTCGGCCTGCCGCCGCGCGGGTGCAACGGAAGAAAGAACCACCAAACAAATTGTTATCGGAAAAACCTTTCTCATTGATCGTCCCTACTGTATATTATAGCCCTTTAGCCGATTTTGTCCAAAACTATTCTGTTATGATCGGAGAATTATGATGAGTACTGAACACATAAATGCTGCCGGCAGTTCATTTTGTCGCATGTCCTCCAGGGGTCTCCACGCGTTCTGCACAATGGGGTTGATTGTCGGGCTGCTTGTCATCGGGGCATGTCGTGTTTCCGATACTGAGGCGCCCGAGGTTGCTGAAGTTACTGAGGTCAAGCCGGTTGCTCCCGCGGCTGAGCCGGCGCCGAGCGAGCCAGCCGCTCCGGCAGAACCGCGGGTGGCCGAGAGCAGTCTGTTCGACGGCAAGACATTGGGACATTGGCAGATCACCGATTTCGGCGGCCAGGGCGATGTCTACGTCAAGGACGGCAGTATTCACCTCGATATGGGCAACGACATGACCGGCATAACATGGGGCGCTCCGCTGCCGTTCAAAACGAACTATGAAATCACTCTCGAAGCCATGCGCGTCGACGGCAGCGACTTTTTCTGCGGGCTCACCTTCCCCGTCGGTGAGAACTTCTGCTCGCTCGTACTCGGCGGCTGGGGCGGAACCCTCTGCGGGTTGTCCAACATCGACTATTACGACGCCGCGAACAACGAGACTACCAGGATTGTCTCGTTCGAGAACGGCAAGTGGTACCACGTTCGCCTGCACGTCAGGCCCAACCGAATCCAGGCGTGGCTCCAGGAGGAAGGAGAAGAGCCCCTCGTCGATATGGACATAACCGATCGAAAGATCGACACGCGGGCTGAAATGGACTCGTGCCAGCCAATGGGCGTCGCAACATGGCAAACCAGCGGGGCGGTCCGTAACATCCACATGCGAAAGCTGGTGGACTGACCTAGCCCGGGTTTCTCACAAACTTCGTAGCGAAATCGCGTAGGTTGTGACAGATCCTGGACTTGTCGCAGTGAGCCGGGTGAAGGCGTATTGAAATACGTCGAAGTCGGCGATCAAGACAAGGCCAGGAGATGGCATGAGATACGCGATTGCAGCCGGAGGGCTGTGAGAAAACGGGCTGGCGTCAGAAGCTATTGGATCACCGCCCCGTCGCGAATCGGTATCTCAGGGCCGGGTCGCTTGAACAGATCTATCCGCATCCAGCGATTGCTCTTGAATCGCCATCGGTTTGCCACACCGACCGTTATAATACTCAACGTCGCTGCGATCCATGGCGCCAGCGCGCCAAGTTGTGGAAGAAGCTTGACCAGACACATACTGCCGATTCCCAGTACAACGATAGCACCGAAGGCCGAAACCGCCGCAAGCCAGAGCGTGTCGCCGGCGCCGCGAAGCGAGCCGTTGTAGACAAGCGTTGCCGCGTCGAAGACCTGGTAGATCGCCGCCAGAATAATCATCTTGACACCGATACTGATCACCAGGTCGTCGGACGACCAGAACGCCATAATTCTATTGCGAAAGACCAAGAGACACAGGCCTATCAGCCCCATGTAAACCAGTGCTATCCTCAAGGATACACTAGTCTGTTTTATCGCCACGTCCTTCTTGCCTTCTCCGATCGACTTTCCCACCGCCGCGGTCAAGGCCGTCCCAAGCCCAACCACGGGCATGACCGAAACGTTCACGCATGAAAGAACGGCGCTCGTGGCCGCCAGGGCGTCGTTGCCGAACTGACCGACCATCGCGAACAAGATCACCCCCCAAAGCGCGATGTTCACCATCAGGCCGATCCCCGATGGAAAACCCACCTTCAGCAGGTCGGCCATTCTTGCAAAATTGAGGTTCAGACTATGCCTGCTCTTGAAATTGGCGTTCACATCGCTGTTGAGAAATACCGCCATCCTGATAACGGACCCCGCCGCTATCCCGACAAAGGTCCCCCATGCGGCGCCGGCAATCCCCATCGCCGGAAAACCGAACTTGCCGAAAATCAGCACATAATTGGCGATAACGTTAACCACCTGCCCGGCTATCGCAGAGTACATCATGATAACCGGACGATGCACACCCATGAAGAACTGGCTGCTCGCCCAGACAAAAACCGCCAGCACCTGGACGTAGAGCATTATCCGCAGGTATGTCACCTCCAGGGCGGCAACAGCCGGCTCGTGGCCCAGTGCTTTGAATATCATAGGCGCCGCCGGCCGCATGATTGCCAGAGTGACAAGCGAATATGCCAGACCCATATATATCGCCTGCCAGCAATAATTCGAGCAGGCCTTCTTGTCACCTCTGCCCAGACTCTGGCTGACAAACGTATTGACACTGGTCATCACCCCTATTGCAAAAGAGGCCGGCACGAAGCTGACATATCCGGCCGGCAGAACCGCTGCGAGCGCTTCGGTTCCAAGCCGCGAAACCATGAACCTGTCGATAAACTGCATGACAGTAAAAGAGATGTGTGCGACCACCATCGGGGCCGCAAGCTTCAGCATGTATGTGAGCGAGGTCTCGTCTTTGACAGCAGTGTGCGACAGTAGTGTCGATTCCTCAGTCATTACCGAAGGCCCCGTTCGTTTAAGTTCAGCTTCTTGAGCAGTCTCTCGGCGGAGATTCCCAAGACCTGCACGCGCTTGACCGAACTGGTTGTCCCAGTGACTATGCTGACTGCATTCTTCTTAACGCCGAGCCGGTGAGCCACGAATCTCACCAGGCACTGATTGGCCCTTCCCTTTTCCGGCGGCGCAGAGACTTTGATTTTCAGCATCCCGTCGAGCAGCCCGCAGATCCGCGTCGGCCCGCTGCTGCCAGGAACAACTTTCACGGTGAAAACCGCGCCCTCGTCAAGTTCTTGAACCGTCAGATTCGCCATGTCAACGCTTAGCCCCAGGCCTGCCCTGGCCGATTCCTGCCGAAAAAACAAAAACGTGCACATTCCCGGACGCCAACTACTCGACATTCTCCCGCAGGTTCGCCCCGATCGCCAATTGCACGTACTTCTCAATCTGCCCGGCCAGCTCGCCGACTGAAGCAAGCTGAAAGTCCTCGTAATGCCCCGGGATAAGGTCGCCCTCCAGTGTCCTCTTGTAGATCCTGACACGTATGACGGAGGGCTGGCCCTCGGATTGTGTGAAATCGCTGTCTTTGTGCTCGGTGAGCTCGACGCGCCAGTCCTCGCTTATAAAGACCAGGCACTTGCCGGTAAAGACCGCCATCGGAAAATAGTCACGCAATATCTCAAGAGTTTCCATCAGTCACCAAATTCAATCCTTTTAACTGCAAGCAGGAAAATCTCAACAGTGGATTCTTCTGACATCGGTATCTTACCAAAGATGTGACTAAATGCACGACCTTAATTTGCTTAACAGTGGAGCATTTCATTTCTTCTTGAAGGACTTGATAACATCCCTCTTGCCATCGTCGGGAGTCCGGGCTTGCCACTGAGCCAGGAACCGGGCCAATTCCTCCCGGACGTGTTTGATATGCGGCTCATCAATCAGGTTGTTCACTTCGAGCGGATCGTTCTTGCGGTCGAATAACATCCCCGGATGAGTCCTGCCCCAGTTCCACATAGCGTACTTTGCCGGAGGCGTAATCCACTTGCCCAGCTTGTAGCGCTCGCCAATTACCGTTACCTGGGACCAGTTCTCCGAAACGACATACGGTTTGGGCGCAATATTTCCACCGGTCAGAACAGGCGCCAGCGAACGACCGGACAAATCATACCCACCGCCGGGCCGGTCAATCCCGATTAACTCCAACAGCGTCGGATAGAGATCCGTCAGTTCCGCCAGCCCGTCAAAAGTCAGGCCTTTCTCGAATTTGCCGGGCCAATGGAATATCAACGGGACCCTCAGCGTGTCCTCGTAAACATTGTGACCCACGGCGCATTTCTCGACCATGCCGTGACCGGCGACAAAATCCCCGTGGTCGGATGAGTAAATTACAATTGTGTTGTCTGCAAGCCCCAGGTCCTTAATCGCCGAGAGCACTCGCCCAATATGGTAGTCCACCTCGCTGACGAGCGCATAGTAGTAGGCGACATACCGGCGATAGATCGCATGATCTTTCGCAGCCGTGCCGCAATTCCAGGGAGGCTTGGTCCGAGTGCGCCATTCGCGCATTCGCTGCGGGAGATTCTCCACAGGCTCGCTGACGTTGCCCGGCAGCTCGATCTTGTCGAGATCGTAAAGCCGGGTCCAGCGCTCCAGTGGCGTATATGGCTGATGAGGGTAGATGAACGAAGACCAGCAGAAAAAGGGTGGACCTTCCTGGTTGGCCTTGCGAAGGAAATCAATGCTCTTATCCGCGGCGTAAGCGGTTGTCCGGTTCTCAGCGGCAGTACGAGAAACATGAGCCATCAGCGAGGCTTCGTGCGATTCTTTGAAATCGCGATTGTGTGAATCGTACTGTCCGCGTGCCTTGATCCAGTCCCAATAATTCTCATCGGATGGATCGAGTTTGGGATTGATGGTCGTGCACGAGGCGTCCCAATCCCTCTCGTTTAGCCCGCGGGGAAAATGCCTTTTTCCAAAACAGCCCGTGATGTAGCCGTTCGCACGAAGCACCGAATGGAGAGGATGGAGCCTCTCCGGATGTGGTGGAGCGTCGCTATTGTAAATCACCCCCGTCGTTCTGGGGTATAACCCTGTAAACATCGAAGTGCGCGACGGGACGCAAATTCCATCCGGACAATACGCCCTGGACAATAGTACTCCCTCGCTTGCCAATCGGTCGAGGTGTGGCGTCTTGACCAACGGATGGCCCGCACAGCCTAAGACGGCTGCGTGATGTTGATCGCTGAAAAGCAGCAGAATATTGGGCCTGCTGCGTTTGTTCTTCGCCGGGTTAGATGCGTAGCTTCCGCATGTTGCGACAGCCGTGCTCATCGCCGACACCTTTAGAAATGTCCGTCGTTTCATCGATACCCCTTTACTACAGTCGAAAACCGACGTAATGTAGCATTTCCTGGGACAAATTACCAGAACCGGCTGAACCGTCCCGCCCGGGCAGACGTATGTTGCACCCAATGGGCAGTGTTGAAGAAGTCTGACTGTGACATCTGAGATTGCCGCGAGATTCTTTGAATCGCTCGCAATGACACGCAAACGCAACTCCTGTCATTGCGAGGAGCGCAGCGACGAAGTAATCTCAACGCTTTCAACGGAAATAATGACGCGAACGCAACGCAGTTCGCTTGAGAATGTGAGTTATGGCTTATCGCAAACTCAGAGGAATTCCGGGTCTGGTATACGAGCCCGAGCCCGATCAGCAACCCAGCAAGCACAAGTGCAAAGACTGCTTTTGCTGTCAGTGGTGCAGTGATACCCGATGCGAGTCGTGTCTGAGAAGCAAGGGATGCAGTAAGAAGAAAGCAAAATAGCCGATAATGAGAGAGCGAGAGTGTGTGTGGAAACCATATCATGAAACAGGCACGACCTCATTCCAAGGCAGAACAATATCGCAAGATGGATGATGAATTGCATGGCTAGGCTATTGCAATACTTGATTTGCCAATAAATAGATATCTTTCCGTTATGTGATGAATATTCCTAACATGCGGTTCAACTCGGACCGGAAAAAGCTGCCGCTTTTTCCGCCCGGTTAACCGCGTCGGGTGGCAGCCACTGAATGAGCACAGCGAATGAAGTGGATGGGGAGAGTCGCAAGTTGGGACGTAGTGGAGGAGACTATTCTTGAACAGATCTCTCCGTTCCGCCTTCAGCTCCAGTCGAGATGACATTCTACAAGCGGATAGCGGTTGAGACGTTCGCCTTGGTCTATACGCTATATGCTCCACGCTATTACCGCCGCCAGAAGCTACTGACCGACAACATAATGCAACAGTATCTCGTCCGTCTTGTGCAGTCTCCTGCAGGCCTCTCGGGCGATGTTGAGCACCAGCGTGCTGAACATTTCAAGGTCGGATTTGTATAGCGACAAGAGGGTGTTGCGTGACAATACGATAAGCTCAGTATCCTCAACGCAGACGGCCGTTGCGGCATGTGGTTGGATTCCAATTACCGAGGTCTCACCAAAGCAATGCCCCTTCTTGAAGACGATCAGTTCCAGAGGCGTCTGCTCTGCGTTTACCACCAGTTTCACACTGCCTGACTGCACAACGTAGATGTGGCTGGGCTGTGTGCCTTCTTCAAAGACCTTTTCGCCGGCTCTGTAATGGGCTTTCTTGAGAAGGCGAAAGAGGGTGTACAACTGTTTGTCCGAGAGACCGGCAAAAATGGAGATTTCATTTATGATCGGCAGAACGTCTTCGATATTCAGAAGCGGACCCAACTGTTTTTCATCAATTGAATCTTTGTTTTCGTTGCACATGGCAGGCCCTTGTCTTTGTCGCTCTTCTTTCACGCAGACATCGTTGTCACCTTGACGGTCTTGTCCTGGTTGCTCTTCGGTAACGATTTGTCTGAGAAACACCAGTACCGTTTCTGCCTTACAAATGGCATTCTCAGCAGATTCCGGAGTCGGTTGTCTTTCGGTTCCAGGTAGCCGGGTACGCCAATCCTGATCGAAGACTGCGGCACGTTCAGCAGCAATGTTCGATGCAGCCGGTCCCACCAGGGGAATATGACACCGTAATTGGAATTCGTCTGAGCCCCGACGGCACTATGGTGAACTCCGTGCATTCGAGGGGTCACAATAACTCTGTTGAGCCAGCGGTCCAGCCCCAGGGGCATCCGGACGTTCGAATGATGCAACATCGTTTCTGCTGAAAACACCGTCTCATATATGGCGTACGTTAGCGGGTCGGCCCCGATAAGCAGCATCTGAAAGACTCGGAAAAAACTCGAATAGGCAACTTCTACGAAATGGAAGCGATAGGACGTGGAGACATCCAGGTCGGGATCTATGTGATGGACATTGTGAAATCGCCAGAGCAGGGCGATCCGGTGATTTGCCCTGTGCCAATAGTAGAAGGTCAAGTCCATCAGCAGAATGCCAATCGCTATTCGGCACCATCTCGGCAACGGAACCGCAAAGACGACCCCTATACTGTGCTGCGTTGTCCATCGCGATGCTCCAAGTCCCGCGTTTCTGACAACCAGAGACCCGACCAGAAAAACCGCCGCCGTGAGAATTAAATTATTCACCAGCCGCCGAAAGAGCGGCCGGGTTCTCTGCCTCAGAGGAATGATCTGCTCGGCCAGCAGC
>JADHXR010000177.1 GCA_016782865.1 Phycisphaerae bacterium
CGACCTCTTTGCGGTTGCCGGCGCTGTCTTCCAAGGCCACATAGAACGGCTCGACGGCATTGCCAGGATCGCCGTAGAACCACAACGACAAAACTTCGGCGTCCTTAGTCCAATCCTGGGGCTCCTCCCACAAACGCTGCGCTTCCGAGTGGAACGGCACCCCCATCTTTTCCCATTCAGTACCCTCGTACATCGCCCCGTCGTTGTCATACCACAAGGGCATCGATTGATGGCCTCCGTGAACGATGGTCTGTTCTGCATGTGGAGGATTGACATGACCACAGTCGAGCCGGTGCCGTTTCCAAAATAGCCGGGAGCCGGTTCATCACCGTAGCCCATGCCATCCAGCCACGTGTGAAAAACCGTTCCTGCTGTTTCCCAACTGTTGGTGTAACTCTCGAAGTCGTCCACTACAACGTAGATTGGGGAGCTTTCCCCCCAATGGTTCATCAAGACCTCCAGATCGGCCTCATCTACCACGCCATCACCCCATGGCATTGGGCCGATATCACACAACGGCTCATCTGTTCCCCAATATCCAATCATCGCGAGCAGATCGCTCATCCCCACGTTTCCGTCTTCATCGAAGTCCACTACGGGCTTGATAGAAGCCTGGCAGTAGAGCCCTGTGGAACTGAAATACAGCGTCGAGCCATCCGGGGAGATCTCCGGGCCCGATACCCGCTGAGCGTTTACAGCGGGACCGAGGTCTATCGCCGGACCCCAGCCATCGTCTGTCGTGGCCCGAATGCACATGAAGATCCGATGAGTTGTCCAGTCCAGGAAGAACAGGGCCAGGCCATCACTTGAGATACTCGGGTGGAGTTGGCCACCAGAGTCATTCACGTTTGGTCCAAGGTTTACAGGTTCCCCCCACTCGTCATCTGTTGTTGCGCGCGTGGCGACCCAGATATCGCGATCGCCATACCCTCCGGCCCCCCTGGAACTGAAGTAGACGGTGAGCCCATCTGACGCGAAGTCAATCCCAGCGTCGCCGAGTCCGGTGAAGTCAGTGGCAGGACCCCATGGCTCGTCTATCGAGGCACGGGTCGACCGCATCCAGTAGTATCCATCGGAGTACCGATACTGCTGGAAATACAGTTCCAGGTCATCCGGCGAGATCGCCGGACTAGTTTCATTGGCCGTCGGTTGGTTTATGTTCGGCCCCAGGTTGACGGCCTCGCCCCAAGGGGCGTCTGGCGATTCCCGCTCGGCGACCCACAGCTCTCGTGAGTTCGTGTTGCTCGGATCGCGCCCGGATGTGAAGTACAGTTTCAAGCCATCGTGTAGAAAACAGCATCCGCCAGGGTTTCCGGCACCCGGGCTGTTGATGGCTTCGTCTACCGGCATGGGGTCACAGGTGACGAAATCTGCAATTGCCATCTGGCCGCCGCTCGCGACAATCGCGACCGCAACTCCAACTATCACTAATCTCATCCTGTAATCATTCAACCGTTTCATGCGACACCTTCCCTTCTGCCCTCAGGGCTTACTGAATAATCTTCTCGATTTGCTCTGCACTAAGCGCTCCTTTGTACACGCGAACATCGTCGATAAGGCCGGACCACAGGCCAGTCATCGGAGTGTTGTCCCATGTGCCGATTTGAAGTCTGCTGCTGCCGTTCGGGCACTTTGTCACCGTACCCTGTGCCACCTCAATGCCATCTACATATAAAGTCCTGGTCATGTCCGAGGCATCCCACACAAGGCCCACATGGTGCCACTGCCCGTCGATGACCTGTGTCTGAGAGAACAGAAAGTCGTCAGTGTAGAACATGAACGCCGTCATGAGATTACCTTCGATGTGGTCGGCCTGCAGTAGAATGGGTAGCGGAGTCAGTGCGACGATGACTTGGTTAAGGCCGCCGCCTCTGACCCATACAAAGACACTGAAAGAACCACCGGGGTCGAACTGAAATGACGTATCGACGTAATCATCAGCTCCATCGAATTCAAGTGCGCCACCTGCAATCCCTCCATTAGGTTGCCAGACAGGATCACCGATTAGATTGGCATCATAGGTCCCGGCGGTATCGTGGGCTGTCGTTCCCTCCGTTTCATCAAACGCCCAGTGCGCAACCAGCTCCGGTTTGCCGATTGTCACTTCCTGGCCCCAGTGGCCCATAAGAACCTCCAGATCGGCTTCATCCACCACGCCATCCCCCCAGGGCATCGGGCCAATATCACACAATCGGTCATCTGTGCCCCAGGCGTCAATCATCGCGAGCACCTCGCTCATCCCTACGGTCCCATCGCCATCGAAGTCAACCGCTGGAAGGATGGGTGCTTGCCACAAGTCGTAGTTTCCCCACCCTGAGCCACCGCATCTGTTGGAGCCGAAGTACAACGTCGATCCGTCCGCCGAGATCATAGGTGCGTATTCGCTAAATGCGGTGTTGACCAGCGGCCCGAGATTGACTGGTGGTTCCCACTCGCTCTCTCGGGTGGCACGCCGGGTAAGCCAGATGTCCCTTTCGCCGAAGCCATCTGGCCGCGAAGGACAATTCCACCAGTCGTTGAAAACCAGCACCAAGCCATCGCTTGATATCTTGCACATGGCCTGACAACCATAGTCGTTCACCGCCGGCCCTATGCTGACCGGTTGGCTCCAGGGTGAGTCAATTGTCTCGCGTTTCGCTACATATAGCTTGCCTATTCTTCCAGCAAAGTCAGCGTACGTGAAGTAGAGTTCCAATCCATCAGCCGAGAGAGCAGGAGCCCCTTCGTTTTCCTCACCGTCGCCGAGCAGGTCCAACTGTGTCGGCTCATCCCAGGGATCGCTCTGGGATGTGCGTCGACTTACCCATATGCTAGCGTGGAGGGCGGAGTCCGCATCACTATACCAGCGCTCAAAGTACATCTCCAGACCATCTGAGGAGATAGCCGCAGACCCCTCATTTCCAGAAGTGTTGACAGGTGGTCCAAGCTTCTGCGGTGGGCCCCATCCATCTTCTGTCATGGGGCGCGTCGACACCCATATGTTCCTATCACCGAATATGCACCCCTGTTGCCCGGTCCGAGTCGACGTGAAGTAGAGTTCCAAGCCGTCAGCAGAGATACAAGGGCTGTAATCATGACTACAATTTAGGTTGACCGTCGACCCAACCCCTTCGTCGTTCGGCCCGAGATTGATCGGCTCGCCGAAGGTGAAATCCGCCTTCGAACTTCCACCGCCAACTGCAAGAGCAACCAGAACTGCAACTAATGCAAATCTCATGTTTTGATCATTGAACCACTTCATTTGACACCTTCCTTTCTGCCCTCACGGGCCGGGCAAAATCAAAGCTTGCCTGACTGATTCGTTTGACGTTCTTGCATGCAAAGTTGTCTCTATCTTTAAATTCAGGAGAAATTCTCCATATTGCGTAAAATCTGAAAAATATTTCTCAGATACCTCGGATGAGTCATAAATATTGCCTGTCTGTTGATTTACGGCTTGCTCATTTTCTTGGGATTTGTTACCATTGAGATCCTCGGGATACGCCGTTCCGGTGGTTCGCACTCTGTTACAGTCGGGGTGCATAACTGTCATTGGAGGTCTCGCAATGACAATCCTCCGCGAAATCCGCGGCTGGTCTTCTCTGGCGGGTATGGCAGCATGAGACGTTATGACCAGACAAGTATAGGGGGAGCAGGAGGGGTCTTCCTGACGACACATTGGTCCCTTATCGAGAAGGCCCAGACAAACGAAGAGGGAAATCGTGCTCTGATCGGCCTTTTGCTCAACAAGTATTGGAAGCCCGTCTATTGCTATCTGCGGCGTAAAGGCTATGACAACGAGCAGGCCAAGGACCTTACCCAGGGATTCTTTCATGAAGTTGTCCTGGGTCGAGGTCTGATACAGAAGGCCGACCAGTCCAAAGGACGCTTTCGGTCGTATCTCCTTTTGGCCCTGAATCGGTACATAATCAATGTGCGAGAGGAAGAAACCGCCCGCAAACGCATACCTCCGGACAGGCTTGTCTCTCTGGATTTGATCGATCCACCCGCACACGCCGTCATCGGTTATCGAGTCGGCTCCCGAGGAGTCCTTCAATTATGCCTGGGTCTCGGCACTGCTGGAGCAGGTTCTTGACGAAGTCCAGGCCAAATGCGATGAGCGCGACCTTGCGCTCCACTGGCAGGTGTTCCGGGACAGAATCGTGCGGCCCATCCTGAACAGGACCGAGCCGCTCTCGATGAAAGCGATTTGTGATAGATATGGCATCGAAGACACCATCAAGGCTTCAAACATGATGACCACGGTAAAAAGGCTCTTCCAGACTATCCTGAGGCAGCACGTTCGCAATTCGGTTATGTCCGAAGAAGATACAGCAGATGAACTGGCACAAATAAGAAGATTTTTTTTGAGAAAGTCCGCAGAATAACAAAAATCTCCTGTATTAAATAATAGAGGCGCCCGGCACAGCCTCGGGGCGCAGCCAGAAAAATGAAACCGCGGATAAACGTGGATTTACGCGGATTTACGCGGGCCAAGTAGTTCGCATAGAATATTCTTTCATAGCGAGCACTATCATGGAAAGTGAATCAGTATTCGGGGTTGAGCCGGAGCAGCTCAGTGAGCTTCTCTCGGTAGGTGAGGATGATCTCAATGACTCTGCGGCTCAAAATGAACCGTCGCCGAGTGATCGATCCTCCGAGGAAAAGCCGGAGTCTGCAAGTGGCATGGACGCGTTTATAGAGCAACCCGGCAGTTGGGTGGGGCCCTACAAACTGCTCAAGGTCCTGGGCGAAGGCGGGATGGGGATCGCCTATCTGGCCGAGCAGAAGCGGCCGATGAGACGCCAGGTCGCCATAAAAGTCATCAAACCGGGCATGGATTCCAGGCGCGTTGTCAGCCGTTTCGAGGCGGAACGCCAGGCGCTGGCCCTGCTGGATCATCCAAATATTGCCCACGTTCATGACGCCGGCACGACCGAACTCGGTCGGCCGTATTTCGTCATGGAGTATGTCAAGGGCCTGTCGATCACCGACTATTGCGACCACCACAGACTCACAATAAAGGATCGGCTCGTTTTGTTTCAGCAAATCTGCCATGCCGTCCACCACGCCCATCAGAAGGGAATAATTCATCGGGACATCAAACCTTCAAACATCTTGGTTTCAGTGGAGAACGACCGGCCTACACCCAAGATAATAGACTTCGGAGTCGCCAAAGCAATAGGCAGGCCGTTGACCGACCGGACCATGTTTACCGAGGATAGTCATTTGCTTGGCACTCCTGAGTACATGAGCCCCGAGCAGGCGGATATGGCCACCGAAGACATCGATACACGTTCCGATGTCTATTCGTTGGGTGTTTTGCTCTACGTCCTGCTGACGGGGGTCTTGCCGTTTGATGTACAGGCGCTGCGTGACAGCGGAATCGAGAAGATCCGAAAGACGATCCGCGAGACCGATCCCAAGACGCCAAGCACCAGACTGACGAGTCTGGGCGAAGAAGCGGTGAAAGTCGCCGAGATGCGCAGTACGGAGATTAGCACGTTGAGAAAGCACCTAAAGAATGAACTTGAATGGATTCCTCTAAAGGCAATGCGAAAGGAGCGTTCCGAGCGCTACCGATCGGCGTCGGAACTGGCCGACGACGTCGAGAACTACCTGAACGGTGCCCCTTTGATCGCCGGGCCACCGACGATTCTCTATCGGCTCAAGAAGTTCGTGCGAAGAAACGCCGTGCTCTCCACAGCCGTCTTAGCTGTGGCCATGACATTTGTGCTTGGCCTAGTTGGTACTACGGCCATGTACTTGCGAGCCGAAAAGGCACTAGCCAAGGAAGCCCGCGCCCGGACCGACGCGCAGGCCACTGCTGACTTCCTAACAGATCATGTCTTAGGCTCCGTTACACAAATCAAGGGTCGCAAACCCTCAGTGATTGACATTCTCAATCTTGCCTCAGCCAAGCTTGAGGAAGGTATGTTTGAGAACCAAGCCGCTATAGAAGTTTCAGTCCGTTGGAAACTGGCCGAAGTCTACTGGAATCTTGGCTATGTTAAGAAGGTTATCCCGCACCGGGAATGGCTCTACAGGGAACTGCTTTCCCAGAAAGACACTGCACAGCATCCAATTGTCCCGCCCTTGCTATGGTCAGCCGGTATGCTTGCGGGAGCTTATCAGAGGGCGGGTGAATACCAGAAGGCCGAATCACTGTTCAATGAATTGATAGAAGACTCTGAATCGACAAAAGACGCTAGTGTTTACTCGAGAAAGATCAACTTGGCTGGTGTCTATGAGAGTCAAGGGCGATACGGAGAATCGCAGCAACTGTATATGGAAATGATGCAGACTCCGTATTGGAAAGAGCGTATCGCTAACAAGGAGGGCGCGTGGCCGATGAGCTGCTTAGCCGAAGCATATCAAGGTCTGGGGCAGTACGCAGAGGCTGAAAAAATGCTCCAACGCGCAATCGATCTAGAGTTGGAGCGGAATGAGCGCCCTCGTCTACGTATCAGTGCCAAGTTGCCCATACTGTATGTTGCACAGGGACGTTATCAAGAGGCAGAAGCGCTGTTCCTAGAGGTCATAGACCTTGGAGAGCGTGAGCTTCCCGGCAAAGGACACCTTACTACGCTGTCTGCTATGAACGGCCTGGCCGTACTCCGCACCAAGCTGAGACAATACCATGAGGCCGAACGTTTCTTTCAGGAAGTGTGGGAGGCAAGAGAAGAGAAGCTAGGTGGCGACCATCCTGAGACACTGGAGACCATCAACGATTTTGGTGTGCTCCGGAGGGAGCAGAAGAGTTATGCCGAAGCAGAAAAATTGCTCAGCCAGGCATTAGACGGCCGAAAGCTCAAGCTTGGCCTCGATCATCCCGCCTGCTTCGAGTCCATGCACGAATTAGCGGTGCTCTACAAAGTGCAGGGTCTGTATGATAAGGCAGAGGAGCTACTACTCGAAGCCGTCAAAGGCCGACGCCTCAAGCTCGGTGACCAGCACCCACATACGCAAGAATCTGTCAAGACCCTGATCGAACTCTACGGCGCCTGGGACAAGCCAGAAAAGGTCAAAGAATGGCGAGCAAAACTGCCGCAAACAGAGGTGGTAGAACCGTGATTGGACAGACCCAAAGTACCTTTTTCAGGAACGTGTGTTGGAGACAAGGACCGTAAACTCAAGAGATTAGCTGTCGCCTATTCGTCCACGATCTTAGGCGAGCCTGTCCCGTTCGCCGCACCACCGTCAAGCCCCTCCGCCAGGATTTCATCCCAGAGTCTGAGAGCAAGCAGAAGACTGTGGAAACCCACGCGTCCGGCGTGGTTGATTTTTTGCTCCAGTATTTCTGTGTCGGGCGCATTGCGGCCGCGCAGATGTTTCAGGAGAATTCTGGCCTGCGACTGCCGCCTGTTGAAAGTCTACAGGAGAAGGCAGAAGACCTGATCGACGCGGCACAGGAGATTGCTGAGCTTATCGCCACCTACTACGTGTAGTTTTCACACACGTAATCTACGCAAAAATGTCGCTCTTCTTGTGTTTATTTTGACATAGTACGTTGAACCTGTCGGAAGATCAGTGAAATTGAAATGACATCTTGGTACTATAGTACTTGAAGTGTATGGGATTCTTCAGCGAAAAGCGTATGGCAAATCCCAGATCATGTAGTATAGGAATGTGATGTCGAATTCGCGTCCAAAATCTTCACGGCGGACGCCTGTTTCGCAATCTTGTCCACAAGATACAATAAAGCAACATTCAAGCCAAGACCTGGCGCGGTTGCTACAAAGCTCTCTCTTCTTTATTCTTTTCTATTTGTATCTCTGGCTTTACGTGGATCTGCGACTTATCTATCATGGGGCCGGCATTATTACAAATTTCCCGGTGTTTTACAAAGGCTGGTCCTTTTTCGTCCCGTTTCTATCGTACCCGGGCGGACCTCTCGAATATCTCTCAGCCTTCCTGTCTCAACTCTTCTACTATTCCTGGATCGGAGCTCTCGTTGTAACAGTCCAAGCCTGGCTGCTCAGCGCATGCATATACTATCTGTTGAAGGCCGGCAACTTACCGCGAATTCGCTGGATTTGCTTTATCTTACCGATTCTTCTGCTTGTTCTTTACACCCGATACACCTATTACTTTGCCACAACACTGGCGTTATTGTTTACGTTACTTGTCGCATGTCTGTACTCAAAGATGACATCATCACAACCTGTGACTTCAAGCTGTTTGCTCACTTTTCTATTGCTGTCTTTGATTCTGTATTACCTTGCCGGCGGAGCATTTCTTCTTTTTGCAGTTGTCTGCGCAATTCATGAATTGACCTTCAGGTCCCGCTGGAAGACGAGTCTATGCTATTTGCTATCTGCTGCTGTTATTCCGTACGTAGTAGGCCTTCTTGTCTTGGGCGTTGGTAGTATCGATGCCTATAGTAATCTAATGCCCTTCTCATGGAAGATTCTCGACTATGAGGCTCGCAGGCGATTGGTAGCGATAGTCTATCTGCTTTATCTGCTTGCTCCTGTGACACTTCTTGTATTTGGTCTTGGGCGAAGATTCGGGGCAAGATTGCATTTCGCAAAGAGGCCGACCGGCAGAAAGTCAGGCAAAAAGCACCCAAACAGAATTTCCAACTCGCCGGCAGAGGTATTTTCCTGGTATAGCTGCTCGCCAAAATTGAGATTCTTCGTCAACTCATTGCTGTTGCTTGCAATAGCCGGCGGCGCCGGCTTCTTTTGCCGCGATGAGAATCTTAGAACCCGGTTTAAGGTTGACTACTACGCCTACCACAAGATGTGGCCGGAATTGCTCGCGTCCGCTCAACATAATCCTGACAATCCCTTCATAGCTCACGCAGTCAACAGGGCATTGTATCATGTTGGCCGACTCGGTTATGATATGTTCTCCTGGCCCCAACATCCAGATTACCTGTTTCTGTCTGATGAGAAATATAAGTGGATGTACTGGCAAATCTTCGATGTCTTTCTATACCTCGGTGTCGTAAACATGGCTGAAAATGCCCTGACTGAATGTCTCGAAGGGCTCGGCGGTCGTCCCATGATTTTGCAGCGATTGGCCTTGATAAATATGGTAAAGGGTAATTTGGGCTCGGCTAAGATTTATCTCGGCGCGCTTGGTAAAACTCTTTTTCATGCCGAGTGGGCAAATAACTATCTTGACCATCTGAAAACCGACCCAGAGCTCTCCGGGGACAAGTACGTTCAGCATCTACGCTCCTTGTGCCTGGACAAGGACTGCCCCATATACTCCCTCTTCACGGAGAAGACCCTTTTATGGCTCCTGGAGAGGAACAGTCAAAATCGCATGGCGTTCGAATATCTGATGGCTCGATATCTGTTAAGAAAGCATTTGGGCAAATTTGTCCAGAATCTTGAGCGGTTAGAGGATTTCGATTATCCTGAACTGCCCACACATTATGAAGAAGCAGCCCTCATCTATATGTACCAAACAGGAGAGCCTCTGGGCCTGAGCCGTTACCTGCCAAGTCTCCAGAAGCGTCAACAAATCGAGGAGTTCAGCCGGATTCTTACCGGTTTCGGTGGAGACAAAAAAGCTGCGTCCAGAGAGTTGTCAAAAAGATTTCGAAACACCTATTTCTTCTACTGTATGTATGCACCATCAGGCTCGAATAAATGACTTAATCGCATATACGTATGAAAGCAAAATTACACCAAACCAGGAAAGCTAAGGTCCTTTACGCGATAATCGCATGCACACTTGTGACGGTATCGCTGCTTAATGTCGGCCGCGACAGAAAAGTCACGATTACACAATACACTTCCATCGACCGACCGGCGAAAATCCGGCCGGATTACGCCGGCACTGTTGTCCCGCCTAACATCGCTCCCCTGACCTTTATGATAGAGCAGGAGGGGTCAGGCTATTTTGTCAAAATATACTCGGAAAAGGGAAAACCAATCGAGATATTCAGCAAGACTCCCAAAATTGTGATTCCTGATCGAGCTTGGCATAGGCTTCTTGATTTGAACAGAGGTCAGCAGCTCAGTCTGGATATTTTTGTCAAGTCCACGGCTGTCAAATCATCTTCAAATGCGGAGAATAAACGTTGGTCCCGCTTCAAAACATTTACTATCGAAGTTGCCAACGATGATATAGATCCTTTCCTCGTATATAGAAAGATTCGGCCGGGCCATCGCACCTGGAGGGATATGGGCATATATCAGCGTAACCTCAACAGTTTTGATGAGTCATTAGTGTTGAATAATGGGTATTTCAAGCGTGGCTGCGTGAACTGCCATGCTTTTTGCGGAAACCGTGCGGAAAAAATGCTGATCGGCATCCGAAGCGCAGATTACGGCAGCTCGGCTTTGCTGGTCGAGGGTAACAAAGTGCACAAGATTGGAACGAAGTTTGGATATACATCCTGGCACCCAAGCGGACAGATTGCCGTATTCTCTGTCAACAAAGTCAGGCAAATCTTTCATTCGGCCGCAAGCGAGGTTCGGGATGTGATGGACTTTGACTCTCTGATGGCCTATTACCTGGTTGACTCAAAAACCGTAAAGACCACGCCGAATCTTTCCCGAAAAGATCGACTCGAAACATACCCGGCCTGGTCCGGCGACGGCCGGTACCTGTACTTCTGCAGTGCGCCGGTGACCTGGTCGGATAAGACTATCGTTCCCGAATCCTATGATCAAATCAGGTATGATCTTGTCCGCACCGGTTATGATATTGACCGCGATCAGTGGGGCCCGCTGGAATCGGTGCTTTCAGCCGAGGAGACGGGCCTGAGCATCCTTCTGCCGCGGATCAGCCCTGACGGCCGCTGGCTTCTGTTCTGCATGTGCAACTACGGCTGCTTCCCGGTCTATCAGCACAGCAGCGATTTGTATATGATAGACCTCGAAGCGGCAAAGCAAACGGGCCAGTACAAGTACAGCCGGCTCGATATCAACAGCAGCGAAAGTGAAAGCTGGCATAGCTTCTCGAGTAACAGCCGGTGGATCGTATTCAGCAGTAAAAGAGGCAGCGGCGTATTCACCAGAATATATATCGCATACGTGGATGAAAGCGGCAAAGTACACAAACCGATACGGCTGCCCCAGAAAGATCCGACACATTATGATTCATGCCTTTGGACGTACAGCGTCCCCGAACTCATCACTGGGCCCGTCCGAGCAACAAAAGAAAAGCTGGGCAGAGTCGTCCGCAGTTCAGAGAGAATATCCGTCAAGATGCCCATTACCATGGCCACGCCCAGAGTCGGCGGGCCTCCGGAACATCAGGAGCCCTGGCAGACCGAACGCGAGTGATGGAGAAGGTATATAGTGAACTTGCTTCTAAACAACCAGCAGCGAAAGAAGGCATTGGGGCAATTCTGTCTTCCTGATATAGGACATCTAATCTGAAATTACTATGATTAAGTAGGCTTCCATGGTGTGCCAAAGTTGCCGAAAACCTTTGACATTGAGAATGAATTGTGTTATTATAAGCCCTTGAGCTTTTAGAAGTGGTCTTGTGAAATGTAAATTGGAGATCCCTGCATAATCTGGTTCTTCATCCCGGGCATGATCAAGAGCCGGAAGCCCAGAGATTTTCCTTAACGGGAAGGCGGGTGATCTGGTGCGAAGAAGTTTCGTGAGGGCCATGCCGTGTGGGCTTACATCTGTGGATTCTGGTTTTCAAGCATAGGCATTAAATTTCTCTATATTTTGGTCAATGGTTAGATTTCCAAGGAAAGGAGGTGGCAGCAAAGCGTGAGTGATCATCCTGAATAAGGATAGAGTGAATGTGGCGCAGCTAAGACTATTATCAACCATTATATTTGAAGGAGGCGTATTATGTTTAGAAAATTGATTTTTGTATTTTCTTTTGTTTTTGTGCTGAGTTTGGTCAGCGTGGTTCCGGCCCAAGACGTGGTCATCCCCAGCCCGGGGGCCATGCCGGTGCTCGATGGTCGAATCGATGAGGTATGGCTTTTTTCGGCAGAACATACGATAGGCACCAGCCAAGTAGGAGTCGCCCCCAGTTCGCCTGCAGATTGCTCTGGTACTTGGCGGGCCCTCTGGAACTGGGAAGCACTCTATGTCCTGGTCGAGGTGACAGATGAGTCTCTGACGAACGACTCGGGTTCCGGCAGTAAATGGCAAGATGACAGTATCGAAGTCTATGTCGATGGGGACAATAGCAAAGGGACCAGCCCAGATACAAATGACCACCAGTATAACTTTTGGTGGAATAACGCAGTATATGAAGAACCCGGTGCAATCCACAATGGAGCTCCAAGCTTGGTGGGCGTGGAATACACCATTGAGACAACCGCTGAAGGCTATACGTTGGAAGCCAAGCTGCCATGGATGAGCGTCATGGGCAAGCCGGCAACGCCTGGCCAATTGATTGGTTTCGATGTATGGATTAACGATGATGACGACGGAGGTGGTCGAGACTCGCAGGTTTCCTGGTATTCAACGGATGGAAATGGTTGGCAGGATCCGAGTGTGTGGGCCGTCGCCGTACTCGAGGCAAGTGACAAAGCGGCAAATCCCAACCCGCCTGACGGTGCCATTCATACGGATACATGGGCAACCCTTAGCTGGCTGGCGGCGCCGGATGCTGTCTCGCAGGATGTGTACTTCGGTGAAAGTTATGCTGATGTGGAGGCTGGAACCGGCGATACATTCCAGGGTAGCCAGACAACGACGTTATACGTGATGGGCTTTCCCGGTTTTCCCTATCCTGAAGGTCTTGTTCAGGGTACAAGGTATTATTGGCGGATCGATGAAGTGAGCGCCGATGGTACAAAATTCAAAGGCGATGTGTGGAGTTTTCTCGTTCCCCCCAGATCGGCTTATGAGCCTATCCCGGCTGACGACAGCAAATTCGTGGGCCCGGGTGTGACTCTTAGCTGGACACCGGGTCATGATGCAAAACTGCACACTGTCTACTTCGGCGACAATTTTGACGACGTAAGCAATGCTGCTGGCGGATCGGCCCAGAGCGCCAGCACTTTTAGTCCGGGACCTCTCGACAACGATAAAGTCTACTACTGGCGGGTGGATGAGTTTGACGCCTTCGCTACACATACAGGCAAAGTCTGGAGCTTCAGAACTGCAAAATCCGGTGGAGGTCTGCGAGCAGACTACTACAAAGGGACGGACTTTGAGACATTCGTTCTGTCCCGTACAGATCCTCAAATTAACTTCACTTGGATGGATGCTAACGCGCCGGATCCGGCGGTCGGCGATAATGACTTCTCAATCAGATGGACGGGCGAAGTGGAGGCCGGATATACCGAGACCTACACCTTCTACCCCAAGACCGATGATGGTGTACGACTATGGGTAGGCGGTAAACAGCTTGCTGATTCCTGGCAATCGGTTCCAATATACCCAATCGAGCACAGTGGAACGATTGACCTTGTCGCCGGGAACACGTACGGCATTGTGATGGAGTATTTTGAGAACACGACGAATGCGATAGCAGAACTGCGCTGGGAAAGCCCATCCACTCCAAAGCAGATCGTTCCGCAGGCTGCACTGGCGCTGCCTATAAAAGCCGGCAGCCCGAGTCCACGTAGTGGCGCTACCGGTGTAGGGCACACACCTGTGCTCAGTTGGGGCCCGGGAGATTATGCCGCTTCACACGAGGTTTACTTCGGCGCCGATGAAGAAGCCGTTAAGAATGCCGCCACAGCCTCGCCTGAGTATAAAGGCACAAAGGCACTCGGTGACGAGAGCTATGATGCTGGCAAACTCGCTTGGCATACCACCTACAACTGGCGCATTGATGAAGTCAATAGCGTCAACCCCGACAGCCCGTGGATTGGCAGCGTCTGGAGCTTTACGACGGCTGATTTCCTTGCCGTCGACGACTTCGAGTCCTACAACGACATTGATCCGCCTGATGATGCGAGCAACAGGATATTCGACATATGGATAGACGGCTTCGGAACCACGACCAATGGAGCATTGGTGGGTAATGACCTTCCTCCCTACGCGGACCAGACTACTGTCCACGGCGGCAACCAGTCCATGCCGTATGTCTACGACAACGCCAATAAGATTTCCGAAGCAACTCTGACACTGGCCAATACGCGTGACTGGACTGAAGAAGGCGTCGCGGAATTGTCTCTGTGGTTCATTGGCGATCCGGCCAATGATGCCGAGCCGCTGTATGTCGCGATTTCTAACAGTACCGGAAGCCCGGCAGTGGTGGTCCACGATGATCCGGCGGCGGCACAGATCGACACCTGGACCGAATGGACTATCCCGCTCCAGACCTTTGCGGATCAGGGCATAATCCTGACCAACGTGGATAAGATCGCGATTGGCCTGGGCAGTACAGGCGGTCCGACGGCGACCGGTGGTTCAGGCAAGATGTTCTTTGATGATATCCGGCTGTATCGGCCACGATAGGAAGCACAGCCATACGATATGGTGTGGTAGATGACAGTATGGCATCAGTTAGGGGCCCGTATCGAACTGCGGTACGGGCCCCGGTTGTCTCTAACCAGATGCGCGCCAATCACTTTTGGCCAGAAGATCCAGCCAATGGGACGTCGAGCTGGGAGATCCTCTGCTTGTCACACGCGCATAGGATTGCTGTAGAGTCGATGAACTTGGCAGAAAGGCTCTTTGGAAGGTTCATGAACGGGACAACTTTGATGAATAGAACAAACCGAGTTTCAAACCAAAATGTCTCCGCAGACCTTGATTTTGCCCATTTGGAGCCCGAATATGCGTGATTTTTTGGCTCCACAACGGCTTTTGCAAAGACGTTATGGTTTCCTAATTGATTAATGGACGCTGCGAAAAGGAGGGGCTGGCAGCTCCGCAATCTGCCAGCCCGCTGGCTGTATTGGGCGCCTTGTCTTTTTGTTCGCTGGCTTGGTGTGGACAAGGCGCTACTGCCCAGATGAACGGTGCAGCTCGATGTCATCGACACGCACCAGGCCTGTACCGCCCGGTTGGTTGCTGACCGGGTCGCCAACGCCGATGCCCATCATCTTGATAGTTGTCGGATCCACGCCGGTGAAGTCAACTAAGGGGATAGCCCATTGCTCCCAACGTTCCACTGTGATCGCAGCAGGATCCGGGTGTGCGACCTCTTTGCGGTTGCCGGCGCTGTCTTCCAAGGCCACATAGAACGGCTCGACGGCATTGCCAGGATCGCCGTAGAACCACAACGACAAAACTTCGGCGTCCTTAGTCCAATCCTGGGGCTCCTCCCACAAACGCTG
>JADHXR010000178.1 GCA_016782865.1 Phycisphaerae bacterium
TAGCTACATGCGGAGTCAGGAAGATCAGCAGCTCCGTTTTCGTCTTTTCTTTGATAGTTCGTTTAAATAGATGGCCCGCGATGGGAATGTCTCCCAGCAGCGGGATTTTTTTAATGGTGTCCGTAAGCTTGTCCTCGATGAGGCCGCCGATGACAATGGTCTGGCCGTCGCGTACGGAGACCTTTGTTTCTGCTGACCGCGTGGAAAAGGCCTCTGCAAAGAGGGTTTCCGTGATCGCGACGCTTTCGGCCGACCTCGTGGTGATCCGAGGATTCACGGTCATGTTCACCAGCCCGTCGGGATTGATAGACGGGGTCACGTTCAACACGATGCCGATATCATTGCGGTAGTCAATGGTGGTCTGCGATTGGCCCGCAACCTCAGTGGTGCCTGTAGCGATCGGGACCTCCTCGCCGATGGTTATGGTGGCCAGTTGGTTGTTACTTGTCAGGATATAGGGTCGCGAGAGAACATTTAAGCGACCGGTTTCCTGGAGGGCGTGAATTGTCAAATCAAGGTCCCCCTCAATGGTCCTAACCCCTAAACCTGTGGGAAAGCTGGTTCCTCCCTGGTATGTCAGTGGTGACGGAGTGCCAAAGACCTGTGACGTCTGTACGCTGTCGCCGCCCTTGCTGAGGTTCAGCATCGAGAACTCGGTGCCCAGATCAATGGTATCGCTGTGGGTCACCTCGGCGAACAGGACCTTGATCAGGACCTGGCCGATGGGTTTATCCAAATCTGCGAGGATGAGCTTGATCTTGTCGTAGTTCTTCGATGAGGTCAACACGAGAAGAGTATTCGTATCCAGGTCGGCCTCGAAGAAGGTATCCTCCGAAAGATCGTCACCGCCGCCCGATGAATCGGACGTGGCGCCTCCCGTCGGCTGGGCCGCTCTCTGGTTGCCCTGGAAAACTTGGCCTGTGGTGCCCGCACCTTCGTCGTTCAGCGCCGCCATCTCGGCGAAGAGACTGTTCAGGATCGTCATGAGATTCTCGGCGTTGGCGTTCTTGAGCGGATAGAGAAAGATCTGTCGCTCCTGTTCGGGATTCTCATCTAGCTCTTTGATCACGTCCGTTATGATTGCCAACGTTTCGGTCGGACCGCTGACAACCACTGAGTTTGTGCGCGAGTCGGCTGAGGCGATAATCGCAACATCCGAAACGCTGCCGGCAGTGCCGGTCGTCTGCTGCTGTCCCCCACCACCTCCCATTCCTCCTCCGCGGAATGATATAGCCTGATTCTGCTGACCGCTGGAACTCGTCGTTCGTGAAGAGCTGCTGCTTTCTCCAAAGACTTCATTGATAAGCTCAGCCGTGTCCTGGGCATCCGCATACTCCAGATGGTAAACCTTCACGTCCGCCATAGTGGCGAGCTGGGTGTCCACGTTCTTGATCATGTCGGCCACCACATCCAGAGTTTCTTTTGGTCCGGTTACAACAACGCTGTTTGTCCGGCTGTCCGCCGCCGCACTCACTGTCAGCATTGAGCTGGCCGTGCCCTGCTGCTGGTTGCCCTGGTCGCCGCGTCCGCCGCCGCCGATCCCGCCCGGTCCACCGCCTCGCATGAAGTTCATACCCCCCTGTTGCGAACCGGAGGACTGCGCATCGTCGCCGAACAGGTCGTTAATCATCTGGGCCGTGTTCATCGCATCGGCATATCTGAGCTGAAAGACCCTGACGTCCGCGGCTTCGGTGTCCCTTCTGTCCAGCGTTTTGATCACGTCCTCCACAACATTCAGGAGATTCTCCGGGCCCGCCACGACGACGCTATTTGTCTGGGTGTCGGCAGCCGCCGTGACCGTGGCCTGGCCGCCATCCTGCTCTTCTGTCTGCCCGCCACCACCGGGACCCCGGAACGTCATGGGACCGAAGCCGCCCATCTGGTTGGATTGCGCCGAAGCCTGCTGCTCGCCAAAAATCTGGTTAATGATGTTTGTTGTACTTGTGGCATCGGTATATCTGAGTTTAAATATCCTTACGTCGGCGATCTGTGTCGTCGTGGAGTCCAGGTCTGCGAGCACCTGGGCTACGAGACTCAGGATTTCGCTAGGTCCTCTCACGATCACGGAGTTGGTCCGTTCGTCGTAGGTTGCCGTTACCTGAACGTTGACGCTGCCTCCGCCCTGCGCAGCCTCGGCGTCCGCGCTATCGGCCCGGCCGCTATCGCGCTGCCCTCTGCCGAAGCGGCTGGCAGAGGCGGCAGAGTTCTCAGCCGTGGTTTCTTGCGGCGAATCGGCGCCCCGTTGGGCAAGGCTTTGAGAAGGCATAAATACGCCGGTGGTTGCCAGCAGCACGCTTATGATAAATATTCTGAGAATCTTCATCGCTATGGTCTCCTTAGCACCAGAAGGCTGTTCGATATTCGAGGCATCTGTGCTTCATTGATCGAGTTCTTTTATTCCTAAGTCATAAGGTTCATAATTTCGTCTTGATCCTCCTGCGGATCCATCCGGGCTAGCGCCCGCCGCCAGGACCGCCGCGTCCTCCACCGCCGAAGCCGCCGCGTCCTCCGCCGGGGCCGCCGCCACCCATCCTGTTCATCATCATCTGCATGGGATTCATAGCCCCTTGCTGACCGCCGCGACCGGTGGTGCGACCGCCGCCTTGTTGGTTCTGGGCGAACATGGTGTTGATCATGTCGGCTGCGCTCCTGGCGTCGGCATTTGTCAGACGGAAGACCCTGATTTCCGCCACCGATGCCATGTGGGTATCCAATGCCACAACGATTTTCATCAGGCGCTTGATGTTGGCCATCGTGTCGGTGATTATCAGGGCATTACCGTCCTCGTTGGCCTCGAGACTGGCATATTCCGGGATCAGTGTCCGCAGGTTTTCACTCAGTGCACGTGCGGTTACATAGCTGACGGGGATCACATAGGTCACTATGTCGTCGCTGGCCACAATAGCGTCAGGGTCGCGCCCGGAAAGGACGGGAATACTCTCCTGCTTGGCCTTCTCCAGGGTAACCACCTTGAGGACATTGCCCGTGAGAATTGTTGTCAAGCTCTTTTCCTTCAGTACCGAGTTGATCAAGGAAACGGCCTGGTCCAGCGAGATCGGCTGGCGGCTGATAACCGTCATGCGGCCGTCAACAATAGGCTGATCGGAGACAACCGTCAGTCCCGCTGTTTCGGACAGATACTCCAAAACAGTCTGCAAGGGGGCATCCTGGAAGTTGAGCTTGACCTTCATGTCACCGTTGGTCTTGACAACCTCAACCGGTTCGGCTGTTGAATCCGCAGTGGGTTGCGCTGAAGTGTGGCCTGGGGTAAGCAAGACCGCGCCGGCCAACATCGCGGCTAGGATTGTTAATGCAAAAGTTCGCATGGCTGTTGTCTCCTTTTGAATCTATATATGTCTATTTATACTTGTTGTATCGGGGTTCTACTTCCCGACTTGCTGTTGTCGTCGTTCCATGAGTTGCCTTAGGATTTCCGCTTCGTCTTCAGAGGGCCGAGTCGATGTTTCAGTCGTACCTCCCGCAGGCGTTGTTGAAGATGTCTGCGACAACTCATACATTCCGGTGAAAACGGTGCCGTCCCGCCCGCCCTGCAAATTTAAACCCATTGTGACAGTGGTCGTTTTGTCCTCAAACTCATACTCGATCGAATCCAGGCTCAGGGCTTTGATCTTGCCCCTCACCACGCTGTCTCCCTGCCGGACTCTGCGGATCTGGCCGCTTTGAGTGTCTTCCAGAAAAGCGATGAATGCGCCGTCCTCCTGGACAATTCCCTTGAGGACGACGTATGACTCCGGATCAGGGACAGGAGGAGCCACGGGCACTTGCCGTCTCCTGCTACGGTCGACGCGCGGGCCTCTTTGTCGGGAGAACATGTTTCGCTCTACGACTATCTTGTATACGTCCCATGACTGCGATGTGTTGATCTGTTCCCGGCCTTCTCCCGGACTGGGCAATTCCTGACCTTCTCCCGGGCCGGTCGATTCCTGGCTTTCTCCCTGAGCGGTCAATTGCTGGTTTTCTGCCGGAGCGTTCGGTTCCTGGCTGTCTCCCACAGTGGTCAATTGCTGGCTTTCTACCGGAGTGTTCGGTTCCGGGCACTCTCCAGCATCGGACCATGCTGAAACTGCCAGTCCAAGGAGCGCCGCCAGTATGGTGAATATTTTCAGATATCTACAGTGCCTGCTCATTTTCTCCCCTCCGGTTGTCCGGTCTCGCCTTGCTCTTGTTGTGCCCCCAGGTACAGCGCCGAGAGATGCAGTTGCAGCGACATGCTGTCGCCGGCTTCACTGCTCGAGCCCAGTTGCATGTCCTTGATCTTGACCGGCAATACGGCTGTCTCTATCTGCCACAGGAAGTGTGCGACCGATTCGAGGGTGCCCCTGCCGGCGACGGTGAAGATCATCTCCTGGAGCCCTCTGTCACTTGAGATGCGTTCCGGTCGGATGGAGCTGAGCGCCATATTCGCAGCCCCGGACCATTCCCGAAGAGCGCTCAGTATCCTGCTCTCGGCCTCTGTCTCACTTTGCAGACCGTCGGACAGTATCGCGTCCCATTTCTTCTGCATGCGCCCGTGGTTACCGATCAGCATCTCGGCCTCGTTTAGATTCCCCAGGAGCTGCTGCCTCTGCGCCTCCAACTCATCGCGTTTGGCCTGTACGGGGTCAATGACGAACTTGACCACGACAAGAAGCCCCACGGATGCAAGCGTGGCGATCAGGATAATTCGCTCTCTTTTTGACAGACCCATTCTATTTCATACCTCTGAATTTAAATGTTACGGCAAATTCTTTTTCCGTGGAACTGCCTCCGGCATTTCGCGAGTGCATCATCCTAACGCCGGAGAACTCACTGTTCTGTTTCATCTTGTCCAGAACCTCGCTGAAACTCGCGTCGTCGACGGCCTTGCCGACCAGCGAACCCTCGGCTTGCTCGCTTATGGCCAGGCTCGTGGCCCAAACGCTTGGCGATTCAGGAAACGCCAGCGTCAATTGACGTATGCACTCCAGAAACTGTGGTTTGCGCGATGTCCAACTGCCCGCGAAGGAGATGCGATCGACCATTTCCCGGGCGGCGGCTACGTCCTTACTGATCAACTCCAACTGCTGCGTGTAGGTTGCGACATCGGCGCTCTTGCTCTGCCAATCTGCAATGACAGCCCCCACACCTACAACAAACAACACGCCGGCGACAGCGGCCCAGGAGGTGAGGCGTCTGTGGCTCGACTTCTTCTTGCGGCCTATACGCGGGTTCAGGAAATCTACCGAAGGTTTGCTCGCACCGATGGCGGTGACGGCCAGCGAGGCCGCAGCTATGGACTGTGCGTCGTCGGCCCCGTCGGGCGAGGCAAATCTATCAGGCAACAGACCGGCGTTGCCGTCGCTGACCGTGATCTGGGGCGCCAGCCGTTTGTTGAGTTGATCTATGACTCCATCCGAGACATTGGAGGCGTCGTACACAGTTATTTCATGCGGCGCAGACTGATTCGGTTCGGATGACAGCACAATAAGCCGCTGAATTGTGGACGTGAGAAGGTCCGCTCGCTCGTTCGCGGCGCCTGTATTTGCCAAGGGGACATGCTGCACGGATCGCAGCCTGCCATTCGACTGACTCCAGAATTCGCAATACGTCGGCCGGGTGTAGAGACCGTACCGTTGCTGCGAACCAGCCTCCGAGAGGGTCTTGCCGAAAGCCAGCGCCGAGACGGTGATAGATCGCACCTGTAAGCCGGCGGCATCCATCAGTTCTTTGACTTGATTGATAACCTGACGTTGGGCTGCAACCAAAAGAACCTCGCTTTTCTCCGACGTACTGGTGCGGCCGCAATAGTCGAATATTAATTCACTGGCGTTCAGAGAGAATGCCCGCTCGGCCTGTATGCTCAGCATGCCCGCCAACGCATCCGGTTGCGCCGGCGGCGCGACGATCTCCTTGGTCACAATCCACTTTGTCGGAATCCCCACCACGGCCCGTTTTGAGGAGAAGTGGTTCGTCCTGAGGAACTGTCTGAGCTTGTGGCCGAGATCCTGCGCATTGTCCGAATTAAGTCTCTCGTCGAATGCCATCATATCCGCACGTCTGATCTCAGGACGGCCCTGTCGAATACACACCTCGGCCGCGACAACGCCGGAATCGTCAATAGCAAGTCCCAATATTGTTTGAGTGCCAAGCATTTCTTTCGTCCAGTTAATTCATGCCCAAAATACGGTTCGTAAGGGGTTCGCCTTTTCTGAGGGCAGCGACAATTTCTCGATTTAGGGGCCAGCCCGAGTGTGTCAGCGATTTCCAGTACACAACATGAGGCGTTCCGCCGGCCGTGTCGAAGACGGCTTTGTATCGCTTATAAGCCCGTCCGTTGCCCGACAGACAGACAATATCCGCCGAGTACTGGAATGAGCGAACCGTAATGTAGGTGCCGATGCCGACCGCTTTCTCTCGGTCCAGGACGTTTGTCACCCAGGCGATTGAGTCAAGTTCGTTGTTGCGGTCACGGTAGGACAACAATGCGTCGGCATCGTTCTCCTCCAATCCGGGCAGACACAGCAATACTTCTTTGGATGCGGTGTTAACGTTAACCACGCCGGGCATGGTCGCTTCATCGCTTGTAGTGAGCCGGTCGGCGATTTGCGTGAACTCCTCGAATTTCAGTCCGGTCATATAATAGAAATCAAGAATATTGTCAAATGACGGTCGGGTTGGGATAAGGCTCATCACCTCCAGAGTCCGTTCCTCTTTCAGAGTTTCCTGCAGCGCACTCTGAAGATCCCCCCGTGCGCCGGCGTCGTTAATGTTGATCCTCTGGCCGCCTTCGTTGTCGACGTTTTCCTCCACACTGTAGACCGTGACATAATCGTAGAAACCCGTATCCAGCCGACCGTTGCGATTGTCGTCCGGATCGCTGAGATCGCCGTCGTTTTCGTTGTCGTCAAGAATGCCGTTTAGATTGGTGTCTTCGCCGTAGAGCAGTTCTTCCGATGCGCCCTTGATCAGAAGTATCTCATCGACAGTTTCCAGCTCAGAATTCTTGCAGTTGTACGGTTCCGACAGCAAAAGATAGTATTCATCCTCGGCCCCTCCGGGTGAGATCTCGCTGTCTTCATCTCGCCAATCAATAATCGAGGCAGCCAATTCAGCCGTCATGCCGGGCAATCTCAGCAGCATCTCCTCCGATGCCGAGTTTAGATTGACCTTGCCCGCCTCGTCGGTCAGTCCGTAGTCGAACTCATCGTCGTCTTCCAGGTTCGAGCGCAGGACCCAGAAATAATCCTCTCCTAATTCGACCGCCTCATACGGCTCACTTTCCATCAGGTCCCCGGTCTCTTCTTCACCCGCGGCCAATTGCGCCATGATGAACTCCGAGGCGCCGGCGGCGACAGATTCGGCCTTCAGCGACGCCACGTGGTTGGCCGCGACGATCGCGGCGATCCGCATCGAGTGGGCAAAAACAAGCGCCAGGCCCGCCAGGACCAGAACGACCCAGATCGTGACGATCAGGATCGTGCCCTTGCTCCGGCCCGTCGGTTCGAATTGTCCGCCTTCAGTCGCGTTCATGTGACTTATCAACTCCCGCCTTGTCCTGAGTCGGCGCTCTCGTCCTCTTGCTTTGCCCACATACCGCATGGTATGGCGAAGCTCTGTACGAGCCGACGTTCCTGCGGCGCACTCGTTCCGTTTATTGCGTTGTTCGCTATTTTAATATCGATCTGCACGGCCAGCGGAAGACTGTTTGCATCCGCGGTCGAGTCCCACTCATCCACCCAGCCTTCGCCGTCGAAGTACAGCAGATTCAGTGACGTCACGTTGCGGCAGAGAACTTGCTCTTGAGGATCTATCGTTCTCGGAGGCAGCAGATTGGATGTCACCCGGCGAACGAGGCGGTAATTCTCCCGGTCTTCGTCCGTATCCTGTTCCAGGGCCAGCTCGATCTTACCCAATCCTCCTGCGGGGTAATCATCATCGGCGTACACGTGCGTCGTGAAGAACTCGAGGCTGTCGGAATCCACGCCGTTGGCGCCATACGAGTCGATGCCGACAAACGCCCCGGCCAGGACCCCGCTTGGCGGCAAGACACCGTAGATGTCCTGCTTGAGAAGTTCGATGGCGTTGATCGCCAGGGCCGTTGGCTCGACGGCTGAAATCGCGCTGCGGCGTGCCTTGAAACCCGTGTACAACGCCGAGTACAAGCACGAGGCGGCCACCACCATCAGAGTCATGGCAGCCAGCAGCTCGATCAGCGTAAAGGCTTCCTGTTTTGCTGCGCGACGACCCATTTCAGATTTCCTCCGGGTTTACGAGTGTGCTGAGTGTAACCATGCGTTCCTTGCCCCGTGACTGCCAGAACACGGTCAGGTCGAGTTGGCTCATCGTCGAATCCGTCCAACTGGAGACCTCCGCCGTCCACCGGTAGCCGGGCCAGTCCTTTCCGAAATCGCCGTCCTTTTGGCTCGTTTTCCAATCGTCTGAGACAGTCAGTTCGGTCAGCCTGGTTCTCGCCAGCGATGCTGCTTCGATCTGTCTGCGTGCCTGGCCGCCCAAACCGGCGCAAAGTGCAATACAGTGCATCGCCACGGGCATGATGATGCCGATCAGCACCATCGTCGCCAGTAGCTCAATGAACGTGAAGCCACCGCAACGGCGGCTCCCTTCAGCCATTCTGTCTCGATATATATCGACCATCGACATACTTAAGTTCCATAATCGAAAATGATTCCGTAACGGTCGGGCACGTGATTTCCAGAGCCAGGCCGCGCCGGTCTATGAGCCGGACTGTGCCGGCCGTAACCGTTCCCTGCGGCGTAAACGCAAGGAACATGTCCGTGTCCTGTTCTTCAATGTCATCCAATTCCATGACCATGTCCTTCGGCAGGGTGAATATCTGTCCGAGTCCGGTCTTGAGTTCCTCAAAGGTCCCGGCCTGCTGTGCCGTCAGCCAGTATGTGTGCTCGGTCGTATCGAAGTTGAGTCTGTAGATGATGCCCTCGCTGATTGCCTGAGAGCGCGCCAGTTGAGTCAACGCGAGAATCTGTGCGGCCGTATCATGTGTCTGGCGCGAGGCGAAGAAGCCGCGCAAAGACGGCGCCGCCATCGCGAGCACGGTCGATAGGATAACCATCACCAGAATAAGCTCCAGGAGTGTGAAGCCCTCGTCTCTGCCGTGATATATTCTGTTCGCACGCATATCCTTGTCCGGTGACAGACTACCGTCTCTCTAGCGACCAATTGACAATGTCATCGTCGCCGCCCTGTTTGCCGTCCGGGCCGATCGACGACAGGTCATAGCCTTCCTGGTTGTACTGACCCGGATACCTGTAGATGTACTCGTTGCCCCAGGAATCCTTCGGTATGTCACGCTTCAGGTAAGGCTCGAGCCATCCTTCGGAGTTGCTGGCCGGCTTTTCCACCAATGCTCGCAGACCCTCGGCGGTCGTTGGGAAGCGACCTACGTCGATCTGAAAAGTGTCCAGAGCGACCTCTAACTGAGACATCTGCGTCTTCGCACCCGTAATGCGGGCTTGCTCGGCCCGTTTGGTAAACTTGGGCGTCACTACAGCGGCGAGCGTCGCCAATATTACCAGCACCAGAAGCAGCTCGATCAGGGTGAAACCGGAGACCTTTGTCGCACCATTCCTCCGACACGCTTGTTTCTTCTTGTTTTCAGATAATGATTTCATGTCAAATCCTAACCAATCTATTTCCGACCAACACTTATTCGCATTCCAGCGTGCGATGCGCACCCTACCGGATCAGCTCTTGCAGATTGAAGATGGGCAGGAGCATTCCGATCACTATTGTTCCGACCAGAACAGCCATAACGAACAACATCAGCGGCTCAGCCAGAGCCACCATCATTTTCAGATGACGATCGAGTTCCACCTCGTACGCCCCGGCAAGGCGTGTCAGCTCCTGATCGAGTCCCCCGCTTTCTTCGGCTACCGAGATCATTTCAATCACCGCCGGTGGAAACAACAGACGACATTCTTCGAGGCTTCGCGCCAGGGGATTTCCTTTCTGGACGTTCTCGATGGCGCTGGTGACCGTGTCGGCGAGGACCTGGTTGCCGATAGCCTCCTTGGCCACCTTCAACGCAGAGATCAGGGGCACTCCAGCACCTACGAGCGTTCCCAACATGCGGCAGAATCGCACCAGCGCGAAACGCGCCATCCCCGTGCCGAACAGGGGCGTGCGAAGCAGAAGCTTCTCCATTGTGCGCCGGCCTTCGTCCTCGGCGAGTGTGCGTTGAATAGCAAAGACGGCCAGAGCAATTCCAAAAATGAGCACGAACCAGTATTTCAGGAGTATCTCACTGACGGAAACAATGTGCCGTGTCAGCGTGGGCAATGATCCGCCGAACTCGGCGAACATTACGGAGAACCGCGGGATGAAGTATGTCAACAGGAACAACAGAATAGCGGTTGACATTACAGCCAGAATGATCGGATAGATCAGGGCTGCTTTTACCCGCCCCTTTAGTTCGTCCTCGCGTGCTCGAAACGTCGCGATTTGCCCGAGCACCAGTTCGAGAAATCCTCCGGTCTCGCCGGCTCGAACCATGGCGACATAAACGGTTGAGAAAGCCTGTGGGTGCAGACTCAATACATCGGCCAGAGCCATTCCTCCGGCGACCTGGTCGTGGATGACAGCCCAGAGTTTCTTGGACGCCGCTCGGGATGCCTCGCGGTTGAGGATTCCGAGTGCTCGGCTTATCGGCACACCGGCGGCCAGGAGGTTGGCCAACTGCCGCGTAAATGCGTCAACCTCACGTTTGGAGACGCCGCCGATTCGAGCGAACAGCCCCTCTGGCCGTTTCTCTTGGACTCTCTCGACGGAGATCGGACTGAGATCCTTGATGCAGAGCAGCTCGATCGCTGCTGACCTATCGGGCGCTACGAGCCTGTCGGCTGTCTCTTGTCCGCTTGAGTCTATCGCTTTGTATGCGAATGTTGACATCTTATGTTCCTGTGACTCCTATGTCATGTTCCCGGGGGCGCTTGCCGCGAATGTGTCATCCTTGGTAACTCTAAAGACTTCTTCGGCGGTCGTCCGGCCCTCGAACAAATGCCTGAACCCGTCGTCGCGAAGGCTCGTCATCCCCTGCTTGGCTGATGCCTGGCGAAGGTCTCGAGGCGAGGCATTGCGGATGATGAGCGATCTGATCTCATCGGTAACAACCATCATCTCGAATATCCCGATACGCCCTCGGTAGCCTGTGTTCTGGCAGCGCCGGCAGCCCCGTCCTTTGTAGAGCTTTTCCGGCAGCTTGTCTCCGTATCGACGCCTTAACGGCTCGGTCTCGCTCGCTGAAAGCTCCTCCTTGCACTCGGTGCAGATGACACGCACCAGACGCTGGGCGATTACCGCTTCCAGAGATGAGGCGACCAGATAAGGCTCGACCCCCATGTCCACAAGACGCGTCAACGCCGTCGGGGCATCGTTTGTGTGTAAGGTCGAGAATACGAGGTGACCGGTCAGAGATGCTTGAATAGCAATCTCCGCCGTCTCCATGTCCCGAATCTCACCGACGAGAATGACGTCGGGGTCGTGTCGCAGGATCGACCGAAGCCCCAGAGCAAAAGTCAGTCCCGCCTTGCGCGAGACCTGTATCTGATTGATGCCGTGAAGCTGATACTCGATGGGGTCCTCAATGGTGATGATCTTTCTCTGGATATCATTAATACATGACAGGCCCGCGTACAGCGATGTCGTCTTGCCGCTGCCGGTGGGCCCGGTTACCAGAATGATTCCGTGGGGCCTTTCGAGGATCATGTTGGTCGTGCTCAAGTCGTGACCGGACATGCCGAGCTTGTCAAGACCGAGCAGCACCGACGAGCGGTCGAGCAACCGCAGGACGACGGCTTCGCCGTAAAGCATCGGAATTACCGAGACACGCACGTCAATCTCGTGGTTGGCGATGAGAATCTTTATGCGACCGTCTTGAGGGACGCGCTTCTCGGCGATGTCCAGCTTGCTCAATATCTTCAGACGCGAGACTATCGCCGCTTGAAACTGTTTGACCTCAGTCGCCACCGACGCTTCCTGCAGCACGCCGTCGATGCGGTATCGAACGCGCAATGTGTTCTCGAAGGGCTCGATGTGTACATCGGTGGCTCGCAGCTCGATGGCCTCGGTGATGATCTGATTGACGAAGCGGACGATCGACGCGCCCTCGGCGGCATCGGTCAGATCCATATCGTCGTCGGCATCAGTGTCAATCACCTGAAGGCCGTTCTCTCCGGCCTCCGAGATCATCGACTGGACCGTGTCGGCTCCGACACCAAGGTACCGTTTGATGCATCGGTTGATCTCGGTCAGCGGCGCCAGGGCCATCTGAAGGTCGAGACCCGTGGCCAGGCGCAACTGGTCGATTGCCGATGTCTCGAACGGATTGCTCGTGACGACCAGCACCTCGCCGTTGGTTCCTTCGACGGGAATAACGTGTTTATCCAGAAGGACGCGGGCCGGGAACTGGGCGAGAAACTGCTTGGAGAACGAACACTGCTCGAGTTCCACATAGGGGTAACCGAACTGGCGCGTCCAGAAATGAAGCAGCGGTTCCTCGGCCAGCCCACAGGCCGCAAACGCCCGAGCCGGGCGCTCACCTGAGGCGAGCAACCCGCTCAATCCCCGGGCCGCGGTTTCGTCCAAAAGTCCCTCCTGGACCATTCTGTCTACAAGTACATTCATGGCAGTGGCCGTGTCTTTAGTCCAATATACCCATCATTACACATATGGCTTCCTGGCGGATTGTGATGATCTTCCGCAGGTCCTGCTCTGCCACGGCGAGTAGCTGCGTGGCCTTCTCTCTTTCCTTGCGCAGGCCTGTGAGCGCCGTCGTGATCTGTTCCGGCGTAGACGCCGTGTTATCGAGCACGGTGCGCAATTGCTCCTGGGCTTTTTCTACGGCCGACTGTTCTCTGGCCGGTGCGCCTTGGTTGCCGCCAGGTCGGTTACCACCGGGACCACCCTGACCACCCGGGCCGCCGCCTCGTCCACCCATGCCGCCTCGTCCGCCAAACATCATTCCGCCACGGCCGCCGCCTCGGGTCTGCCGGCTGAGTTCCTGGACCTTCGTAAAGCGAGGTCCGAGGACCTTCCACTCCGCCTCGGTGGCGCCGAGCTGCTCCCGCATGCGCTGGTCCATCATCTGGCGCATCCGCTCAGGATCGAATTGTCCCCCGCCGGGGCCGCCTCTCTGTCCGCGTTGCCCCTGCTGATCCTGCTGGCCGCCCCTCTGTCCGCGTTGTCCCGGCTGGGATAGCGATTGCCCCACCAGCAGCAGCCCCACAATGACTAGCACAGCGACAACGCTCCGGGTAGTCTTTCTTGTCAACATCTTGATTTCCTTTCACTGTAAAATGGTTTGAGAACACTTAAGAAGAACGATTCTTCTAATTCCTTGCCAATCCTGCTATAGAGACGATTTCAAATAGAGAGTTTATTGCAGCAATTCAAGATTTCGATGAACCTCAACGACTCTGTTGTTTCTGTATATTTTCTTGCACCTTCTACCGAAATGTCGGCAAGTATCTGCTTGGCCATATCTACTCCTTTGTGAATCCCCGTTTCCTGCCATCGGGCTCAATTCCATTTCATTTGATCCGGACGCATTCAACGCCCAAAAAGACTCATCTGTGCAACAAACTAATCTACATGGATAGTGGCCCGGTTCTTGGAACGGTAACAGCGAAAACACATTTTTTTCACTTTCTTGCCAAAACTGCGTTCTCCATGGAGCCATCTGCCAGAGCCGGAGGGATGCCTGGTGTTTGGGCTTGGGAAAAAACTTTTTTTTCTGTGTTACCTATACTCATTTTTGGCCACTAAGAAAGTGAGACGGTCTGCTATAATGGATTGAAAATGTGAAAATGTATAGTTGGAAGTCTGTAAGCCATGTTCTGGTTGAGCTTATTGCTTTTGCTGCTATACTTCCGAGGGCAGTATTATGGTCAAGTGATGACCACAGGCCAGGACTCCTAATTGTGCCTTGGCTTGCCTATGGTCTGACGCGTGGACAAAAAGGCGGTAGAGAGCATAGTGGAAAGTGCCGATCGGAAGGACATTGCGGCTTGCCTAAATGGTGACAAGGATTCTTATGCGAATCTGGTCCGACGCTATGAGAAACAGATTACGAAACTTATGTGGCGTTTCAGCAGAGACCCAGGCGTGTGCGAGGAGCTTGTTCAAGAAGTGTTTGTAGAGGCATATTTGAGTTTGAAAGGTTATCGTGGCCGGGCGCCGTTTCTTCATTGGCTTCGAAGAATCGGCTCACGGGTGGGATACAGGTTCTGGAAAGAACAGGCCAGGACGAGATCCAGCGTGCCGCTGGCCGACTTCGATGCTATCGAGACCGAAGATGCCGATACGGTGGATCCGTCAGTGGCGGCCGAAGTATTGCATTCATTGCTCGCCCGGCTCCCGCGGCCCGATCGTTTGGTCTTAACGCTCATGTACTTCGAGCAGTGCGGCACAAGGGAGATTGCCGAGAGGATGGGATGGAGCCGGGCCGTGGTCAAAACGCGTGCGTTTCGAGCGCGAAGAAAGTTGAAAACAATCGCTGAAAGGGAAAACCTTTTGGAGAAATTGGGATGGATACACTAAGAGCAATTGAAAAACTGGCACAGCAGACTCAAGGGGAAAAGGTACCCGCGTTTGACGTGTCCGCAAGGGTCTTGCAGCAGATCAGGTCCGAAGAAGCCGAGTCGTATGGCTTCGTCGCCTTTGAGCTTTTTGCGAGCATATCGGCGGTCGCCGCTTCGGTAGTGGGATACTTCTCCATTGGAGCCCTGAAGTCCGTAACCAGTCCTCTGATGCAATTCCTCGCTCCCTTGCAGGAGGTGCGGATATGGTAGACGAGTGCGAGGCCCCGGTTCCTCCGATAGCAAAGACGCGCCTGGTGCGCAGCCGCAGGCAGATGTGCCTGCAGGTAGTGGCGGCAACGGTGATCCTGGCCTGTGGCATCGTTATAGGATCGGGTGCGGCAGTGCTGCATTTCAAGGACAATATCGTACCTGATCGCCGGCCTCCGTTGGGGGATATTGTCTGGGACATACGGGCCAGATACGGTTTGACGGAGGAACAA
>JADHXR010000050.1 GCA_016782865.1 Phycisphaerae bacterium
GGTCGGTCCTGATCCCTAACGAGGGAGAACCATACATCCGTGTGTCGATTTTGGTGGTTGTTGATTGGGGCACGTTTGTCAGCGTTACGTTACTTCGGCAGACGAATCCCTGGCTGGCCTGAACCTGCTCGGCTACTTGCGCCCAGACGATGCCAGACGTGCTGCCGGTGTCGACGAACACAATAAAACCGAGGATTGTCGCCGCAATGATTGCCGCCGCGGCGGCTGGTTTTGTGAGTGAACTTTTCATAATGCTGCTCCTGATAGGTATCCGGCTCGAAACCGGAGTATCTGTCATTGATTGTTCCTGAGCACCACGAATCTCCTCGAAAATAGCATCGTGTCGGGTGCCGTTCGTGCTCAATGTTGCTTTATGGAAATATCTTTCTATGTCATCTGCGGATTTCATACTGTCACCTCACTATTAAGCAATGAGCGCAGTTTCTCAATGCCATATCTGTATCGGCCATTCACTGTGCTTATGGAAGTCTTCTGCAACCTCGCTATCTGGCGAAAAGTCATGTCTGCTTCCATGCGCAGGGTGATGACTTCCCTTTGTTCATACGGCAGAGACGCCATCGCACAGCTCAAACGCTCCAGCCGCTCACTCAAAACCGCCCACTGGTCGGGCCGTCTTGCCATCGACGGTACACGTTCGGCCTTGTCGAGACTCTGCAATCTCCGGCGTTTGTTGTCCCGTCGTTGGTTTCGAACGCGGTTCAAGGTGCTGGTTATCAAGTAGCTTTTCAGGCTGCCGGCCAGGCCGAACCGATCGGCAGACTGGGCGAAACGGACAAACACTCCCTGGACAATATCTTCGGCCGCCTCGGCGTTGCCCGTCAACACCACGGCCAGCTTGAGCAGATGCCCATGATGCTTGTCATAGATTCGCCGCAGGGCTTGACGGCTTCCCCGCTTGAACTTCCAGATAAGCAGCTTATCTTCCATTACCCTATTACACACCAAAAGCGGCGCTTTTATATATGGTTTTTCAGTTTTTTTGGGAGGGACTGCCGTTTATATAAGGGCGCACAAAAAAGCCGAGCCTTTTCCGGCTCGGCTTTTTGGATTGTCTCTATACTTATGTTTGCTAATCCGCCAACTCGTAGTCCGGCGGAATCTTGGGCTCGAATTCGCTCGCATCCAGTTCTACGTCCCATTGGAACTGGTCCAGCACTACCTCGATTCGTCCGCCATCATCGCCTTCAAGGACAGCGTTGCCCTCAAATAGAACGGGATAGCCCGTTTCCACACTGACCCATAGTTGCACCATCGAGCTGTCAACTGGAGGACCGGAATCGCCGAAGAAGGCCGGGTCTGTCGTTTCAAGGCCTTCGCACAGGATCCCCTCGATCGTTTTCTGCCCCAGCTTTCGGCACTCGCAGGACAGGAGCTTCTGAACCCACACCTTGGGACTTATCTCGTCCCGATGCCCCTGCGCCATTTGTTCGCTGATCGTATGACGGAAGTATCGCTTGTCGTCGTGGTCGATCCGCACCATGGTCCTTGCGTTGTAATCGCAATAGAGCGAACCGGTGACCCGATCTGCCTCGTACTGGTCCGTTCGAGTGTGCGTCGGACAGCCATAAATCATCCGATAGTCCTCCTCGCCGGGCCGATTAGAAATGGTCATGGTCGACCGACAGATGAGTCCTCGGCTGGCCTCCAGTTTTCCGATTACTTCGCCCCAGGCGACACCTGTCGCTGAGCCGCCGAACTGACTTACCCCGATAAGCACCGCAGCAATTATTACCGCAGCAGCGGCCAATTTTGTAATTGGACTCTTCATGATTGTTCTCCCTATGCTAGGCTGCATGACAGCCGGCTCTTGTTCTTGTGTTTTGTCGAATTGATCCATGAGATCCTTCAGAACCGCCTGATTTGTCTCAGGATCGGAATGCATCTCGGCATTCTTTATTAGCTTCTCTACATTTTCTGGTGATCTCATTTTGTCGCCTCGCTGTTCAACTGAGACCGCAATTTGTCCAGCCCGATTCGATATCGACTCTGGGCTGTCTTAATCGGAATTCCCTGCGATTTTGCTATCCGCCCGAATTTCATCCCGAGTTGAGCACGCAGGATCACCGTTTCCCGCTGCTCATACGGCAGTTTTGCCAGAGCGTCATTCAATCGCTTCAATTCGTCACTACATATTATCCATCGATCCGGTCTGGCCGCATTTGATGCTGTTGGCGGCGTTTCATCCGACCGCGAACCGTGCCGCCGGCGGTATGCCCGATTGGCGTTGCGCGCCCTGTTGGCGACACATGTTGCCAGATAGCCTCTCAGGCTTCCGGTAAGCCGGAACTGCCCGGCGTTGCGTATGAATGAGGCAAAGACATCGTGCACAACATCCTCGGCAGCCTCTGATTCGCTTAGCAGGGAAATCGCCAGCCTCAGCAAGTCGTCTCTATACTTCTCGTAGATCCGGCAGAAGGCGTCTTTGCCGCCGCGCTTGAATTTCCACACTAACAACCTGTCTTCGAGCACCAATCAGCCCCTTTTGCCAGGCTCTGTCGGAAAACTCCATCGTCGGCCCGAGAGCGAGCGGTTTTTCGCCTGGCAAAGACGGCGAAGCAGGCGATGTTCGTTGTATCGTCGATGCAGCCGGATGCAGTCAGGCGGAAAATAAGCCGCTCGAAGCCAGATCGAGCTTTCCGACAGAGCCTAGTATCAGATCGATCAACCATCACCTATATAACACCGGAAGCCGGTGCTTTGCTCAAACTAAAATCGCTTTTTTTCAGATAATCGTTCACAGGTCTTGGCGACGCAGTCTTCCTTGTGAAAAGCGCATAAAAAAGGCCGAGCCAATAAGGCCCGGCCTTTGTGTCTGGGGGGGGGATTCAATCTTGAGACTACTGGTCATCCTTGGGTAGGCCAACTGACCAGAGGACTTCGGTTCCGTCGCTGAGGTAGTACCGTTCTCGCTTGAATGAAAAGACACGGTTCCGCACAACCTCCTCGTAAGTGCCGAGATCTTCTCCAGGTCCTGCTTTCCTAAGTTGATGCCACTCTTGCAACTTTGCTGCGCCTGCAAGTGCGTACTCACCTTCGGTACCACCTTCCCGCATATCGATTATTCGGCCGTCTGAGAGTTCATATTTATACACATGCACTTTCATTTCGAGGGTACCGTCCGTCATCATTTCTTCGACCTTGAGTAATTCTCTCTTATCCTGTTGCCTCAGGCTTTCGATCTCTTCAAGGTCCCTTCGGGTCTGCTCCACATCGGTTACTTCGTCGGCGTCAAGTGTGACGACGCTCTCGCGATCTTCGCTTATGAAAATGTGAGCGCCATCATCGCTTTTGCCATAGTAATAGTACTTCGCAATATTAACACCCACAACAGATATGGCCCCGACGCCTATCACAACGGCAACCACAGCAGCTACTTTCCAAACTCTGCTTCTATCTGACATTTTGTGTCTCCTTATGTTCGGTGAAGCGAACGCCGGTTCTATCTTTTGGGATTTCTCCTGTACCTGGAGCAATTCACCGAGAACTCTTTGGTCCGCTTCTGAGTTGGTATAAACGTCCAAATTCAAATTCTTAATCAATTTCTTTATCTTCTCTGTCGATCTCACTTTTCCACCTCACCGTTTAAGATTGACCGCAGCTTGTCTAGTCCATACCGATATCGGCCTTTAACAGTATTGATTGAGATGTCCTGCAACTTGGCTATTTCCCTGAATTTCATCCCGGCCCGAAGGTGCAGGATCACAACTTCTCGCTGCTCGTATGGAAGCCGTGCCATTGTATCGCTCCACTTGCTCAATTCTTCACTGCAAATGAGCCATTGCTCAGGCGTTTTCGAATGCGAGAGGACGGGTTCGGCTTCGTCCAATGCGACAGTTTGCCGGTGCTGATTCGCCCGGTTCTTGTTTCGGGCGCGATTAGCAACGCAGGTCAGCAAATAGCTCTTGAGGTTTCCGCTGAGCTTCAGCGTCTCAGCCGATTGCGCGAACGATACAAAGACATCGTGCACTATATCTTCGGCGTCGCCCACATCATTCAGGAGAACGGTCGCCAGCCTGAGCAAGTCTTTCTTGTACTTCTGGTAGATCCGCCGCAGAGCGTCACCACTGCCGCACTTGAACTTCCATATCAGCACTCTATCTTCCAGCATCAGCGAGTCACTTTCCCAAGCTTAGGATCAACACCACTTATAACACAACCGAGCCACCCCTTTGGGTATAAAAAAATGTGGATTTCCTGCAAGAATGTAACGCGGCGATCCCCAGCACGCTAATTCACAAAGGAAAACGCATTGAAAAGGCCGAGCTATACGAACTCGGCCCATGTTTGGCACGCTGCTTGTGAGAGAATCAGGCTGCTCTTTCAAAGCCCACCATCGACCTGCCAGCGTTTTGCAGGATTGTCATTTCTTAATGCCAGGTTGTGCTTTTTGACATATCCGCCCTTGAGTTTGATCTCATATGGAACGAACCAGCCCCCGTAGCCTCCGGACTGGAATGGCTCACCGATAGAGATAATCTCGATGCCGCCCAGGTAATCCTTGGTTCTTTGGGGGACATGAGACTGGGAGTTGAATTTGAGATATCCATCCCAGTTCTCTTCTGCACAGGCACTGAAGAATGTCGTTGCAGCCTCTTTCGGTGTCATGTTTTCGTATTTCTCGTTATCCGGCAGAATCTCCGGCTCTTTGTCCCAGACCACATCATTGGGCAACTCGAGAGTAAATACACTGTCGTCAATCAGAGGATTATATTCTATGCTCGTGGTTTCGAATATCTTGACTTCGCTGTCGTCCGTAATAACGTATATCTCAAAACTCTTCAGCAAGTTAGTACTTGCATCGAAGCAGTACACTCGTCTGTGGTCTGAATCTGAGACGAACTTGTTTCTGAGATAATCGTCCTTGTCGACTCTTGCCGGGACGGCAACCTCTACAATCAGTACATCCGAGCCGTCTATTTGTTTCTCATGTGCTGTAAACAACTCTGCATCTTCGCCCAGTCTGGCCTTGCTCAGTTCGCTCTCCAAGAGCTTGTCGACGTCCAGAATATGTCCGCACCAGTAGCTGTCATAACAGTAAAAGTTGGGAGATGGGCCCGACTTAGAGGCGAAACCCGACCTTATAAAGAGGACGGTTGATGCACCGTCCATAAGTACAAGACGACCCGGCTTATCGATTCGCCACTGGACTAGGCCCATAGCGTCGGTTCTCTTCCACATATCTATCGGGACAAAATCACGTTCCAGGCTGATGTAAGCGAAGTTGTCCCGGGGCAGTGTTCGCATTCGAGCGCTGATATGAATCGAGTGCAGATCCGTTACTGCCTCAGTGGCGTTAGAGAGTATCTGGGCAGCGGCCAAGGGTATCGATTCTTCCCAGAGATTTAGCGACAGTACTAAGGCGATGATAATAACTGCCGCGGCGGCTAATTTTGTGATTGGACTCTTCATGGTCATTCTCCTTATCTTCGGCGGACCTGGCGAGGCCGGGGTTTCGTTACCCGTCCGCCTACTTTCGGTTTCTGCAAGAATCTCCCGGCGCAGCTTTTCCCGATGTTGATGGGGCGCGTGCTGCGGCAGGTGGACGCTTCTGAGATATTTGTCTATCTTCTCAATATTATCACTCATGGTTTCATTCCCGACTATTCTGGTAACACGCCCCAACGCACCAGGATATCCTGCAACCGGGCCAGCCCGCGGTGCAACTGGGATTTGACTGTGCCTTCTTTTGTCGCCGTGATCTCGCATATCTCGGCAATCGCCTTATCTTCGAAGTAGCGAAGGACTATCACCGTTCGGTACTTCGATCGCAGTTCCAGTAGTGCCTTGTGCACAAGGCGATACTCCTCTGCCGCCTCCAGGCTGTCGGCGTCTGACGGTCCGGCGACATGTATGTCAGCATCCGGCTCAAGACTGATCATCTTGACGCGTCTCTGCCTGCGCCAGTGCATCCGGACTTCGTTTGTGGCGATACGAAAGAGCCACGCCCTAAACGGAATCTGTCGCCAGCGATATCGCCCGAGGTGCCGAAAGGCGGCGAGAAACACATTCGACGTCAGGTCCTCAGTCACGGCACTGTCGAAAGTGCAATGATGGATATAGCTGAGGACTTCGCTATAGTATTTGTCAAAGAGCCTTCCTGCGGCTTCGGTGTCCTGGCGCGCCGCTGCAACCAGGATCCGGTCTTCATCTAAGATGTCGTGTGTGGCCTGCAAATCACACCTTAACGCGTCTTCCGCCATTCGATCGCTCCGGAGTCAATCTTCACCTATTATAATGCACGAAGACCGCAAAGGTTGCATCTTGTTGCCCACAAAAGAGCACAAAAAAAGCCGAGCCTTCTCCGGCTCGGCATGTTGGATTATCTCCATGCTCATGTTTGCTATTCCATCAATTCGTAGTCGGGCGGGATTTCGACCTCGAATTCACTCTCATCGTATTCCGCGTCCCATCGGAGTTGGTCCACTGTCACTACTTGGCGCTGCTGGCCGTCCTCTCCGCCGGTCATCTCGACCCGGACGAGAACGGGATAGCCGGTCTCGACGCTGACCCAAAGCTCCCCTCTGGCCGGGCCATTCACTTCAAAGACCGCCGCATCGGTCACCTCGACGCCTTCACAAAGCGCCCCTTCGATTCTCCTTTGTCCCACTTGCCGGTATCCGCCAGACAAGAACCGCTTTACGTAATTCTCGGGCGTCATCCATTCGTTGCGTATGGTCTGGGCATCCTGTTCGCTCAATTCTTCCCTGATCCACACTTTTTTGTCATGGGCGAGCCACAGCTTGGTCTTCGCTTCGAGGTTCACACAGATCGTACGTGTAAGCACGTCACCTGTGTACCAGTCTGCCCGATAATGGGTGGGCGAGCGCCGATAAAGGGTGCATTTCTCAGGATTGTTGGGACTGCTGGTCGTTACGCGCGAAGCACTTCCACGGCTGGCTTGGATCTTCTGGGCCACTTCAGCCCAGACGACGCCGGAGGTGCTGTCGGTGCCGATGAATTCAAATAATCCCAATGCAACCACGGTAATGAACGCCGCCGCAGCGGCTGCTCTTGTAATTGAACTTTTCATAATAATTCTCCTTGTCTTCCGCAGGCCCGGCGAAGCGTGAGCTTCACCACCTGCCCGCGAGGTTAACATTTCCACGGCTTGGGGGTGATTCTGCTTCCATTGCTCGAAGTCCGTCGGCGTTTCTTCTGAGCCGATGATGTCTGTCAACGCTTCATCGAGCCATTTGTCGTTTTCAGGACGTACCATGATTATCTCCCGTCAAACCGTTTTCGTTTCAAATACGCTGCAATCTTACGCTTTGCTCTAACTAACCGGCCGTTCACTGCCTGTGACGACAGACCCAGAACTTCCGATATCTGTCCCTGCGAGAATCCGTCGAAATAGCGCATGACAATCAACTCTCTCTCTGGCTCTCGAAGGCTCCAAACCGCTCGGCGAATCACCTCTCGGCGGTCCTCCGTGTCGTTGCGCCTAACAACAGCAGGTTCATTGTCCGGAGCAACTCCTCTGCTCTTGCCGGTTCTTAGCATCTGCCTCGAAATATTCCTGCAAATGCCCGCCAACCAAGCTGCAAATCTCTCTTTACTTTTCAAACTCCCTATATCTCGACAGGCTATCGCGAATGTTTCCTGTGCGGCGTCCTCCGCCAGATCCCTGTCGGCGAGCATCGAATAGGCCAACGCCACCATAGGACTGTGATAACACTCATAGAGAGCGCCGAAGCTTTCCAAATGGCCGTTTTGGGCCGCTTCAACTAATTGTGTGTCTGAATTCAGTTTCACAACTAATCCACTAATTCAAAGAGCCTGCTGATATCCTTGTCCTGAGCAACGTCGAATGGAAGCTTCTACTATTATAGTGTAATTCGACCGGCAAAATGTGCGCAGAAAAATAACTATCCTGAATTCAAGGTGGCTTTGCTCAGCAGCAATGGTATCAATTCGTTGTGCGCACTGCGGCACTAATCAGACGTTTCGTCGATGGTAATGTGAAGGATGTCGACCTTGTGGTCCGGTGCATACTGTCGCTCTGCGGCAGCGGCGGTTGCTATGCCGATAAGACAAATCAGAAAAACCCAGCCGATTGTACGAGTGACCCGAATCCCCAACCATAACCGTAGGCTTTTTGGGAATGGTGCTAACCTTCGAGGACCACCACCGGCAGCCGAGATTATCTTCGAGAAATGTATAAACGGCATAGAGCGTCCCGCGCGGATGACCGCCTGCCAAGATAAGATCGTCCGCGACGTTGCGGATGATGATGCCGTCGGCGCCTAATCCATCGGTGGAGAAATCCGCCTGCGCCAATTTAGCGGCTCCGGGCCCGATGAGCAGACGGGACTTGCCCTCCGCAGGGGCCGGCTCAATCTCGAACTTAGCGCCGGTTATTTGCTGGAGAAAATCGGCCAACTCAGCCGCTGCGTGCCGCTCGGGCTCGGCCGCATCGGCGGCAACAACAATGACAGCTTTCGTCGCGCCGTTTCGCGAGATCGCGATAGTGTTATCTTTGACTGCCTGCCCACATCCGGCGATCAGTGACAGGGTGATGCACAGCAGTCCTATTGTGCTCTTTCGAAGCATCGTATTACCTCCTTGTATTTGAATCGTATAGCAATTTGAATTAGGTCACCACGATATCAGGAGATCAGGTCGTGAAGATCAAGTCGTCAGGAGATCAGGGGAGTCCAGACGCTCGATTGCCATTCCTGATAGCCTGATGCACTGATATTCTGCACCCTGATTACCCGATATCCTGATACTCTTGCTTTCAATTATGCGTAGCTGTGCAGGCCGGGGAAGAGTTTGGACAGATTCACCCAGAGCAGAGTTATTATAATAGCAACCATTCCCAGGATAGCCAGCAGGCTGTTCATGTTCGGGTGCTTCCTGCCGAACATATAGCGGAAATGGAAATATGCCAGGAAGACCAGCCATGAGACCAGCGACCAGAGTTCTTTCGGGTCCCAACCCCAGTAGTCGCCCCAGGCAAGCTTGCCCCAGTAGCTGCCGAGGATAAGGCCCAGCGTCAACAGAGGAAAGCCGGCGAGAACCATCCGATAGGTCCCCTGTTCGGGGGGCAGAATGTCGGAGCCCCGCTTGGGGGTCTTGCCGATAAGCTGACAGCCCGCCTGGACGGCGGCCTTTGCCATCACGATGTACGACAGCATGTAAACCGCCACATGCGGGGTAAAGAGCCAACTCTGCAGGGCCGGCGGAAGATACTGCGGCTCGGCATGAAACACGAAGCCTGCCGGAAAAAGCACTATCACGCCTATGAGCATGTCGGCGACGTAACCTCCGACGCGCAGCACGCGCCGGCAGAAAAGCGATACGGGGTAGATCATCCCCAGGAACAAAAATACCTCGAAAAGATTCTGCAGAGGCACGTGACGGACGTCATACCAGCGGTAGGCGTAAGAAACGACGGCGACTGCAAAACCGAAGAGATACAACGCATGTCCGGTTTTGGGCTTGCGCAGCATGCTCACCACGAATGCCAGCAGATACGCCGCCATGGTTGTGTAGACCAGTAACCCCTGGATCGTATATTTAATTTCCATCGGTTTGTTTCTTGCTCCTAATGTTCTTGAATAGATGGCTGAGCCACATGTGCCAGATGACACCGACGCAGAGCATCCAGTAACCCGCGAAGACTACGGGTATGCCCGTATCAGATACGGCCTCGAGAATGGTATATCGGCCGGCCTGGTGGTCATAATCCTGTTGATAGAAACGGTATCCGCCATAGCGCAGAGGATGGTTCACTTCGATGTCTTTTTTAGCCACGATTTTACCGTCCTTGTCGATGACCTCAAGCTCGCTTATATAGTCACTGATGGCTCGGTTGACGGGCCTGTTGTACAGCATCTTCGGGGCGTTCGGATCATGGCCGAATCCGGGGTGAAGCGAAAAGACGTGATGTGTCGTCGCCTCTCCCGAAGGCGGTGTGATTTGGACCGCCAGCGCCGGATTCGAGCCCGGATGTGGATCTTCGTAGGCGGTTCTTTTGCCGTCCTCCATCGACATCTTCCAATTCTCGAAGGTCTTGACGATTTGGGCCTTGCCCTGCTCGGCGCCCAGATCGATTCGGCGGCCGACCTCAGCTACTACTCGCTGAACCTTACCGTCGCCGGTTTCGATCTCCAGATACCCTGGCTCATAATACTCTATACGAAAGTCGTTGAGCTTGACAAAGAAGGGCAATTCCTTCATGTCGTGGCCCTGGCCCTCTTTTTTGCGCACAAAGACTCGATTGGTGCTCTGGCCCTCGTCAATTTGCATTAGCCCTTTTCGGGTCGTGTCGTTTCCGGAGACTCTGTATCCCTTTTCCGAGCCCAGCATCCCGCCGATAAGGATGAGTATGCATCCGGCGTGGGTCAAGAGCAGGCCCGGCACGCGAATCAGCCGGCGAAACGCCACGAGGCCGGCAATCAGCGCCACCCCCAGAACGACCCAGTAGACCACCGAAGGAGCACTGTTGAAGAACCCTTGTGCCCGCTCGGCGCCGATAAACGCACCATAGACCGAGAGAATTGTCAGCATGATGATCAACACCAGCGCGAGCCACATCAATATACGTCTGAACTTCTTCATTCGATTCCTTTACATATTAGTCGGCAAATTCTCGGGGTGATTATGCCCAAAAGCCCACCATTTGCAAGAATTATCCTACTACGGCTGCTGGCGCCCACCGGTTCGATTTAGTCTCAGTTCTCGGTTGATCTTCGCGGCTGACACACTTACAATACGTCGTAACCGAATAACTGATAATCGACAATATCTGGCCCCCGAATTCGTTTAGACGGGACTTTTTTCAGAAAGATTTGTATGAAAGCTCTTACTGTTGCAACTCGCGGCGGGGCGCTGGCCGTCACGCAGACGAACCACGTCGTCGCCACGCTCAAGAAGATCCACCCGTCTCTGGAAATCGAAATCAAGCAGATCACCACCACGGGCGACCAGGACAGGCGCACCGCCCTGTGGAATCTAAGAGATACGGGCTTCTTCACCTCGCAGCTCGAGGACGCGCTCATGGCGAACGAGGCGGATTTTGCCGTTCACAGTTTCAAGGACCTGCCCACCGCCGAGCCCGAGGGGTTGACGATCACCGCCGTATTCGACAGAAACTTCGTGGAAGATTGCATCGTTTCCGCCTCGCCGGCCGATTCGATCGAGCAATTGCCGACCGCCGCGAGGATTGGCACTTCGAGTTTAAGACGCGCCGCCCAGCTCAAACATCTCAGATCGGACCTGGAACCGACCCCCATTCGAGGCAATGTTCAGACGAGATTGGATAAGCTCGAAACCGACGAGTTTGACGCCGTCATCCTGGCGAGGGCGGGCCTCGAACGCCTCGATTTGGCGGGCAGAATCTCGTTTATTTTCGACCCAACGGTGTTCGTCCCCGCCCCGGCCCAAGGCGCGCTGGGAATCCAGACGCGAGCCGGCGACGCCGAGACAAACAATATCATAGCCGCCATAGACGATAAGGGCGCAAGAACGACCGCGAGCGCCGAGCGAACGATCCTGACAACAATGCAGTGCGGCTGTCACGCCCCCGTGGGCGCCTACGCGAAAATTACGGGTGACGAAATAGACATCCGAGCATTCATATCGCAGCCGCAAGGCGAGAACTTCATCAGCCGGGAAATTACCGGCCCCGCCGACCAGGCGATTCGGTTAGCCGAGCAAATCGCCAATGAACTCCTGAACGCCGGCGGCAAAGAAATTCTCGCCTCTTTACAGAGCTGATAGTATACTATGAAGAAGGGTTTTGTATATCTGGTTGGCGCCGGCCCGGGCAGGGCGGATCTTATCACCGTTCGCGGGGCTGAAATTCTCAAGAGCGCCGACTGCGTGCTTTGCGACAAGCTGGCCAACTCGGCGTTGCTGCGATTCGCCCGCAAGGATACCGAGCTTCTCCACGTGCCCAAGCGAACCGCCGAGGGGGGCAGCACCCAGGACGAGATTAACAGGCTGATTGTCGAAAAGGCGCTGGCCGGAAAGACAGTCGTCAGGCTAAAAGGTGGCGACCCCTGCATTTTCGGCAGGGCATCGCACGAGCTTGACGTTCTCAGCAAGGCGGGGATCGGCTTTGAAATTGTCCCCGGGGTGACAGCCGGTGTCGGCATGGCGGCGTACACCGGGATCATGCTGACCGACAAGGAGTACAGCTCGCAGGTGATGTTTGTAACAGGTCACGAAGCGACGGGCAGGCAGGACACCGCTATAGACTGGGATGTGCTGGGCAAGTTCGGCGGCACCATAGTTTTCTATATGGGGATCGGCAATCTCGATTCCATCGCACAGCGGCTGATCGATAACGGCATGCCGGAAGATACGCCCGCAGCGCTGGTCGCCAACGCTACTTTTCCAACTCAGAGGCTCGTCAAGGCTTCGCTGAGCACGCTAAAGCATCAATGCGAACGCCAGAAGGTCGAGCCGCCTGCGCTTGTGGTTATCGGCGCCGTCGCCGACAGCGACGATCAGATGAACTGGTTCATGAAAAAGACGCTGTTCGGCAAGAACATCGTCGTAACGCGGGATGCTGCAGGCAACGCCGACTTCGCAGGCAAGATCATCAATAGCGGCGGCAACCCCGTGGAATTCGCGACGATCAGAATCGAGTCGAGGACTGATTCGAGCGAGTTTCTCCAGGCGATGGCGAACTTCAGCCAATACGATTGGATCATCTTCACCAGCGGCAACGGGGCGATGACGGTCTTCAAGGCCTTGGACGGCCTGGGCAAAGACGCCCGGGCGTTCGGCTCGGCGAAAGTAGCCGCGATAGGAAGCGCTACGGCGGGCAAGTTAGCCGGGTTCGGCATAAAGGCGGATCTCGTGCCCGATGTCTTCACAGGCAGAGAACTGGGCATGCAACTGCTCGGCTTTGCGAATCTTCGTGACAAGAAGGTCCTGCTCCTGCGCTCGGCGATTGCCTCGAATGAGCTTGTGGATGTGTTAGCCGAAGGTGGGGCTCAGGTTGACAATGTCGCGGTCTATACGGCCGCAGAAGTAAAGAATGACACATCCTCGCTCGTCGAGAGCTTGGGCGAAGGAACGATCGACTGGGTTACTTTTGCGAGCCCCTCTTCGGTTGACGGCTTCTTCGGGCAAGTCCCAACCGGGGCGGTAAATTCGAGCAAGGCCAAAGTCGCATCGATCGGGCCGGTGACATCCGGACGATTGAAAGAGCTTGGCGTTAAGGTTGAGGTGACAGCAGCCGCGCACACAATTGACGGATTACTTGATTCTATTGAACAAGAGGAGTCACATAATGGGTTTTCCTAAAATCAGAATGCGAAGATTACGGCGGAGTGCCTCGATGCGGAGGCTCGTTCGCGAGACTGCCGTGAGCGTGGACGATCTGGTCTATCCGCTGTTTGTCCGCGAGGGCGCCGGTCTAAAGGAACCGATCAAGTCGATGGACGGCTGCTTTCACTTTTCGCCCGATACGATTGTGGCCGAGGCTGCGGAAGTGGCGTCGCTGGGGATTCCCGCCGTGCTGCTCTTTGGCCTGCCGGCCAGGAAAGATCCGATCGGCTCACAAGCCTGGGCCGAGGACGGCGTCGTCCAGCGGGCGATCAAAGCGATCAAGAAGCAGACACCCGAGCTTCTGGTCATTACCGATGTCTGCCTATGCGAGTTCACCGACCACGGGCATTGCGGCGTCATCAAAGAAGGTACGGTTGACAACGACCCGACGTGCGAGCTGTTGGCAAAGATGGCGCTTTCTCATGCCCAGGCGGGTGCCGACATTGTCGCTCCCTCGGACATGATGGACGGCAGGGTCAGGTACATTCGCCAGGCTCTGGAAGCCAACGGCTTCAAGGACGTCGCGATTATGTCGTACGCGGCGAAATACGCCTCGGCCTTCTACGGGCCCTTCAGGGACGCCGCCGAATCGGCGCCGGCGTTCGGCGACCGCAGGAGTTATCAAATGGATGTGGCCAACAGCGATCAGGCGATGGCCGAGATTGCGCTGGACATAGAGGAAGGCGCCGACATAGTTATGGTCAAGCCTGCTCTGGCGTATATGGACATTATCTACAGGACCAGGCAGCGTTTCGATTGCCCGATAGCGGCCTACAACGTCTCCGGCGAATACATGATGGTCAAAAGTTCCGCCGCTGCGGGGCTCTCGGACGAAGAGGCGACCATGATGGAGGTGCTCACCTCGCTCAAACGCGCCGGCGCGGACATCCTCATAACCTATTTCGCCAAGGACGCCGCTAAGAAACTTCAAGAGTCACAATAGAAAAGGGCTGCGAGCACCCGAGGGTGCTCACAGCCCGAAGTTGTTGTTCAATGAATCTGATTACGGACAGATCGCAAGCCACTTGTTGACATGCGCGACGAGGTCCTGCATGTCTATTACTCCGTTGCCGTCGACGTCTTCGCACAGCGGGCAATCCGAGCTGGCGGGTACCTCCGGGAGGAGGTAGTAGTCTTCCGTTTCGCCGATCTGGTACTTGTCCTGCGGTCCGGAACCGGCATTGCCCAGTTCGCCCGGATTGCTGCCTCCGGTCCAGGGCTGTTCGGCAAGTGTTATTCTCATCCGGATCATATCGTGGACGTCCTCGGGATGTGCCGACCTGAATCCCGGCGTGGCGATCTTATGGAACCCCGCGGGCAGATTGAAAAGGAACTGGTTTTGTACGGCCCATTCCGGCGCCGTGCCGTCGGGACAATCGACAACGTCGTCCCAGTCGCCGTCGCGGTTGAAGTCGAACCAGACGTTGACCCAGAGGTTGGTGCCGGGCTCGATGACGGTGACTTCGTAGTCGAATGAGGTCAGGCCGCAGTTGGGCAGACTGAGAGGCAGGTCAATGCTGTCATCGCCCCCGTCATGATTGGGCGAACTCTGATTAGAATTGATGTTGTTGATCCCGTCCTCGTCCGGGCCCTTATCGGCCTCGGATTCTGCCGTGATTTGCTCGCCCAGATAGGCCACCAACGGCTCGTTCAAGTGAAACGGCCCGAAAGGCCCGAGCCCGCTGCCGTCGTCGTAGACGGTGGGGAAGTGGCCAGGCACTGACGGCAGGGGCGACGAAGACGACGAGGGATAAGCCGTCATACGCTTATTTCCGGAGTTGTTGGTGCTGTCTGGCGAGTCGCCGAGGTCCGGCTTATCGCCACTTACCGTTGTCCCTTCGCAGTTGATGCTCAGTACCCCGTGACCTGCCGCCGAGCCGTAGCCGCCGACCTCAATCAGGTATTGTTTGCCTGCCGACGCGGCGAAAGTGATTTCCGACTGATAGCTGCCGGATGCGTCGTCATTGCACCCGATCGTATCGTCTTGGGTCGGGTAGCATTCGCAGCCTTTGTAGACGGCCAGCATCGTATCGAAGCTGCTGCCGAGCAGGCTCACGGTGACGTCGCCGGTGCAGGGGGCTGTGTAGCAGTACCAGAGATTCGGACTCATCAGACAGAGGCCGGGACCGTCAAACGTCGAATCTGTGGTGTCGAACGGCACGTTGTCCACATCGCCAATCGGTTGTGCGAACTCGCAGTCGTCTTTGGATCCGACGGGCGGTTTGGCTTGGCTGCTAATAGTTATCACGCCGGTGCCGAGTTCGTCGGCATTGTAGCCGCCGACCTCGATCAGATATTCTTCGCCGCCGGTGCCCTGGAAGGTGATCTGAGAGGAAAGACTATTGCCGAAGTCGTCGTTGCACTCAATCATGGCGCTCAACTGCGGATAGCAGCCGATCCCGGCATAGACGGCGAGCTTGGTGTCGAACTCGCTGCCGGCGAGGCTGACAGTGACCTGACCGCTGCCCGCGGCGGCGTAGCGATACCAGATATTCGGACTGCTCATGCAGTGTCCGGGTCCGTCGAAGGTTGCGCACGCGGTGTCGAACGGCTGATCCACTACGTTGCCGATGACCTCCGCTTTGGCGCAGCCATCGTTGGCGGGCTGACAGGACTGACCGTTACAACTGATAGTCATCACGCCGGGGCCCTTGGCTGATGCGTTGTAGCCGCCGATCTCGATCAGGTATTGCCTGCCGGCGGTCACCTGGAGCGTGACTTGCGATTGCTGGCCGTGGAAGTCGTCATTGCTCTTGATCAAGTCGTCGGCTTCCGGGTAGCAGGCACATCCGTCGTATACAGCAAGCTTGGTGTCGAAGCTCGAGCCGGCCAGGCTGATGGTGGCCCCGCCGGTGCAGGTAGCGGTATAGCAATACCATATGTTCGGTGAGGTAATGTAGTGGCCGGGGCCGTCGAACGACGCCGCCGCGGTGTTGAAGGCCAGATCCGTTACGTCGCCGACCGCTATCGCGTCTGGGCAGTAGTTGTTGGGCGGGCCATAAACGATTTGTGCGGTGCCGAGCAGCAAGATGAGCACACAGGCCGACATTGATTTTGATCTGAGTTTTTCCATAGTTCTGTTCTCCAAGGCAAAAAATTCCAATTACTGTTCATCCCACATCTTGTTGAGTCGCAATAACCACAAATTGAGATAGGATTATTGCCGCTCCTCCGTGAACACAATATAGTGTCAACTATCGGCAGAATTGTAACGCTTTATAACCGCAAAAAGCAGAAAAGTGCAGATTGTGGCCCTGCCGGCGTCCTCTGGACGGCTAGCACGAAGGCTCAATTGCCGGACCTGGGGCGAATTCACCGGTCCGGACGCCGGAATTGGCTCTATTTCTTGTACGCTTGTTTCGGGTCGTAGACCTTCTCAGCTATGAACTCCAAGCTCTTATAGGCAGGGCCTTTCAGAGCCCGGTAGAAGCAGGATTGGTAGCCGACGTGGCATTGACCGGCATCGACGGACACCTTGAGAACAAGGCAGTCCTGGTCACAATCGACGAGTATTTGCTCGATTTTCTGGCGGTGCCCGCTTTCTTCGCCCTTTCTCCACAATTTGCCGCGGGATCTGCTGAAGTATGTGCCGTAGCCGGTTTGAATAGTCTCGTCGAGCGCCTCACGATTCATATAAGCAACCATCAGGACCTGGCCTGTCGTTGCGTCCTGGGCGATGGCTGTTATCAGGCCGTCATCGTCGAATCTTGGAAGAAACTCCAAGTTTTCTTCAAGTTCTTTCTTTGCGCTCACGTTATTGGTTCCTTAAACGGGATTTCCCACAAACAGCATATCCTTGCCGACTACCCCGGCTCGCCGGGACTGAAACTCATTTCCAATCCGAATAGAATATCAAATCCATATGAAAATTCAATCTTTCCACTGCTGCTGTTTGCCTTCGCGATTCCCTCCTCTCCACATTTTCCCCCCCAGATCATGCGGTTATGCTGCTTTTATCTAATACCCTCCAGATGATTTTGGCTATCTCCTGCCTGGTGACCGGCTTTAGGATGAACTCTCTTATTCCTATGCTTTCTTTCTCCTTAGTAGTTGGCTCCGCTGGTTGAGACTCCTGAATCTCGTTGCTTTCAATTTTGGAAAAGATCGCATTTTCTCAAATTTCTTCTGAGACCCTCGTTTTTCGCCGAAGAACGCATGTTCCGGCAGCGTGCGACACTTGACGCGATTCTAATCTTGCCGGGATGACTCTTACCGGTTATCATCTTCGAAAACGTGTTTTTCAAGGCAGAGAACTTTAATGCCCGAAGCCGAGGCTAACAAGAGCAAGCGTATATTCCTGTTTCTGCGGATCGCAGTAGTGGTCGGGGGTGTTGTTCTCGCGATAATCTGGGTCTCCGACGAGCAGCGCTGGGCGGAGCTCAAGGCGATTTTCGGGCAAATGAGCATGTTGGTTTTTGCCGGCACGTTGGGTATTTTCGGCCTCAGCCAGCTTCTGATAGGTATGCGCTGGTGGCTTCTGCTTCGCACACAAGGCATTCTCATCAGTTATTGGGTCGCCGTAAGGCTGTATCTATTGGGGTGGTTCTACAACAATGTTATGCCGAGTTCGGTGGGCGGTGATTTGGTCCGGCTGTGGTACGTTACCAAGCATACGGACAAGAAGTTCGAGGCGGCGTTGAGCGTTCTGGTTGACCGGATGATCGGATTGGTCAGTACGCTGATCATAGCCGCGTTTTTCTATATCGTGTTCCTGCGATCAGAGGGCAAGAAGATAGATTTTGTCGCAGGCAATGGCTTCCTGGCGTCTTTGGGGCGGTATAGGTGGTGGTTACTGTCGATTGGTTTGGCTGTCGCAGCGCTCTTTGTGGTGCTCTTGCTGGTTGGCAGGAGCCGGCTGACCTTGAAGACGTCGTGGTCGCATTTCTGCGCGCGCGCCACGGCGGGCCTGAAAAAGTTGGGCAACGCCGGCCTCCTTTACGGCAGAAAGCCGGCGGTGCTGCTCGTGGCGTTTGGACTTACGGTTGCGTTGCAGATGATGGCTATTACGGGCTTCTGGTTTCTGGGCGTAAATCTCGGGATTGAGGCGAGCATCAAGTATTACTATGTTTTCTTCACGCTTGTCTGGGTTATCGGGGCGATTCCGGTGAGCATCGGCGGGGCCGTGGTAATAGAAGTCGTTCTCGCGGGTCTGTTCGTAAGATTCGCCGGTGTCGACGAAACCGCCGCGGCGGCGCTGGCACTCTGTCAGCGGTTCGTCTGGATTGTGGCCTCGCTGCCCGGCGCCGTGATACATCTGGTCGGAGCACATTTGCCGAAAGACTTTTTTGTTGACTGCGATGAGTCTATAGACTAATCTACGGTTTTCTTGATCAGGATATGGCTCAGTAGGTCTCTTCAATAGAGTTAGAATAGGAAATTTGGTGACCACGAGAGGGGTGGTGCAAAGGATATGCCAATGGCGGGACGCTTCAAAAGCTACTTTTTGCGTGGATTGGCCGTGTTGTTGCCGACCACTCTGACGATAGGGATATTCGTCTGGGGCTACACCTTTATCCAGGAGAACATCAGTATCCACATCAATCACGGCCTAGTGCTGTTGATAAGATGGGCGCAAGGCGAAAACGGCATTTCCAAAGAGGATTTGACCGAAATATTAGTGGACGGAAACGGATCGGTAATAGGCTTTCTGCTGGCATTGATTGCCGTTTGCATACTGGGGGCGATATTGGCCAGTGTAGTGGGCAGGACCCTCTGGCGAATGGTCGAGCGGTTCATAATGAATACGCCGTTCCTGAGACGCGTATACCCCTATGTGAAGCAGGTTACCGATTTCTTTCTCACGGAAGAAGAGCACAAGTCTCTGTTTCGCCGGGTCGTTGCGGTCGAGTATCCGCGAAAGGGTATCTGGTCGGTCGGTTTTGTCACAGGCTCCGGCCTCAAGAAAGTCGTGGCCACCCTCAAGAGGGAATTCGTCACTGTTTTGATACCGACTTCGCCGACCCCATTTACGGGTTTTGTGATAACTGTTCAAAGGAAGCAGACTATCGATTTGGATATGACGATAGAAGAAGCCTTGCGATTTATCGTCAGTGGCGGGGTCATAACGCCGGGCGGCAGGCAGATGATGCCTCTCGAGCCGACACCTGATACGCAGAACAAGGAACAATAACGGGTTTTATTGAAACCTCGGACATAACAGTTAAGGAGAATGATCTTGCTATTTACAATCACCGGTAAACATATCGAGATAACCGAAGCTATCCGAAGGCACGCGGAGGAGAAAACGGCCAAGCTTCCCAAATACTACAACAGCATCAATCGGATCGAGGTGATCATAGACGGGAGTCAGGGTGGCGATACGAGCGTGGAAGTCATTGCCAAAGCCAAGCACAGCAGGATTTTCGTCGGCACCGAAGCGGGCCAGGATGCCTATCGGTGCATTGATATGGCCGTTCACAAGCTCGAGCGACAGCTCAGGAGAGTCAAGAGCAAGGAGCGGGACAACAAGCATTCGGGCGGGCGCCCGGACAGTTACCCAGACAGTCCGGAATCAACGTAGCCGCGTGCGTGCGGCCGATGGTTTTTGATTCGACCGGTCAGACGGTCAAGGAAGATTGTGGGCAGATAAGATGAAATTTTCAGATTTTGTCTGTTTTGAGGCGACAGTTCCCGAGTTACAGGCCGGCGACCGTGACGGGGTGATCACCGAGCTTGTATCGTCACTCGACAAAGCGGGCAGGCTTGGAAAGAACAAATGCCAGGAGATTACCGCCGAGATGATAAAGAGGGAAGACGAGGCCAGCACGGGGATGGGCAAGGGCGTTGCGATGCCTCATGTCAAGCATGAAGCGGTCGCCGATGTGGTCGCCGTGGTAGGCCAGAGCAGTGCCGGCGTCGGTTTTTTCGCTCTGGACAAACAGCCGGTTTATTCGGTGATACTCATGGTCAGCCCTGTTGACAATCCCGACAAGCATCTGCAGGCGATGGAGAGTCTCTTCAAGCATCTGCAGCAGGAGAAATTCCGCAGGTTTCTCAGGATGTGCCGTAGTTCCGAGCAGATCCGGGAGCTTCTGATAGAAGCTGATGAAGATCCGTCTTGGTAGGGATGCAGATTTATCAATACGAGTTGAAGGACCGGGTCGAAGGCGATGCAGGCAGACGATTCACTGGAAAACGTGGTTTACGAAACGGAGCTTGAGATAAGAAACTCAGATGGACTGCACATGCGCCCGGCGATGAGATTCGTCGATATCGCAAACCGGTTTGATAGTGACATTACCGTCAGCAACGGCGAAACCAACGTCGACGGCAAAAGTATAATGCAAGTCACCATGCTGGCGGCGACTTTTGGGACAAAATTGAGGATAAAGGCCGAAGGTCCGGATGCCCGGGATGCGGTTGACGCTCTGCGAGAACTTGTGGAGGACAAGCATTTCGATGAGCCGACACCGAAGCAGTAACGTGTTGCAGACAACTACCGAATGAGAGAGATGCCCTATGGAGATTAAGAAAGGTATAGCCGTTTCGCCGGGCATTTCCATCGCCAAGTCACTGATCATAGACTCCGAGGATTACCGCATCCCCCGCCGGTCGATACATCCCTCGCAGCGGGTGGCCGAGGTTCAACGCATCAGAAACGCCTTCAAAGACGCCATCGGCGAATTGACTCGGCTCGAAGCGGCGCAGGACCCGAGCGAAGGGGGCAAGATAAAAGACATTTTCGCCGTGCACCTGCGTTTCCTGCACGACAGAAGCATGCGAAAGAAGATGACGGACCTGGTTCATTCGGAGCTGGTCACGGCGGCGTACGCCGCATCTTCGGTTCTTCGCGAAATCGCCCAGCATCTCAGCAAATCGCAAGACGCCTATATCAGCGAGCGAGCGGCCGACATTCGCGATATCGAGAGGCGTCTGCTCAAACAGCTTCTCGGCAAAAGGCGTGAAGCCGTCGAGCATCTGACTGAGGAGGTCGTGATCGTAGCCCGCGAACTGAGTCCCACGGAAACCGCCGGTTTCGATCGCCAATTCGTCAAGGGCATCGCCAGCGATGCGGGTGGACGGACCAGTCACGCCGCGATAGTCGCCCGCTCATTGGCCATCCCGGCTGTCGTCGCCCTCGAAGACCTCACCGCATACGTCAACGGCGGTGACACCATCATCGTCGACGGCAATCGCGGCATCGTCATCGTGAATCCGGATGGCGAAACGCTCCGCCAGTACGAGCAGTATTCGAAGGAATTCGTAGAACTCGAGCACAGGCTCGATGCGATGCGACAAGAGCCCGCCATTACCCGCGACGGCACGAAAATCACTCTATTGGGCAACATCGAGTTCCCGGATGAGGCCGACGTTGTTCTGCAAAAAGGAGGCGAAGGCATCGGGCTTTACCGCACCGAGTTTCTATATCTCAACACCGAGACCGAGCCTACAGAGCAAGACCATTATAACGCTTATGCCCAGACTGTTCGGGGCCTCGCCGGCAAGCCTATAGTAATAAGAACAGTGGATCTCGGGGCCGACAAGCATACCCAGAGCAAGCGTTTCGTGCGCGAGCCGAACCCGTTCCTAGGACTGCGGTCCATCAGGTTCTGCCTGCAAAATCTTACGATGTTCAAAACGCAGTTGCGCGCCATCCTGCGCGTTTCGGTTCTGGGCAACGTCAGAATCATGTTTCCGCTGATCACGAATCTCCACGAGCTGATGCAGGCGAAGATGATCCTGCGCGATGTCATGGAAGACCTCGACGAGGAATCGGTCCCGTACAACAGGGACTTGCCGGTGGGCATCATGATCGAAACCCCCTCGGCGGCCCTGACCGCTTACTCGCTCGCCATGGACTGTGATTTTTTCAGCATCGGAACGAACGACCTTACCCAATATACCTTAGCCGTCGACAGAGGCAACGAGCTGGTCTCGATGCTGTATTCCTCAGCCGACCCCGCCGTGCTCAGGCTCATCCGGACCGTCACCCAGGATGCGCACAAAGCGCAGATACCGCTGAGCATTTGCGGCGAGATGGCCTCCGAGCCCGAGTGCGTCATGCTTCTGCTGGGCATGGGGGTCAGGACCCTGTCGCTTTCGTCGCCGATGATCCCGGAGATAAAACAGATCGTCCGCTCGGTAAGACTTCAAGACTGCAACAAAGTCGCCAGAAAAGTCCTCAGCATGAACTCCGAAAGGCAAATCTCAGCCTACCTCCGCAACGCCGCAACAAAAATCCTCCCCGAGGCTTTTTAGTTTCGTATATCGCCTCTAGCCCGGATTTCTCACAAACTTCGTAGCGAAATCGCGTAGATTGTGACAGATCCTGGACTTGTCGCAGTGAGCCGGGTGAAGGCGTATTGAAATACGTCGAAGTCGGCGATCAAGACAAGTCCAGGAGATGGCGTGAGATACGCGATTGCAGGCGGAGGGCTGTGAGAAATTCGGGCTAGTATGTCGTACTGTGTATGTCGTGCTGTCACTTCATAATTGGACATTCGTTATTCAGTATTCGACATTCCCTCCGCATTCCGCCAATTCACTCATTTACTAATTCCATGGAGGAGACTATTGTCCACAGTGGCGGCAGGTCGTTCTTGGTCAACTTCGACAACAACAAACAGGGCTCTGCCAGGCATTCGCAGACAGAGTTGACGTTGGCAGGCACAATGTTATAGGCGATCGCGCAAGAAAGACTGCGACACGCGAGGGGGAAATTTTCCAACGATCCCGGTAAACCCGCTGGGCTATCTAACCGATACTTCTGGTGGAGCTGTTTCCAGCACGGAGGCCATTGTCCCATAAAGAATGAGATGAGGTTAATACCCAATGTGCCCTTATGACGGGAGCCGAGAGGCTTGCCGCCCGGGCGGGAGTAAGCTATGGCATTCGATGTCACTATAAAAGAATACCTCAAAGAGATCGACGAAGCATCCCTGCTGACAAGGCAGCAGGAACAGGAATTGGGCAGGTTGATCGTCCATGAAAACGACCAGTGCGCCAGGGAACAACTGGTGCGAAGCAATCTCAGACTGGTCGTCAATATCGCCAAGAAATACGGCGACCGTGGGATGAGTCTCGGCGATCTGATCGAAGAGGGCAACCTGGGCCTGATAAGGGCCGTCGATTACTTCGATCCCGAGCGCGGCGTTCGCTTCAGCACGTACGCGGCATGGTGGATAAAACAAGGCATCAAACGTGCGATGCTGGAAAATGTTCAGCCCGTGCACATTCCGACTTACATGGTTGCGCTGATAAACCAGTGGCGGCATATTACGTCCGAACTGGAAAGCACGCTCGGCAGAATGCCAGGCGTCGAAGAAATGGCCGACACCATGCAGTTGTCCTTGCGCAAGGCAAAAGTCATACACCGTGTTGTTGACGTCATCAGCTCTGCCGGCGAGACTTACGGCGGTGAGGATGTTGATGAAGATCAAATGCTCGAGGCGATCCTGGAGGATCGAAACATTGGCAAGCCGGAAGATGAATTGGCGGCCAGTGAAGAGAAAGCAAAAGCCCTTAGATTGCTCGACGAAATCGACCCGCGGGAGGCGGATATCCTGAGGTCGCACTACGGCCTCGCCGGCGAAACGCCGATGTCACTCAAGGAGATCGGCAAGAAGATGGGGCTCACGCGAGAGAGGATCCGCCAGCTCCGGCGTGACGCGCTCACGAAGCTGTACGAGTGCATGAACGGAGAATAACACCCAGGACCATGCACAAAATAACTTCCCGTTTTGTCGCCCAATTGCACGGCATCTTTGGCTGTTCCTCATTCGTGGAATCCTCAACGTAGAACAGCTACGCTTCCGGTTCCACTCAATCGTCACAGCCAAATCTCCCATACACTTGGCCCCCAAATTCGGGAATCTATTTCGTGCACGGTCCTTACAACATATCAATAAAGACTTGCATTTCGTCCAGTCATAGCGTATAGCGTATGGCGTTTAGCGTTTAGTCTATCGCCCGGTGACTATCCGCTATCCGCTACACGCTGTACGCTATTAAGGACATATACATGACAGGCAAAGGAATTGACCTGCGGAGATTCATCCGCGAGGTACCCGACTGGCCCAAAGATGGGATTCTCTTTCGCGACATCACGCCGTTACTGGCGGATCCGAAGGCATTTGCGGCGGCGGTCGATGCGCTATCGGCCGCTTTTACTGAGGCGGGCATCGAATATGTCGCTGCCGTGGAGGCCAGAGGATTCATCTTTGGCTCGGTGGTCGCCGAAAGACTCGGAGCCGGTTTTGTGCCCATTCGAAAGAAGGGCAAACTGCCGGCGCAAACCGAGAGCATTACCTACGATTTGGAGTACGGAACCGACTGCTTGGAAGTCCACCTCGACGCGATCGAGAGCGGGGCGAAGGTCTTGATGGTCGACGATCTGCTGGCGACCGGCGGGACAATGGCCGCGGCCTGTAAGCTCATCGAAAGAATAGGAGGACGAGTCGCCGGCATCGTATTTCTTATAGAACTCGCGGCCCTGCGCGGAGCCGAAAAGATATCCGATTACAAGGTGACATCAATTATTTCATTCGAGTAGACCCTCGCAGGAATACCTGCGAGCGCAGAGAAGGCCTTTGCAAAAGTCTGGCACTGATAAGGAGAGTCAATAGTGGCAACCAGTGGAGATGCCGGAGAAAGGATCATCCGCCGGGGACCTTACCCGGAACTGACGCTGACGGCGGTTCTCGTGGGCTACGGATTGGGAATTCTCATCGCACTGAGCATCGGCTACGCCAGCCTGGTCCTGGGTTTTTCCATCGAAGGCTCGGAGGTGGCTGCGATCCTGGGATTCGGGATCCTTCGAGGCATCATGCGTCGCAGCAGCATCGTCGAGAACAACATTAACCAGACCATCGCAAGCTCGGTCAACGGCGCCTCGGCCGGCATGATGTTTACGGTGCCGGCCCTGTTCATTCTGGGTGAAACCGAATTCAACGCCGTTCTGATGGTCTTCTCGTGCATCGCCGGCGGTATCCTCGGTATCGCGTTTATCATCCCGCTCCGCAAGCAGATGATCGACTACGAGCGGCTCGCCTATCCGGGCGGTGTCGCCGTTGCAACGATTCTAAAATCCCCCGGCGCCGGGGTCCACAAAGCCATGTTGCTGCTGTCCGGCCTGACATTGAGCGGTGTCGTTTACTTCTTCAGCCAGTACATGGCGCAGATAAAAGGAATCTCCGCTTTCGAGAACTGGAACCTCGGCGGGTCGATAGGGATGCCGGAATACATGAACGGCATCTGGTATATCTCCCTGATGACTGTCGGTGTCGGCTTCATTTCTGGCAGAGGCGGCTTCTCCTTTGTCATCGGAGGTTTCGTCTGCTACTGGATTCTGGCTCCTTGTCTGGCCGGGATGGAACTGCTGCCTTCGGCTGAGGCCCTTGGGCAACTCGAGATGAGCATGCCGGGGTATTTGCGATTGACCTTGTTCAGGCCGGCCGGTATCGGCATGCTGATTGGCGGGGCCCTGACCGGCATTGTGCTGGCGCTGCCGCTGATTGTCAGCGCCGTTCGCAGTATGCAAAGCGCTGCGAAGATGAAGACGGCCGTCTCGAAGGACGAAATGCCGATTCGCCTGCTCTACATTGCAATCGCCGGAGCGACTATTCTGCTGTTTGTGATTGCCGTTACCTCCGTCGAGGACATGGGTCTGCTCCGCGGGGCTCTGATGGCTCTGCTCGGCACACTCTGGATATGGGTTGCCGGTGTGATCCTTTCCGAGTGCATTGGCCGGACCAACTGGTCGCCGCTCAGTGGAATGACACTAATCGCGGTCACTATCCTGATTGTTATTTGCAGCGGATTGCCCGACTCTGCGGCCACGATCGCCTCGGTCATGGTTGGGGCCGCCGCATGTGTCGCAATGGCCCAGGCGTGCGACCTGATGCTTGACCTCAAGACTGGGTATCTGGTGGGCGCCTCACCGAGGAAGCAGCAAATAGGGCAATTCCTTGCTACCTGGCTGGGACCTGTCGTAATCATCTGTCTTATTTTTGTGCTTCACAAGGCCTACGGCCTGGGCAGCGACCGGCTACCAGCGCCTCAGGGCCAGGCGCTTGCCAGCACGATAAAGGGAATCCTGGGCGGAGACGTGCCGCTTGAAAAGTACATCGCCGGTGCCGGTCTCGGCGCCTTGCTCAGTGCAAGCGGTATCGGCGGACTTGGCATCCTGGTCGGCCTCGGCTTTTATCTGCCGTTTAGCATTGTACTGACCTACAGCATCGGAATGGCGATCCGGATGCTCTTAGACCGGATAAAGGGCCCCAGGTTCAGCGAAGATGTGGGGATCCCCGTGGCGGCCGGTCTGATCGTCGGAGAAGCCCTCGTCGGTGTCGGCTTCGCTTTGTACTTTATTATCGCCGGCGCAATGGGCGGATAGGAAGAAATCATGATGAAAAAACTCGGATACCTGATGATAATCCTTGGCTTCCTTGCCGGAGCTCTCACGGCGGTTGTGGACAAAGAGCAAATCCGCTGGGACCACTTTGCTCTTGCCTTTGTCCTCGGCGCCGCGGGCGTCGCATTTGCGCGGATCAGTGACAGGCGGCAAAGCCGGCAGGAAGGAAAACTCGCCTCCAATATGCAGTCAGTCGAAGCCAGCCTCGATCGAATTGTCAAGAACATGACCGGTCTCAACGCCGAGAAGGCCTCGATCAATACCTATGATGTTCACCACCGGATCGACGAGCTTTTTGCCGACGATTTGAACACGTTTGTCGAGGCCCGCCAGAGCATCGCACACACACATAGCCTGAACGCTTACGCCGACGTGATGACTTCGTTTGCGGCGGGCGAACGGTATCTGAACCGTGTCTGGTCGGCCTCGGTGGATGGATATATCGACGAGGTCAATGCCTATCTCGACAAAGCCCAGGAACAATTCGTCGAGACCCACCACAAAGTTTGCCGATTGAAACAGACACTCTGAGGCGCGCTCGAACACGATGTCTCTGATCGGATTCGAGGGGTAGCCGAAGGAAAAAACGAAAGAACCTCAATGAGAAGGAAAAATAGGTAAGGTGCCCCCGGATTACCCGGATTAGCACTCAGGCTCTTTTTGAGAAACGCTAAAGCCAACCACACAAGAACATTGACATCTAATTCCCGATAGACTAAATTTCCAATAAGAAGTGATGTATTTTGTTATGTTTGGATTCGTAATGAGAGGACGTGTTTTTGATCTATCTCTTCTGCTCTTTTGTGGCGACAGGCACATGATGACTAATCCTATCGTGTGGAGGTGCGAAATTGTGTAATTCGTTAGGTCCTTTTGAACTGAATGCCGTGGCAAACGGAGACTGCCGGGATCTTATTCCACAGTTGCCAGACGAGAGCATCGATGTGTTAGTAACCAGCCCCCCCTATTGGGGGCAACGGACTTCAAATGGTAGTGGGACAGAAGAGGATCCGCGAGACTATCTCCGATCACTGACCGAAACCTTTGCGAGTTTCCTGCCAAAATTGAAGAAGGAAGGGTTGGTCTGGATCAATATCGGCGATGCATACGACACGCCAGTGAACTGGAGGCGCAAGGACTCCGAATACAGTTCGTTAGGTCCTGACAAGAGCGGACTGGGCGAAGACAATTCAGCTTATGTGAAACCGAGAGCAAAAAGAAAGGCGTTCATCGATAAGACGACCGGCTGGTTAAGGTACGGCAATCTTTTGGGGCTGCCTTATCGGCTTGTAGTCAACCTATGTGAGCGGGGTTATCTGTTAAGGGGCGAAGTCATCTGGCGGAAGAAGAACCCTATGCCGGAGGGTCGGTGCCGGCGGCCTCATCGCAGGCACGAGCCAGTTTACCTTCTGACTAGAAACGAGAGACACGCTTTTCGCGTTTCACCGCCAGTCGGGACTATCTGGGAATTTCCCAATGAAAAAATAGATGGCTTAGCACATTATTCGAGATTTCCGGAAGAGTTACCTGTCCGGTGTATCGAAGCCTATGGGCAACTGGGGTCAGACGTGATTATTTTTGACCCTTTCTCCGGATCAGGAACTACAGGCATTGCAGCCGTGCGCTTGGGCTGCTCATTCATTGGCTTTGAGATCGACAGAGATCAAGTAACAGCCTCAAACGAACGCATAAGGAGAATAGAGACAGAAGATGTTCCACTGTTCAGGCTGGGCGGAAGTCTTTCCATCGCGCCACGACAAATCTTGTGAAACAATCATCTGGGTTTCTAAAATCGCAAACATAAATTCTTCTTTCTGCCGGTAGTATGCTGGGACTTGGCACTGTGTTCTGATTATATGAAAAGCATCCTGTGAAGTAGCCCTCATCCTCGATGTCTCTTCTCTTTGCACTTCTTCTCCCACCGACCTCCCCGAGTTCACCCCTGTTCAAAGGTTCGTCTGCAGGTGTGCTCTTGCAGTCCATTGTCCAGAGTGGTGACGTATAACCAGAACTGGAGAGAGCAGTACTCATCGGCACGTCGTCTGTCCTCCTTTCAGCAAAACTCGATTTTACGTGCACTACACCAAAGAATATACTCTTTCTTCCGGCCTTGCACCCAGACAGAACCACGTCAATTTTGTCGGCTTCAATTCTATCGCCAACATCAATGGCATTGACAATCTCTTGCTTCTTCGCACCATCGGGGATGAAGAGAGCGATGCCTTTCTTCTTCAGGAACGGAGAATAATGGCGAACCAATATCTCTTCTAACGCCCATCCCCCGGTTCGCTTCCAACTCTGGGTCAAATCCAGTCGAGCAAATTGTGCGGGATGATTAAAGGGATCGCAGTAGGCCCTGTATATCAGAAACCACCAAATATCTGAAGGATTGGCAGTTGGCCAAGTCTTCACAGCTTCGAGAAAAGCTCTTGTGACGGAGTCTGTCTTCAAAGCTTGACCTAAGCGCGTGTCTGCACTGGACAGGCGAGAAAGGCCATCACGCAATGTCTTGACGACGTGCTCGAATTCGTCAACCGTGCTATTGGAAAGCGTATATTTGGCGTCGTAACTAGCGTACCTGAATCTAACAGTGACATCGCTCCCAGCCTTTTCCACATAAATATGCCTTTCTACCTTTGGATTCTGGGCCGCGTCAGGAAGATTTGAAAACAACTCCTCCATTCCGAAGCCCATTTCCCCAGCTATCGCCAGTAGCATTTCCAGGCTGGGGATCGTCTCTGCCCGTTCGAAACGCGTTATCCACCCCGGCCCCAGAATCAGACGCTCCTCGAGTTCGCTGGCGCTGACGCCTACTTGTTCTCGGAGAACTCGTAGGCGTTCTAGGAGCGCTATTAGATATTGCTCAGTCATTTCACTAGTTCATCTGGACCAATGCCGAGGGCCGTTGCGATTCGATGTATGTTGATGAGACTTATATTGCGCTCCCCTCTTTCGACCCCACCTACGTAGGTTCGGTCTAGCCCGCAGGCGTGCGCGAGAGTCTCTTGGGAAAACCCCTTCGATTTCCTGAGACTTCTGAGCCTCTTGCCAAATGCTGCCTTGAGTTCTTCTTCGGGAACATCGACCATGCAGCTATTGCAACGTTGTTATGACTATATGTCTACGGACTATAAGTATCATCTGGAGCCTTTCGGGGGCCACCATGCATATTTCCCTTTTCAGGGGCTCTGAATTCTTGGGCTCTTGTGGCGATCTGGCTCATTCGACTGCACTCAGGCCAAACTTCGGCTGCGAGGTGTTTGAAAAGCGTTTCAGACAGGATTTATGCAGATTTTGTGGGGGCCTTGAGACATTGATTATTGACTATTGGTTTTCTTCGTGATTGTTGAGAATCCGCGTTAATCGGTGTTAATCTGCGGTCAATTCCGGCTATGGTATGGTCCCAAGAATCGAGTATTCTTCGTTCAAAAGTGCGGGTACCTCGGGGTAAAAATATAAAAGTTTGAAAATTTCTTTATCTATTCCAGCATAAGAACTTACGACGAAAATACTGTCTACAATTTTGTAGAATTTCGTTCAAAACGTGCATGTTGCTCTAATTATAGAGGCGCGTCTTTTGCGCGCGAAAGAAGATAGCGTATAGCGTATAGCGTATAGCGTATAGCGTAGAGCGTAGAGCGTAGAGCGGATAGGGAAAAAGGCAAAAAGGAGGCAAACGGCAGTGGAATATCGAATATCGAACAAGGAATGTCGAATGTCGAAGTCAATTTCGCAACCTCAGCGGTCTGAAGCGGTCTCGGCGGTTAATAGAAGTTGAAAAAACAAGCTTGTCCCGTTCGGTTTTGCTCAGGGCAGGCTCTGAGCGCAGTCTAACGGAGCCAATCTCGTATTGCGTATATCGTAGAGCGCGATTGAGAGAACTCGATTTGAAAAAACAAAGCCAATTTTCAGCAGCCGAAAAGGATGTAAACTCTTTTGTAAAGGATGCTTATGAAAATAAACCTCCTCTGAACTCGGAGGAAAACAAAGCCAATTTCAGCGCTCGACACCGGCGTTATCTCCGTTTCCGCGGGCTGTTTGATACAGCCAGTACGCCACGCCGAGCAGCAGCACCGCGCCGAGCCAGCCGCCCAAGGGCATCGTCTTGCCCCAGAAGTGCCTGATGATCGGCAGGTCGACTTCGTATTGTTTGAGGAGCACGATGGGGATCGCAAGGAGGATGCCCGTCAGGGCTTCGCCCGTTATAGGGCCCGAGGCGAACAGCAGGGCACGGACTGCTCAGATCGTGCGCAGCAGATGCACCGAGGCTTTCGTGCCGCGGATGAAGCTCTCGAGGCTAAAGTGTTCGTTCGGGCCATGCGGTGCATCGCTGTCCAGACCGAGTCCCATGAGAATGACCGGGCAGCCCAATTGCTCGACGAACGTGCTGACTACCGGGATGGAGCCGCCGCAGCGAATAAACACCGGGTCACTGCCGAATCCCCGGCGCAAGGCCTCCTGGGCGGCCTGGAAGGTCGGATCGTTCACGTCGAACAGCACGGGCGGGCTGGTCGCAAAATCCGCAATCTCGAGCCGAACCGTATCCGGGCAGACCGACCTGAGATGCTCAACGATCAAGTCGCGGATTCGTTCCGGATCCTGATGCGGGACCAATCGAATGCTGATCTTGGCCGTCGCGGACGCCGGAACGATGGTCTTGGAGCCGCCTGCTGTGTATCCGCCGAAAATACCATTGATCTCGAAGGTGGGCCGGGTCCAGATTCGTTCCAATGTGCAGTGTCCGGCCTCCCCGTGCGGGTGTGGAACGTTCAACTCTCCGACAAATGCTTGGTCGTCAAATCCGAGCTTCTCGATGCTCTCGGATTCCCATTTCTCCAGAGGCGCCACATCGTCGTAGAAATGCGGTACGAGGATCTTCCCGTCCGGGTCCACGCACGCCGACAGAATTTGGGCCAGGACCATGGCGGGGTTGGCAATGGCGCCGCCGTACGCCCCCGAGTGGACATCCTGATCTGGGCCCTTTACGGTGAACTCGGACGTCAGAATGCCGCGCAATCCGTAGGTGATCGCTGGGGTGTTCTCGTCATACATCGTGCTGTCCGAAATAATTACCGCATCGGGTTTCAATTCCTCCCGTGCCTCCCGGACATAGCGGGACAGGGCCTCGCCGCCGCATTCCTCCTCGCCCTCCAGGAGGAATATGACCTCACAGGGCAGCTCGCCCTCGGTCTTGAGCAGGCTCTCGACCGCCTTGATATGTGCGAAAGACTGTCCCTTGTCGTCCGTTGATCCGCGGCCGTAAAGAATGCCGTCGCGGATCGTCGGCTCAAACGGTGGAGTCTTCCACTGATCCGCTGGATCCTCGGGTTGCACGTCGTAGTGACCATAGATCACCACTCGCCGTGAACTCTTTCCTTTCGCCTGAGCACGTACGATAGGTTTGCCCCCTTTGTCCACCAGCCGGGCCTCCAGACCCAACGCCTGGAAATGAGCCACCAGCCATTCGGCGCAGGCCTGAGTGTCACTATCGTGCTCGCGCTGAGCGCTGACCGAGGGAATCCGCATCAGCTCTTTGAGTTCTTCGATAAAGCGTTCTTTGTTTGCCTCAACATAGGCTTCGATCTTGTCCGCCATCTTCCTATTTTCTCCTGTCCGAGCGGGTGGATAGGACCCGCGCAACTCGGCTTCGATTTCTGTTCTTAACCTAGTTCTGTCTGCGTCTGACCGTGGTCACATAGAGCCAGAGGGTCACGAAGGCCAAAAGCACGACACCGACCACACCGCCGAAGGGCATGATGTCACCGGTGAAATGCTCGATGATCGGCAAGTCGATTTCAAATTGTTTCAACAAAACGATGGGGATGGCCACGATGATACCCATCAGGGCTTCGCCGGTGATGAGGCCGGACGCCATCAAAAGGCCTCTGCGGTCGGATGCTTCGACCTCCTGAGTGTCACTCTGCCTCAGCCGGTGATATCTCTTGACTGCCAGGCTTACCAGGCCTCCGATGAAGATCGGCACCGATAGCTGGAACGGCAGATAGAATCCGATAGCCACCGCCAGGACGGGCGTTCGGAACGGACATTTCTTAGCTTGCAGGTACTGATCTAGTGCAATTATCAGCACTGCAACACCCATGCCGGCGAATAAGTAACCCCACGGCAGGCCTCCCTCGAACACACCTTTGGCCACCGAGGCCATCAAGCTGGCCTGGGGTGCGGAGAGGGCCTTCTCACTGGCCCCTTCCATGCCGGCAAAACCGTAGGCGTTGTGCAGAAGCATCAGCACCGGTCCTATAACCAGAGCTGCCGAAACCGTTCCCACCATCTCCATCACCTGCTGTTTCCATGGTGTCGTTCCGACCAGCCGTCCGCACTTGAGGTCCTGCATTACGTCCCCGGCGATGGCCGCGGCGCAGCAGACCACTGCACCGATTACAACTGCGGCTACCGGACCGCCCTCCGCGGCCCTACCCATCATGAGAACCAACATCAATGCTGAGACCAATACGGTTGAGATCGTGACACCGGAGATAGGGTTATTGGATGAACCCACCAGGCCCGCCATGTAGCCGGCCACCGCAGAAAAGAGAAAGCCGGTAACCAGCATGACACAAGCCATGACCAGTGAGATGCGAATATCCTGCACAAAATGCTGATAGACCAAACAAAGTGGGATCACCGAGCCTATGATCATGAAAATGATCCATTGCATCGGCATATCTCTTTCCGTCCGATCAATTCCACCCTGGCCCTCCTTGATCTGCTTGTAGGCTTTAAGGCCGCTTGTCACGCCGCTCAGCAGGTTCTTTCGCATATGGAATATAGTCCACAAGCCGCCCACCAACATTCCCCCGACGCCGATATAGCGGGTCTTGGTCGACCACAGCTCCTTGGCGTATTCCAGTGCGTCCATCACCTGACCGGCCAATTCGTGATCAGCCGCGTAGACAGGCCACTCGCTCAGCCCGGCGACGATCGGGATCGTTAGCAGCCAGTTGGCGGCGCCGCCAATGAAGATCAGCACGGCGATGTTCAGACCGACGATATAACCGACAGAAAGGAGGGCAGGGCTGAGATTCGAGCCGAAATAGGCGATCGAGCCGCCGAGACGCGTGGCCCCTTGCATCACCTCGGGCCACAGGCCGATTGCATTGGCCCCGATCTTGAACAGTCCGCCCGCCAGCGCTGCCTTGACGATGTACCAGATTCCCGAAGCGTCCGTTCGGCCGGTCTCTAGGACCTTGGCGGTTGCGACACCTTCCGGAAACTTCAGATCACTTTCAACGATCAGCGAGCGACGCAGCGGGATGGTAAACAGCACACCCAGCAAACCTCCGAAGCCGGCGATAATGGCCACCCAGAGATATTCGAATTTATCCCAGGCTCCCATGAACAGCAGGGCGGGCAGCGTGAAGATAACGCCGGCCGCAAGCGACTCGCCCGCCGAGGCGCACGTACCGATCAGATTGCACTCCTGAATTGTGCTTGTCCGGAAGAATCGCATGATTCCCAGCGCGATCACCGCGGCAGGTATCGCCGCCGAGACGGTCATCCCGGCGAAGAGTCCCAGGTAGGCGTTCGCCGCCGACAAGATCACCGCCAGCAATACGCCGAACAAAATGACCCTGACTGTCAGTTCCTTTGGTGCGTTGCCGTTATTGTTCATACTTATCTCCCAAAGAATGTCCGGCTGCAAATACCGCCCCTCCGTACCAGGCTCGCGCCCGTCCAAAAAGGTGCAGATGTCACTCGACGAACTGCGTGACGAAGTACTTCGGCCTCAACGGCTCGCCGGTCGCACGTTCAATCATGTCGTTCCATTCGTAGACCGCCCCGGCTTGAAAAACTTTTCTGGTCATAAAATCTCCCAGCTTGCGCTGGTTAACGTAACTGACATCGGCATCCGATTCGAGCTTCAGAACTTCGTGGACAAGATGGTTGTGCAGTTGTGAGGCCAGCAGTTCACCCAACAGATAGTTGTGGTAATAGCATGGAGCGATGGCAAAATGAATCTTGGCCGCCCAGTCGGGCTCATCGCGATCCGCCGGCTTTTTTACGAACTGGTATTTCTCGACCGTCCGCCACCACAGTGCATTCAGGTCCTGCTCGGGATTCGCATAAAGCTGCTTCTCAAAATTATACATCACCATAGCCCATCGAGCGAAAATGAGCTGCTTGAGCTGCGCGTACTTGCCGCTAACTTTCTCTATTTCCTCACGCTGCTCGTCCGACAGCTCCAGCATTTGCTGCATCCAGGCGGCGCTGCGGCTAAGCCTGCCGAAGAACATCGCAATAGCTTCGGTCGCGAAAATGTGTGCCGGTTCTCTGAGCAGGTATGGTACCCCGGGGTCCTGATACTTGTCATAAACCGCGTGACCCAACTCATGCAGAATCGTCTCCATCCAGGCCTCATTGTTCTTGAGGTTGCACAGAATGCGAACGTCACCCTCGCGGTCGATATCCGTACAGAAGGCATGCGGATTCTTGCCCTCGCGCTCGTACAAATCGCTCTCGTCAAGTATTGACTCCACAGGTAAACCAATGCCGGCAAAGAAAACGGTCGCCAACTCCTTGACGTCTTTATCCTCGTAGTAGCCGTCCAGGTCCAGGTCATATACCATAGGCGTTTCCTGGAAGAACGGGTCGTGATAATGCCAGGGCATCAGTTCGTTCTCGGTTACGCCGTACTTGGCCGCCAATATGCGGTCCAGATCGGCTTTCAGCGCTGCGAAAGGCTCATTGGTCAACTCGCAGAGCTCGTCGAAAATCCGATCCAGCTCCTTGACATCCTGCTCGGCGGTAGCCAGCGAAAGAGTGTGGAAATTGTCGAAGCCGAGTTTCTGTGCCGCCCGGTTTCGCAGCTTGACCAACCGAATGATATCATCGCCGACCACCGGCCCCACTTGCTTGCTGGCAAGCCATGCCTGTTTTCTTTTGGCCGAATCGGTCCGGTCCTTCAAAATCTCCTTGATCTCGTTGTCGGTGACTTTTTCCCCCTCAATGGTGCTGCGAAAAGTGCTGAAGTTCTTCTCGATTTCCGTACCCAAGTCAACAATTTCCTTCAATAACTCGGGGTCGATCTGATTGCCCAAATACGCATTATGCAGCATATCCAATTGCCGAGCCAATATGGGTTTCTTTGCCTGCCCGGATTCTTTCAGTTCCTTGAGAAAGGCAAAACCATCGGGATCGCTGTAAACCTGGCGAATCTTCAGCGTCAATTCGCTGACTTTCTCGTAATCCTCGGCCTTACCGCTGGTAGCCGCGTCCCAGTAGGCAAGATTCGTCTCTTTGTTCATCGGCTTGACTTTTTCCACGTGCGTAGTGATGAATTCCTGCAACTGTTTCTCCTTTTGATTAGGGCCGCAGCCGAGAAGAGCAACACTCACCGTTAGCGTCACAACCAGAGTCGACAGATCTTTCATGGCTTCATACTCCCTTAAATATCTTGTTGCCATTTTGTTATCATGGCCCTTTTTGCCCGAAGGATATTATCACCTGCTATCGCCGAAAGCAAGCGGCTTCTGAGATCGGGCATATTCGCTCGTCAATTATTTCTCTGAGTCATCTATTTCTTCTTTGAACTCAAATCGCAATACAGATACTATATGGCATTATGGCCAAAAGCAAATACCTTACCGCACCGCTCCCATCGGAAGAAATGCCTGCTGGAATTCCGTACATTCTCGGCAACGAAGCGGCCGAGCGTTTCAGCTTCTACGGCATGACCTCGATTCTTATCATATTCATGACCAGGTATCTGGTCGGCCCGGACGGCGTGCTCGACGTCATGAACGACAGCGAGAGCCTCGAGTACTTTCATTACTTCAGATCCGCAGTCTATTTCATGCCGTTGATCGGGGCGCTGCTTGCCGATATCTGGCTGGCCAAGTACAGAACGATCCTGTGGTTCTCGGCCCTCTACTGTTTCGGCTTTATCGCGATGGTCTTCGACATCACCCGGCTCGGCCTTTTTGCGGGCCTGCTCCTGATTGCCGTAGGCTCGGGGATCATCAAACCGTGTGTCTCGGCAAATGTCGGCGATCAGTTCGGACAGTCAAACAATCGCCTCATGGCGCCGATGTATAGCTGGTTCTATTTCTCGGTTAACCTTGGCGCCTGCATATCAATGTTGCTATGCCCCTGGATTCTGGACGAATACGGGCCTCGCGCTGGCTTTGCCGTACCGGCGGGTTTCATGATCCTCGCAACCATCGCGTTCTGGCTGGGCAAGTACAAATTCGTGCACATTCCCCGTGGAGGCGCCGAGTTTGTCAGAGAAACGTTTAGCGGTGAAGGCATCAAAGCCATAGCCAAACTCTGCATAATATTTGTATTTGTCGCCATGTTCTGGGCGCTTTTCGACCAGTCGCAGTCCGCCTGGGTTCTTCAGGCTGAGAAGATGGAGCTGAAATGGCTCGGCATTGGCTGGCTGCCCGCACAGGTGCAGTTCGTCAATTCGCTGTTGATAATGTTGCTGATCCCTCTGTTTTCCTACGTGATTTACCCCGCCATTGACAGGGTCTTTCCACTGACCGCTTTGCGGAAGATAGGCATAGGTTTGTTTGTTGGCGTCCTGTCGTTCGTTGTTCCCGCCTGGGTCGAAGGGCAAATAGACGGCGGCGACATCTTCAAGTGCTCCTCCCGCTCAACCATTGCCGGCCTCGAACCGGTGCGCCTGATTGACGGCCTCACCGACGGTTCGGGCTGGTCCTCTGACAAGGCACCTTCGGCGGAAACTCCCGCAGAAATCGTCATCCGCCTGCGCGAGCGAAAGGCATGGAATGTCAGCTCAGTGGAAATCAGCCCCTCAACTACATTGAGCTACAGGGAAATCATCTCCGTGCTCGACAACCTTGCGCTGGAGACGCTCGGCCAGATCAAGCGACAGAGGGAAGCTGGGGCTCCGAAGAGTGACATTGACGTATTGCAGCAGAAGGTGAATCGGATGAAGGCCGCCGCGCGCGAAGCGAAAAGGGCGGCAAAACAGGCGAGCAAGAAAGCCTCGAAACCGCAGCGAAGGTCCGCCGCGGCGCAGGCAGCGCGGGACGTGGCGAAGGCGGCCATGACCGAACATGGCGCAGATACGATCTGTCTCGATGACCGGTCCTACAGCCCGAAAGATATTTCAGTTTTTGCGGGCGATTTTTCGGACAAATTGTTGCCCACACCTCTGTTCGAACTGAGTGACGAGGAGAAAGAAGATGTCGCCGACGCCAATCAATATGCCGTCGATGCGGGCTGGACCCATCTTGGCGACTACACTTTAGACCGGGCCGAACAAAATGTCTCAAGCGTCAATCTTCAGGATTTTGACTCTATACAAGCCACACACATAATGATACAGGTCAAGTCAAATTACGGCGCCAAGCGAGTGAAAATCGCCGAGGCCTGGGTTCAAACCGATCAGGCCATGCCTTCCGAGTCCGAAGCAACCGCCGGCGAGGTTTGGCCCAACGTTGCCGCCCTTGGATACAAACCGTCCGTCGGATGGCAATTCTTCGCCTATTTGATTCTCACGGCCGCCGAGATCATGGTCTCGATAACCTGCCTCGAGTTCTCCTACACGCAGGCCCCGAAGAAGATGAAATCCTTCATCATGGCGGTTTACATGCTCTCGGTGTCACTGGGCAACGCCTTCACAGCGATTGTCAACGCCAACATTCAGAACGCCGACGGCTCTACCAGACTCGCCGGGGCCGACTACTACTGGTTCTTCACGATAGCAATGCTCGTTACGGCGGTCCTGTTCATCCCGATAGCCAGGCGATATCCTGTCAAGAACTACATCCAGGACGAGGCGGAATCCTCAGCCTGAGCGAACTGGCGGTCTGTCATGGTTCAAATAACGGATGTCATTGCCGCGAAAGCAGGAATCCAATATGTATGCGCTTCTGGATTCCTGCTCCCCGCTTTCGCGGGGTCAAGTTTACACCTGCGAAAGCAGGTGCGGGAATGACAAGGTGCAGAATCAATCGTTACAACCGGCCGGCTGGTCTGGCGGTTCTCTCAAAGCGGCCTCAGCGTCAATTCGCGCACGACAATCTTCATCGGCCCGAACTGCGCCCCCGGATGGACCTGAAAGCCGATCTTGCCGAAGTCAGCACTATCGTCGTGTACGTCGGCGGTCTTGTGGCCATTTAGCCATACCTGGATGTGGTCGCCATTGGCTCGCACTATGATCGTGTTCCAGTCGTCTCGATTGACAATTGTCTTGTCCTCGTTTATTGCCAGGAACATCTTGCCGGGACAATAAAGCGTGCCGGACCAGGCCACAGGATTCTTGTATTCGAGGACGTCGGCCTGATACGCCGTCTTCGGCGACTGGTAACGGAACCACAGGCCGCTGTTGCAGGGCCACTCGGTCCGGTAGGTGACCGTTGCCACGAAATCCTTGTATGTTTCCTTCGTGAACAAATCGCCCGGGGCGTTGTCATCGCCCTGAGTTCCCACGAGAAAACCGTTTTCGACGACCCACTTGGCATCACCGCTGGTCTCCCAGGCGGTCAGATCCTTGCCGTTAAAGAGCTTGATCTCGCCTGTCTGATCCGGCCAGATGTTTGCCGTTCTCATAGTGACATCCGGCGTCTGAGGCAGCGCTGCGCTGGGCACGGGCTCATACCAGAACGTTGCGCACGACCAGTCGTCCTGGGTCTCGGCCAGGCCGCTCTTCCACGCGATCTGCTGGATCGTGATCCGGCATTCCTTCCGCCAGAAAATCGGATCGGGAAGATGCCAGCGGTACATCGAGACGAAGCTGTTCTCGTTCAGGCTGCAACCATTATAGAGGTAAGGCGTTTGCTGCATGCCGTAGGACAGGCCCACGTAATCCTCGCTTCCGGTGCCGCAGATCGTGGGCAATTCCCTGTCGCCGTCCATGAAGATCTTTATCTCACCTTCGCCCCACCATTGTCGGGGGGTGAGGTTGCGAATGCCGAGGACCGCGCCGATGAACCGGCCCTTGTTCTTTCGCGTTGGTAGCATGACAAGGTCCCTCTTGAGAGTCGTCGGATTCTCCCTGCAAAACAGTACGTGCAGCCGGCCCACGTCATCAGGATGGTTATCGGCAATCGTGTAGTCGATCTGGTAATACAACGGCACGTCTTTGGCGCCCTCGTTGGTCAGCGTGATCCTTGCACGTTTGGTGAACGGCATGGGCAGCCAGATATTCATGCCGGCATTCTGGCCTAATGAATGCGCCGCGGAGTGATAGGGCATCACCTTGCCGTGCGCAAAACCCATGAAATCGCATATTGGGGATTCAATGCTCGGATGATCCTGGCCGTCCCACCAGGCGCGCAACACCAGGCTCCTGAGATTTAGCGGGTCTCTACTGGTGGTCATCCATATATGCCGGATGGTCCCCGGACCTTTGATGTCGCAAAGCTGCACTTCCTGCCCGACCTTCAGGCTTATCGACGGAGCGCCTTTGCGAGTGGCCCCGAGTCGGCTGGCCGCCTTGCCGCCCTCACCCGGTGCGCCAGTGGGATTCTCGAATGAAATCGAGCGAGAGATAAGCCCGGTATCCAGCAGATAAGGCTCGGTAACAACGTCCACCGCTCCATGGCAGATTCCCCATCCTAACGTAACAACAAAGACCAAGAGACAGAGCACTTTCCTCGAAACAATCTTGCTAACCATAGTTTCTCCTTTCGGCATTACGAGTTGACGTTTTCAAAATGGCGATCCTTACACTTAAGGGCACCTCTAAATAGTCAAAGAAGTCTAACGCCATCCCACCCATGCGTCAAGTCCGCCAAAACTCTCTTGAAACGAACAGGGGGATTGCGTTCTAATCATCTACACGATAGTGTTTTGCTATGAAAAGAATTGTCTCAGTATCGCGCAGAACCGATATACCTGCATTCTACGGTGATTGGTTTATGCGCAGGCTCGAAGAAGGCTTCGCCGGTGTGGCCAATCCTTTCGGCGGGCGCAAATACATCGTATCGCTAAAGCCCGAAGATGTTGCCTGTTTTGTGTTCTGGTCCAAGAACTTTGCCCCCTTTATCGAGAAACTGAAAGTTATCGACAGTCTGGGCTACAAGTTCTATTTCAACTACACCGTAACCACTCTACCCGAGGTCTTTGAGAATAATGTGGACAAGCGTGCAGCGGTTGAAGCCCTGAAGGAGTTGAGCAGGACATATTCTCGGCAGCACATAAATTGGCGCTTCGACCCGATCATTATTTCCAACATCTGTGGCCGTGACTTCTACGTCAGAACTTTTGAAGAGCTTGCGTCAGAACTGGAAGGCCTGGTCGAACGATGCTATATCAGCTTCGTGACAAATTACAGCAAGGTCAAACGCAACTTCGAAGAGCTTGAAAGAACAGCAGGCGTGAGAATCACCAATTGCAGCGAGGATTTCAAGATCGAATTGGCGAATGAGCTGGCGGCTATCGCAAAACGCCACGGCATCAGGATGTTCTCATGCTGCGGCGACTATTTGACAAACGAAGGCAGCATCGAAAAGGCCCACTGCATCGACGGCGATATCACTGAAAGCTTGTTCTTCCCGGATGGCCTGAAGTACAAGGAGAAACCAACGCGTGAAGAATGTGGCTGCACGGAAAGCTCCGACATCGGCGCTTACGACACATGCCCCCACGGCTGTGTTTACTGTTACGCAAACATGCACAAGCGCAGGGCCTGCAAGGCGTTTGACAATCACGACAAGGCCTCCGTTTTCTTAGGCTACAGCAAATCCAAATCGGACACGTGGCTAAAGAGGGTGTCTCAAAAGTAGCTCTGGCTTCGCCCGGCTGCAAAGCCCCATGGCTTTGTCGGCCTGCATCGACGATAAGGACCAATATCGCCTGCTTCGGCCTTCGTGCCCTGGGCCTTCTCGCTCGGGCTCGGGCCGACGATCAACTTTTGAAACACCCTCTAAGGAAATGAGGCATCTGAGAGCTGATTGCGACACCCTGTTCTAAGGACTCTGGTCTCCGATCTGGCTGGGGATTTTCGCGAGTTTCTCAGCGATCGATCGCGTGTGATTTCGATTACCTTGCAGATCGGCAAGCAGGGAATGCACATCGTGCTTTTTCTAAAAACTCAACGAATCTGTACTCCATGTCTATTCTCGGAGTGTGAAAAAGTGTCAAGGCAGCAAAAATACGTATCTGCCGCAATACGGACGCATGGGTCTGTCAGAAACCGCATTCTTCACACTGAAAGACGTGTTTTCTGGGGTGCTTTGAGTCCGAGCAGAAGCAAGAAATCAACACACTTGTAACTGGCCAGTCACTTTTTTCTCTTCTTTTTATTTTTTTTCTTGACGCGGCTTCGTTTTGTCCCATAATAAGTGCTGTTGTGTTGTTCGGCCAAGGAAAGGCCATTTCCGTGAGCTTCAAGGACGTTTTTTGTTGTGTCGTTGTCGTTGTCGTTTGTGCAGTACTCTTAGTGCAGGAGGTAGGGCGTTGGGAGTATCTAATCACATAAAAGGTCGCAAGGCTTCATTGAGCACGGATTTCGCGCCGTTTAATCCCACGCTATTTGAGAGGCTCGAACCACGCATTCTGCTTTCCGGGGACGGCCTACTTAGTGCTGCTGCTCCCGATCCCTTTCTTGACACGATGCCACAAGTAGTCCAGCATGCGGAGTTGCTGGAGCCCTCCGAGCATATAGAGCGACAGCCAGACACACAGCGAGAAATCAACCAGCAAGTCGGTCCATCCTGCCCGGATGGGACAGACCTTCTCCAGCCGATTTTTGCCCTGTCTGTTGAGCAGAGCAATGTCGCCGATGATGGCGATCCATCGGTACTGGATGAAGCCAGTGCGACAGAGGCCCTTCAGATAGCGGTCGGAGAACCGGCAACGCATAGTCCTGCCGTGCCAGTTGAGGACGGCAGTATGCCAACTTATACAGATGATGCTGATCTTAGCATTGAATATGCCACATCTATTGAGATCAGGGGGCCTCCGGCTCAAGCTGAAGCAGCTTTCAGGAGTCAGATTGTACTTATTGATTCCGCCCTCAAAGACGATTTTCAGCTCAAAAACGCGGATAATCTCGGCGTCGTGGTTGAGGTCTTAAGTGCCGAATCAGACGGTATTCAGCAAATTTCCGACATTCTTTCCAATTATCAGGACGTTTCTGCCATCCATATCATATCGCATGGCTCCCCGGGTCAGGTGCAGATTGGATCGGTTGAACTGAATGCAACTTCACTCGATTTCTATGCGGAAAAGATTCAAACCTGGGGGGATGCTCTAACCCAAGACGGGGATATCCTTTTTTATGGCTGCTCCATCGCCCAAGGCGAGTCGGGCAGTGATCTGCTCGATCGGATCGCAGAACTCACCGAGGCAGATGTGGCCGCTTCTATTAATCCTACAGGAAATATAGACTTAAATGGGGATTGGGTACTCGAAGAAAAGACAGGGGTGATTGAAACGGAATTGCCTAATTCCATACACCAATTTACCGAATTTGATGGGCTTCTTGGCATCACAATCAACGAAGTCGATTCTGATACAACTGGCACGGATACCGCCGAATTCATTGAGTTGTATGATGGTGGTGCGGGTAATACCTCTTTGGATGGTCTTGTCCTTGTACTCTTTAATGGCGATGATGATGCATCATATGATTCCATTGATCTGGATGGGTACTCAACCAATCCGAATGGTTATTTTGTATTGGGCAATGCTGGTGTAACGAATGTCGATTTGGTTTTCCCAGACGATACAATTCAAAATGGTGCTGATGCTGTAGCCCTTTATGCGGGCGATGAAACAAACTTCCCCAATGGGACACCTGTTACCACAGACAACTTGTTGGATGCTTTTGTTTACGACACAGGTCAAGCAGATGACACTGGATTGCTTGTATTACTTAATGGTGGACAGCCCCAAGTCAATGAAGACGGTGCAGGTAACCGGGAAAATCACTCCAATGCAAGGATCCCGGACGGAGGAACTCAGCGTAACACAAGTACCTTTGACCAGCATCTGCCAAGTCCGGGTGTGACCAACGGCAATTATGTCAACTTTGCAGATGCGAATCTCAAAACTGCAGTAGAAGCAGCGTTAGGAGTAGTCGATCCAACAACCACTGACATGCTGGGACTGAGCTCACTGAATGCCAGTAGCCTCGGAATCACGAACCTTACCGGCTTGGAGTATGCGACGAATCTGAGTTCTCTGAGCCTGTACAGGAATCAGATCAGCGACCTCAGTCCGTTAGGGGGACTGACGAATCTGACGTACCTGGCATTAAGTGAAAACCAGATCAGTAGCATATCCACGTTGGGTGGCCTCACGAACATGCACCATCTGGAACTCGCGGATAATCTGATCGCCGAAATCGGACCTTTATCCGGATTTAGCAGCCTCACCTATCTCAGGTTGGGCGGTAATCAAGTCACCGACGTCGGGCCTTTGTCGGGATTGACCACTCTGACGGAGCTTCACATCACGGGCAACCAAATCAGCGCTATCGGGCCGCTATCTTCATTGGTCAATCTTCAGTCTCTGGACCTGGGAGGAAATCAGATCAGTGATATGACTCCGTTGGCAGGACTGACTAATCTTCAATGGCTCAGTCTGTGGGGCAATCAGATCACCGCTATCCCAGACTTATCAGCACTTACTGTCTTAACAGACCTGAACCTGCAAAACAATCAGATCAGCGCTATCTCCGGACTATCGGGATTGACGAGTCTGACAGGTTTGTACCTGCACAACAATCAGATCGTCAATATAAGCACGCTGGCGGATCTGACAGTTCTTACGTACCTCGACATGGGAGGAAATCAGATCGGTGATATGACTCCGGTGGCAGGACTGACTAATCTTCAATGGCTTAATCTGTGGGGCAATCAGATCAGCGCTATCCCAGACTTGTCGGCACTTACTGTTTTGACAGAACTGAACCTGCACAACAACCTGATCAGCGATATCTCGGTGTTGGCGGGTCTGACGAGCTTGACGCGGCTGGACTTGGGGGGCAATCAGATTACGGACCTCTCGGACCTGTTGAGTTTGACGAACCTGACGTGGCTGAGCTTGAACAACACAGGTCTAAGCAGCATCGGGGCAGTGGCCGGCCTGACGAATCTGACCGGTCTGGACTTGGGCAACAATCCACTGGGCGACATCGCGGATCTGGAGGATTTGACGAACCTGACGTGGCTGAGCTTGAGCAACACAGGTCTGAGCAGCATCGGGGCACTGGCCGGCCTGACGAATCTGACCGGTCTGGACTTGAATAACAACCCGCTGGGGAGCACCGCGGATCTGGAGGATTTGACGAACCTGACGTGGCTGAGCTTGAGCAACACAGGTCTGAGCA
>JADHXR010000051.1 GCA_016782865.1 Phycisphaerae bacterium
CCGCCCTTGCAGGCGTCGATCCACTCTCTGTGATGGCCCGGCGATCTCGGCAGAATCCTCGGCGGCTTGCCGTACTCTTTGCTCAGCGCTTCGGGCAACAGCCTGTGACCTAACATCTTGCCCGTCTCGCCGATACAGAGATTGTCGTCGGCGTTGCCGAAACGCAAACCGTTCGGTAGCTCCTCAGGCCTGGGGGGCATCAACCCGCCGTCGTACCAGGTCAGCTTCAGCGGCGGCATCCCGGAACGGGCCGGAAAGTCATAGCGGACCATCGACGCCAGAGGAGCGGTTTCGGAATTGACTCCGCTGGAACATGCCTCGACACTCGTAGGGTACCCAAGCTTCAGGGCCCGAAAAATCGGCGCCATCTGATGACAGCCGATGTCGCCAAGGACGCCTGTTCCGAAATCCCACCAGCCCCGCCACGTGAACGGCAGATAGCACGGATGGTACGGACGCTTCGGCGCCGGACCGAGCCAGAGATCCCAGTCGAGACCTTCGGGCACCGGGTGAGTATCCTTGGGTCGGTCAATTCCGCGTGGCGAGATCGGCCTGTTGGACCAGGAGTGGACCTCGCGGACCGCACCGATCGCATTGTCGGCGATGAACTCACACACCAGACGCGTTTCCTCGGAGGCCTGGCCCTGGTTGCCCAATTGCGTTGCCACCCCAGCCTGCCTTGCCGCCTCGGTTAGCCTGCGGACCTCGTAGATCGAATGGGCCAGCGGCTTTTCACAGTACACATGCTTGCCGCGCTTGATCGCCGCCATAGACGCAACAGCATGAACATGATCCGGCGTTGCGACGATAACGGCGTCGATGTTCTTGTCCTCCCTGTCCAGCATCCGGCGGAAATCTTTGTACCTGGCGGCGCGCGGGAACCGCTTGAACGTAGCGGCGGCTTGTCTCTGGTCGACGTCGCACAGAGCGACAATGTTCTCGCTGCCGACCGCGTCGAGGTCGCCGGCCCCTCGGCCGCCCACACCGATACCGGCTATGTTGAGCTTCTCGCTCGGCGGGACATGACCGGGCCCGCCGAGAACATCGCGCCCAACAATCGTAAACGCCGCCGCGGCTGCCGTCGCAGCCACGAAATTACGCCGCGACAACCTTGCGCCGCGCGTGACGCCTGCTTGCTCTCGATCTCTCATGAGAACACCCCTACCAGGAAAATCAAATATCAGGGTTCACGGTTCCAGGTTCACAGTTGATCGAAAAAACTATTTTTACCAGCCAGCAACCATGAACCGTGAACCTTCTAACCCGGAACCAACACTTTTGCCGCACACGGCTAAAGTGTTACGATCTTTGCATGTTACATTTCAAGCGACCAGCCGTCACGATAGTGCATCTGCACATAATCGTTGGCCTTCTCGTCGTTGGTGACGCGCATGTTCTCGCCGTCCCACAGGAGTTTCTTGCCGACGTTCTCTGGACGGATCGCCAGGTTGCCCATGGTAACCATCTCGGTGAAAGGCCCGGAATAGTCGAAGTGAGAGGTGGCCTGGCCGCCCGTCTTGCAGGCCTCCATCCAGTTGCCCTCGTGGCTGGTCGTGATCCTCTTGAGCGTCTGCGGCGGTTTGTTCTTGGAGAACTCACGCATGCGATCATACGGAATCAGTTGCGGGCTTCCGCCATATTCGCCGCAGCGCAGAACACCCTTGCTGCCGATGAAAAGCACGTTGCTCGATTCCTGATTGATCGGGCGTCCCGGCTCCAGCTCCCTCGGCCGCTCAGGCTTGAGTCCGCCGTCATACCAGTGCACCTTCACTGCCGGCATACCTTCGCGGGCAGGATATTCGTAGTGGACTATCGAGGCCAGCGGGAAGGTCTCTTTGTTGACCGGAGTGCAGCTTGCCTCGACGCTTGTCGGATATTTGAGCTTGAGCGCCCAGAAGACCGGGTCGAGTACGTGGCAGGCCATGTCGGCGAGAGCACCGCCGCCGAAATCCCACCAGCCGCGCCAATTAAAAGGCATGTATATCCTGTTGTAGGGACGCTCCTGCGCCGGGCCGAGCCAGAGGTCCCAGTCGAGTGTGCCGGGGATATCATGCACCTCTTCCGGCCGGCCGATGCCCTGCGGCCAGACGGGGCGGTTGGTCCGGGCGTGAACCTCGCGGACCTCTCCGATCACGCCGGCCCAGATCCATTCGCAAATGTCGCGGACGCCGCCGCCGGAGTGGCCCTGGTTGCCCATCTGCGTGACGACCTTGTACTTGCGCGCCGCTTCGGTCAGGGCACGGGCCTCCGATACGAGGCGCGTCAGCGGTTTCTGAACGTAAACGTGCTTGCGGCGTCTCATCGCCGCCATAGCAGCGACGGTATGGAAATGGTCGGGAGTAGCGACAATCACCGCCTCGATGCTCTTTTCGTTATCCAGCATCTTACGGAAGTCTTTGTATTTCTTGGCCTTGGGGAATCTCTTGAAACTCTCATCCGCTTTTGCCCAGTCCACGTCGCACAACGCAACAATGTTCGCGCCGGCGGACGCACACGCGCGGGTATTGCCGGCGCCCATACCACCGGCGCCAATAGCGGCCACGTTGAGCTTTTCGCTCGGCGGCTGAGCCAGCACGTGACCGGGCACAATCGTAAACGCCATCGCCGCAGCGGCGCCGCCCATGAAATCTCGTCGAGAAATATTCGACTTCTGAGTTGTCTTCTTCTGATCTTTCATAATCGCAATCCTCTAATGTAAGTGATCGTTTTCTAAAATCATATCAGGGATATGACAAACCCACACTCTACAATTCAACCAGCCAGATGTTGCGGAACTGCATTGGATTGCTGTGGTCCTGAAGGTATATGCCGCCCGGTTCGTTGACGTTGCTGTCCAGCGCGCCGCCGGTTGGCCCGGGCAGCTCGATTTCGTCGTGTATTGTTACTCCGTTGTGGACGACTGTGGCCCGCGCGGGCTTACCCGCCTTCGGAGCGCCGAAGGTGATATCGTAAGTCTGCCACTGCGCCGGCGGTGCGCACATGTTCACAAGAGGAGGGCCGACCTTGTAGATGCCGCCGCACTCGTTGTCCCTGCCCTCGAGGCCGTAACTGTCGAGTACCTGCACTTCGTATCGCCCCTGTAGGTATACTCCGCTGTTGGCGCGAGCCTGACCCCGTTTTTCGGGCATGAACGGCAGCCGAAACTCGATATGCAGCTTGAAGTCGGTGAACTTCTTCTTCGTCATGATCGAGCCGGTACCTGGCTTGACTTCCATCACACCGCCCTTCTTGCGGATCCATTGCACGGGGCCGCCGGTCGGATTCTTCTTCGACGGCGTGTGTTTCCATTGCTTGAAGTTCTTGCCGTTGAACAGCACAACCGCCCCTGCCGGAGGTTCTGCTCCCAGCGTAGGTGAAACGCGAACAGTCCTGCTCAACTCGAACTTGCCGGAGAAATCCCCGCCTTGGAAACTGCCGGCGAAATTGTCGCCTTCGACTTGTCCCTTGAGGTCAAGATAACCGCCCTCAGAATCGGCCTGTCCGGTGAAGCTGGCGTTCTGGTCTTCAACCTCGTCATTGAGCACGGCTCGAGGCTCGGCGCGCGTGTCAAACTCGTCGAGGAAAACGGCGCGGTATTTTCCCTTGCCCAACGCAATCACCTGCGCCACCAGCGGGCCGGTGTCGGTTCCGTCATCCAATTGCCATCTACCCTTCCAGTCCCCCATGAAAGGATCGGCGCTGCCGATTGCTTTTCCCGTTTCAACGACCGGGTCGACCTTCATCAGGCCGCCGCACGAAGACAGCAGCAGAGGAAACGTCAGAGCCAGGATAAGGATTGTAACCTTACGGCCGCTTTTGAAAAAATGATAAATGATGCCACTGTGTTCGCCTCGTGAAACCATAACTTCTTCTCCTATACATGATCATTATTTGCGACCGAGCCGAGACATTTTGAACTGCGATTTGAAAATCGCAAATCGAAATTCGGCAATCGAAAATTACAGCTATTCCATTTTATCCAAAACTTCCTGCGCCTGGTCGCGCAGCGTATCGTTCTTTGTCTGCTGGATGATCTTGTTCAGCGTATCCTTCGCCAGGTCGGGAAAGTCCACCTGAATGCCCTCGGCGATTTTGACTGCGGCAAATTCCGCCTCTCCGGACAACGTCTGGTCCTGGAGGTAGGCCTTTGCCATCTCCAGCGCGCCGGGGGATTTGGCGCCAGCCAGTCCCGAGAGCACCCTTCTCTTCTCGCCGGCATCCGGCGCCAGGCTCATCGCCTTCTTGTACATCTCAATCGTCTTTTCGGCGGGCCGTTTGCTTTCAAGGGCGAGCAGGCGGACAAATCCGCGCAGGGCGAGAACCCGGTGCAGTTTGTTCTGCGAACTGCCCGCCACCTTCAGCAGATCGCCCAGCGGTTCAGGTGTCGGCCATTCGGCCAGCGACCGAATCGCGGCGGTCTGTATTTCGGCGTCCGTTTCTTCCAGCGCAGCGATCAGAACGGGCAGCGCCTTGTTGTCGCCTATCTTGCCGAGAACCTCGAGCAAAGAGCATCGGCTCTGTATCTGCTTTGCCGCAGCCAGCGCAGCCAGCACGGCGTGCGCCTGGTTGTTCTTGTCCTCGATCTTGTGAGCGACAGCCGCGACTGTCTTCTGGCATTCGCTGCGGTCGGATGAACTCCGGGCTTCTATCAGGAGCTTGACCAATGTCGGCAGATGTTCGGGCCCGGCAACGACCTTCAGAACCCTGAAGGACTCGGTTCGAACCTTGCGGTCGGCATCCTTTGCCGTTTTCAATAGAGGCGCTACGCCTGTGCTTATATTGCGCTGGCCTACGCCGCTAATCAGTTCGACTTTCACAGCGGCCTCGGCCTTGGGGATTTCGTCCAGGATTACCTGATCGACCTTGGGACCTCGGAGCCTGCACAGGCTGTCACGCGCGGCTTTTTGCTCGGCGCCTCTGGCGCCGGCAGCCGCCTGCGCCAACAGGACAACATTCGTATCGTCACCCAGTTGGCCCAGGGCCCGCAGAGCGGCGATCCGCACGGACTGATCTTGCGACTTTGCGGCGGTGACAACTGCGGGCCGGGCCGCAGCGTCGCCACGGTCGCCGAGCGCCGAGAGAAGCTGCACCTGGCTGGTCGGCGAGAGCTTGGGCAGCTCGACCGCCAGGGCTTTGGTCACCTCGGCGCCGGGCATATCTTTGACCATCGAGATCGCCACGGCCTGCATGTCCTGATCGCCGCTCTTGAGAATATCGAGAACCATCTTCACGGCGTCATCCTGCGCCCGGCCGAGGCCGCAGAAGCACAAGAGCACCAGCGCTAATGCGCCGCAAATCGTACGTTTGATCTTCATATTCGATTCTTAGTTCTTGGCGGCGTTGATCATGCCCGTCACCGCTGCCGTGCGAATTGGCTTGGGCATGCTTGCTGTGCCGAGCTCCTTGTAGATGGCCAGAGCTTCGGCCTTCTTGCCGTCGGCTACCATCTTGTCGGCGCACTTCAGATAAGCATCGAGCACCACCAACTGCACCTTGCCTTCTGTCTTGTCCTTGGCTGCGGCCAGGGCCTTGGTGGCCGCGGGACTCGCAATCCGGCCAAGAGCGGCGGCGGCGGCGGTGGCAAGCGCCTCGTTCTTTCCTGTAACCAGCCTGGCCAGAGGCCGGACGGCTTTCGTATCGCCGCGCTGGCCCAGAGAATTGACGATGCCGATCTTGGGATTGCCCTTTGCCTTGCGCAGTGAACCTCGCAGGGCGTCATCGACGGCTGTACCCGGGATGCGCTCCAGCGCATATCGCGCCATATCCGAGGTCTCTTCACCAGCCAACATGCCAGCCAGCACCGGCACGGACTGCTCGGTGCCTATTATGCTCAGCTCGCGGCAGACATACTGCTTGCCCGCCTGCTTGGCGTCCGAGGCGAGCACACCCAGCAGAGCCTTCTCGATCTTCGCCAGCTCGGCCTTGTCGCCGTGAGCTTTCTTGATGATCTCGCTCAGCTCGGTCAGCGCCAGGCGGCTTTGACCCCAATCGTACGCCTTTATCTTGTTCAATAGTTCCTGCAGTTTTGGCTCCATGTCTGATCCCTTTCCTGAACTTGCGAGAGGCTTTGGCCTCGTATCAACTTTGTAGTCGCCGAATGCGAACTGAATTCCGTCAAGATAATGCTGCAACACCGCCGGATTCCAGAGGATGTGGTCGTTGTGGCCAAGCGAGCAATAGAATATGCGACCTTTTCCCACCGTCTTGACCCAACTGATGCCGGTGTCGGCATCGCTCGGTTTGACTCCTTTGGCTCCGGCGGTGGCCGGGTCGCTCATATCCAGACTCATCAGCACAAGCTGCTTATCTCTCGAATAGAGCGGCGGGTCCGTGCGGTAGATCTCATCATTTATCTTGAAGCCTTTGCCCTTGAACGACGCCATCAGCGGATGGCCCGGCTCGTCGATCTTGATCGCCCAGGTTCCGCCGCCGCCCCAGGGGTGGCCGGTAAACTTGCCGCCCATCATTTCTTCGCCGGCGGGCCATGTCTTGAAGTTGTCCGTCGCCGCGTGGACGCCCACAATGCCTTTGCCGCCCTTGACGAAATCCATCAGGGCCTCGCAACGGTCCGGGGTAGTTGCCGGGTCGAACTTCAACCCGGTCGTGTTGTTCAGGCACACGGCGTCGAACTGCCTGAGATTCTCCTTCGTGAAGACCGAATAGTCGTCGGTAATCACGACCTCATACGCGCCGGTTGTCTTACCCATCAGTTCCATCGCCTTGTTAACGACAGGTATGGACTTGTGGAAAAAACCTTCGCAGCGCCAGAATACCAGCAGCTTTCGCGGCTTGGCCGGCTTGACCGTCGCTTTGGCCGGCAGCGCTCCTTCTATCTTTCGCACTTCCTCCGGCTTCAGGTCTCGCAACTTCTCCGGCGACTGAGCCTGCAAAGTACTCGTAAGCAGCGACAAACACCAGAGCCCCAGCAGTACAACACATGGCAATTTCAATCTCTTATTCATTCTTATTCCTTTCTCCTTTATGTACCCCGAATAATACGTGTCTGACTTCAATCTTGCACATGACTCAATAATCAATAGCATTGTCATCCCTGCGAAAGCAGGGACAATAGTAAATTTCAAATGTGCCACGGACCGCGCATGGACCGCGAGAGCAGACGGTTGGCATCGTCGCCGCCGACAAACACCTCGGCTACGGGATCCCACTTCAGCGGTCGCTGCAGTTTGTACGCAATGTTGCCCAGATGGCAAACGGATACCGATCGGCAGCCAACCTCTATGTCGCAGATCGGCTTGCTTCGCTTGCGGACAGCATCGAGCCAGTCAACGTAATGGTTCCTGCTCTCGTAAAGATGTGTCTCGTTCGGGCCGATCTTCTGGTCCTTGAGAGACTCGGGATTAGTGCGCAGGCGCCCTCGGTTTGTCTCGACCGTGCCCTTAGTGCCCGTAAACAGAACGCCATCGGCCTTGTCGCGCGTCATCGTCACGCCGCTGGCGTACTTGTGCGTGAGCACCTTATAGTCCTTGCCGTCGGGCGGGATGATTTCGACCGGGCCGCTTTCGTCCATACCCATCCCCCACTGGGCGATGTCGAAGTGATGCGCGCCCCAGTCGGTCATGCCGCCGCCGCCGAATCGGCTGTTGTTGCGCCAGTTAGGAAAGACGTCCCGGCTCAGATGCGGAGACAGATCCTCATTGTACGGCCTCCACTGCGCCGGACCGAGCCACATCTCCCAGTCGAGATAATCGGGCACCGGCTGGGCCGGCAGAGGCGGATTTCCGGCCGGTCCGCCGACACTTACCGTTACGTGCTTCAGCTCGCCGATATAGCCGTTGAGAACCAGCTCGCACCCCAGGCGGAAATGCCAGTCCGAGCGTTGCATGCTTCCCGTCTGAAAGACGCGCCCGTAACGCCTGACGGCGTTGACCATAGCCCTGGCCTCTTCGATGGTCTGCGAAAGTGGTTTCTCGCAGTAAATATCCTTGCCCGCCTGGGCGGACTGGATGACCGTAATCGCATGCCAGTGGTCGGGGGTCGAGATCACGACGGCATCGATATCGTCTCGGGCGATCACGTCGCGGAAGTCGCCGTATGTATCGCAGCCCTTGTACGATCCGCCGCTCTTGCCGGCATAGTGGTCTTCGACGATTCTTTTGCCGCGCGCCAGCTTGAGTTTGTCAACGTCGCAGGCGGCAACAACGTGCGTGCCGGGCGAGTTGAGGAAAGACCTCATCAGATGTTGGCTCTGCTTGCCCGCGCCTATGAAACCCAGCGTGATTCGTTCGCTCGGCGCGCTACCGGCCCCGGCGAAAACCGAAGCCGGAACGAAGTACGGCAACGCCACTGCCCCGGCCACAGTGCCGGCCGCCCTGCTGAGAAACCGTCGCCGGCTCAGATTGTTCTTGCCTGTCATGATCCAAACCTTCCCGTTATCTGCGGGCTCGCGCAGACGAAATTCAACGCCCCGCGAGCCTGCGAAGAGTCTTATCTCGATTATTTGTCGAACTGCGCATCGAAAGCAACAGCCGAAGGCTTGAAATCAGCCTTCTTGAAGAATGCGGCAGCCTCGGCTGCGCCGTGCTCGCGGTCCATCCGGCTGTCTTCCCATTCGACCGACAGCGGCCCCTGGTAGCCGACGTCGTTGAGCGCGACTATGATTTCCTCGAAGTTGATGTCGCCGTGACCGATCGAACGGAAGTCCCAGTAGCGGCGCGGATCGGCAAACTCGGTATGACCGCCGAAGACACCGACTGTGCCATCTCCGTGATTCCACCAGACATCCTTCATGTGAGCGTGGAAAATGCGGTCGCCGAAGGTGCGGATGAACTTGACGTAGTCGACGCCCTGGTAGCCGAGGTGGCTCGGGTCGTAGTTGAAGCCAAAAGACTTGTGGCCCTTGATGGCTTTAATGGCGCGCTGGGCCGAGGCAATGTCAAACGCGATCTCCGTCGGGTGAACTTCCAGAGCGAACTTCACGCCTTCGGCCTTGAAGGCTTCGAGGATAGGCCGCCAGCGCTTTGCAAAGTCCTTGTAGCCGGCCTCTATCGCATCGGGTGAAGCCGGCGGAAACGAGTAGACCATGTGCCAGATGGAACTTCCCGTAAAACCATTGACGATTTCTACGCCAAGCCTGCTCGCGGCCTTGGCGGCATCGATTACCTTCTGGGCTGCACGTTTGCGGACGCCCTCGGGTTCACCGTCGCCCCAGACATCCGCCGGCAGGATTGCCTTATGACGCTCGTCAATATTGTCGCACACGGCCTGGCCAACCAGATGTGTCGAGATCGCGTACACTTTTAGGCCGTGCTTCTTCAGCAGGTCACGCTTGGCCTTGCAGTAGCTGCGGTCGCTCAGGGCCTTGTCCACCTCGAAGTGGTCTCCCCAACACGCCAATTCCAACCCATCGTATCCCCAGTCCGCCGCTTTCTTGGCCAGCTTTGCGAGCGGCAGGTCCGCCCACTGGCCCGTGAATAATGTAACCGGTCTTGCCATTTGATATTCTCCTTAAATTCCGATTTCCGATTCAAAATGTGCCGTTACAAACGAAACAACGTCTATCCCGGCTAGCCGGGACCATCTCCTCTGAGATTTCCTCACTTGTGAGCGCGAGTGCTGCAACTACCTTCCATGGAGAAACTTACGCCCAACTACATCAAGGTTTTTCTCTGCCAAAACTCCGAAAAAAACGATTCATAGATTATATCCGGTCGCGATTGACAATCAATCGCAAACTGCAAATTGTCGTCCCCTGTCGCCCTAGCGGCCCAATACCTCCACTTTCAGGCCTTTCTTAGAGAGGCACAATCCAGATGTTTCTAAACGACACCTCGTTGCCGTGGTCCTGGAGCAAAATCGGTCCCGGCTCGGGTCCTTCCTCTTGACCGGCGCCGGTCTTGTTCGGAATCTCAAAGTCGTCGTGAACCAGAATCCCGTTGTGCCAGACTGTAATTCGAGCATTCTTTGTTTTCTTGTTGCCGTCGAACTTCGCCGCGCCGAAGATAATGTCGTAGCTTTGCCACTGCTGCGGCATTTTGCACACGTTCTTGTCCGGCGCCTTGGTCTTGTACATTGACGCGCAGTCGTTCTTCTGGAGTTGGAGCCCGTAAGAGTCAAGAATCTGTAGCTCATAGCGACGCTGGATGTAGACGCCGCTGTTGCCCCGGCCCTGGCCCTTGACATTCGGCGGCATTTGCGGGATCTTGAACTCGAGATGCATCTTGAAATCAGTGAAGTTCCGCTTGGTCCAAATGCTGCCGGTCCTCGGCGCAATCTTCATCACGCCATCGACGCTGTCCCACCCTATCTTCTTGTTATCACCAGCCGTCCAATGCGAAAAGTCCTTCTCTTTGTCGTTGTGTCTGCCGTCAAACAGCACAACAACACTTTTCGGTGGAGCGGCGTCGAGGGTAATCTCAGGCGGGTGAGCATAGTCGTTCCAGACCTGCTCGGTTCTCTCGACGTCGACTTTGCCCTCATGCACGTACTGGCGATAGCGGAAAACATGGTCGGCGCCCGGCTTCATCTCGAAATCGCCCGTCTGCACCGGCGCCCAGTTGAAGAACACCTCCTTCTCGAATTCGGGCCAGATACGCATCGCCTCGGGGTGGCGGAAGTTGCCCGGATGGCTGAAGAACGTCACTCCCTTCCACTTTCCGTCGGATACGCCGGAGGTGTCGCACCATCGGGCGCGGGTGGCGTGACCGTCCTTGCGGGTCTTGCCCGTGCTGGTCAGATATGCGGCCGTTTCGCCCTTCCAGTCGGCTGTAGCGCGGAAGCCGAAGCCGCCGTACCGATACTCGAGCAACTTCAGGGGGCTCTCGGCGACGCATCTCTGGGTCGATACGAAATCCCAAAGCCAGTACCCGCTGCCGGGGCCACCGATATTATAAACACGAACATCCCAGACCTCGTTGAGTACAACCTTTGCTCCCTCGTCGGTCTTGAGCGCAACGTGCTCCTGCTCTGCCTGGAAACCGCCGTAGACCGAACCGCCCGTCATCGAGACAAACTTCTTGAAGCGAACGGTTCCCTGTCCTTGGCCGAGATTCCAGAAATCAACCGGCTTGCCTTCGAATTCGGTATGCGTCCAGGGCATCCAGATTCCCAAGTGATGGTAATGGTCTTTGGGATGAATGTTTGTAAGTACCGAGCCCGTCGGCGACCACAGCGGATGAATAAACCCGCTGCGGTTATACAATGCGCTTTGCCCGGCCGGCGCCGGAACGACAGCATGATTGTACCTGAGAATCTTGCCATCCTCCTGCTGAATCTGCAAAAAGGAGTCGTTCTTTACGACTTGGAGCTCGGCAGCATCACCGTACATTATGTCCACACCACGGCTGCCGGATTTAAGGTCGTATATACGGGTGCTTCCCGCTTCTGTTCTGCCTGAAAGTATCCACCACAATCTCGGCGGCGAGCCCGCTTCGAGTTGCACCCGGGTCACAACCCGTCGCGAACCTTTGATTTCCACCAAGTGAAGCCTATCGGCCGGAAAGCCCAACGGCATACCACTCAAATCGAGCGACACAGGGGTATCGATTCTGGTGTAGTCTCCCGCCTCGACTGTGATCGTCCCCAGAGACTGGCCGTAAGTGACTGAGTGGGATGATAAGAAACAGCAGGACAACAAAAAGACAGGAATCGAGCGTATCAGTATTGGGATCAGCTTTTGCATCGTTGTGCTCCTTTCGCCTCAGTAATTCTTCTCTACCGACGTGCTACAAAGTAAAGACGTGAATTCTAATGCTGATATTGCGGTCGATCAAGCCTCATCTCAGAAATTTTCCTATAGCTGAAAAAGCGACAGTCCGGCTGTGACTGATCCCCCTGGCACCGTCTAAGCTTATCCTGCACAAAGGATTATGCCCTCTGTCATTGCGAGCGAAAGTAGCCTTTAGCCCCTTCAACTGCGTTCAGGGCAGGCTCGGAGCGGAGTCGAAGGGTAAGCAATCTCAGGTCTTGGGAAGTTTGACATCGCCACGGCCACATACTGTGGCCTCGGCGCACTGATATTGGACAAAGCGATGTTGGGTTAAGCGGCCCGCTCAGGATGCTCCAAGAGAATCCAGGGCGCGTTGAATCTCATCTTTGACGTAGCCTTCATCGCATTGCTCGCGGAGTTCAAGGAGAGTCTCCACATCTTTCCAGGCCCACAACACCTGTATGGCAGCCAGCCGCATGGGTTTGTTCTTCTTGGCCCAGATCACGCGAATTCTTTCTCTGCCCTGATCCTGGGGTTGAGCTATTCGACCCAGTAGACACAGAACATACCACTCATCGAGTTCGTTCTCGGACAGTGCCGTATGAATAACCGTGTCATGCACATGTGCCAGGACTTTGTCGTCTCTGCCGGGGCTCTCGAGCTTTTGGCGTATTTTGTCGCGCCAGTTATCAACAAGGGAACTGCGATCCGAGGACTGCAACGACTCATGAAGATCTCGGGCATAAGCTTCCATTTTGTCGGTGATACTGCTCTGGTCGTTAACAGTCCGGCGTACCAGCGGCGAGATTGCATCACGTGAACCACACGCTGCTTCGGCCCTCAACAAAACGTCAATCTGGTATCTATTTTCTTCGGGAAACCCAGCACGGTATTCCCGTAAGGGTCTCACAAGGCGCGGATCCCGCGTGGCGGCGGCGCTCCAGACAATCCACGGCAGCACACTTGTATTCGGTCCATGCCAGAACACGTACCTTTTTGACTCAACAGGCAATCGCAAAATCACGTCCGACAACATCTCAACAAATGTATCCTTCTGCCGTGCAGTCCCCGATACGTCCACGCACTCAGCCACAACGGCCGCCTCGACCAGTATGTTGTTGTCATTGTTGTATATGTCCGGCGAAGCAGGCACCAAACGAGTGAGATCGCCTTCGAAGATTTGTCTGAATCGGTTGAGGAGGATAGGCCCGATTTCCCTACAATCCAGCTTTGTCAGAGCGGCATATGCTTCCAATCTTACAAGTTCGCTATCATGCCTGGCACAACGCAGAAGTGCTTGCTTTACTTCGGGATTCAAGCCATGCTCCAGCATGATTTCACCCAGCGCCCAGATACAGCTTCGCACGTGCTCACACTTGTCCTCTTGCTCGCTTATGGCCTGCCAGGACAGAATACCGGATGAAGGGTCCAAACGCGGTTCGTAGTCTTTCGCCTTTGGCCTGAACCTGGCAAGTAATCCCGGCGACAACGACTTTAGCAGCAAACTAACGCTGTTGGCGTCTCGATGTCGGCCGTACTGGGTCGCAGCCTGACCGATTCGCAAAGGAACTCCACTTGAACAGAGCTTGCCGTAATCAAGCTTTGCAAAGATGATATCTTCCGTCATGTCCTGTGGCTTGAAGACCCTTCTGAGCTTTGTAAGGTGTCTATTAGTTCGGACGGGTTGGAGGGTTTGGATGTCCCTTTTGCCCTCCATATACTCCTCGTACTCCTCAGGCGATTGGATAGGCAGTTCCCAGGCCGGTCCACCAAAGATATCTATCTCCCAGTCCCTCCGAAGTGTTGCAGGCTCGAAGTGAATCGAGCCTTCGACATAGATCAGTTCTTCGACAGGCCCGGCCGCAAGTGATGTCAACTTGAGCGGGTAGATGCATTTTGATGATTTGAATGTAAATTCAAGCGGATGGAGGGTACCCTCGGCGAGCTTCTCTCGAGTCACCTCAGTCAATGCGTCTCGATGGATTCGCGTTGCCACCATCCACCACTGGTCGCGGATATACCCGCGGAGGATGGGAACAGCCTCGTCCGGCACGCTGAACTCGTTGGAGTTCAGCCACCGTATGACGTCTTCCGCACCTACAGGCGACAACAACACGACATCATAGGCGCCGATGCGCTTTCGCCACTTCTCCACCTTCCGCGGCCCGAGGTTGCCGGCAGGCGCGATTCCCCGAGACAATCGCCAGAAGTGCGTACAGGCAATGTCCGGATGCATCGTCTCTTTGCTGAGCCTCTCGAAGATGTTGGGATCGCCCTTTTCGACTTCTGGCTCGGAGGGGACCGGGACCACCCAGACCATCTCTTCGGCGGGGCCCTCATATTTTGTTTGCAGCAGCAGTTTTTCCTCGGCGCCGTCCCAGCGGATATAGGCTTTCTGCGTGGGCTGATAGATATCGGCATCCTTGTTGCGCCAGATGAATACTTTGCCATCAGCGAGAACTACACCAGCATCTGCCAGGATGCTAAAACAAAACACCATCAGGAAGAATCTTCTTGTTGCCATAACACGCTCACTGTTTGCGGACATATTTTTGGCTCTCTATATACATAGAGTTTGTCGGGGGCAAGTGTAGATGGGAAAATTGGAAAAATCTGCAAGAAAGTAAAAAGAATGTGAAATCCGGCTTTGGCTTGCGTTGTTGAAGCTTGGCTGTTAGTCTGCCGTACACACGAAATGACTCTTGTTTTCGAAAGAACAAGGATTTTGCAGGAAGTGAAACATGACTCGCAGATGCAGCTTGATGATCGTGCTTTTGGTTTGCGTTGCCGCACTGACCGCCGGCGCCCGGGCGGGCGATTATGCGAAGTGGAAGAACGGCCCGCCTGACGATGAAGGCTTTTTTCCGATCTCCGTCTGGCTGCAGAATCCGGCCAGGGCCGCCAGATACAAGGAGGCCGGAATAAACACGTACGTTGGGCTCTGGAGAGGCCCGACCGCCCAGCAACTTGCCGATCTCAAAGAGGCGGGCATGAAGGTGATTTGCCATCAAAACAAAGCCGGGCTTGAATACGCCGATGACCCAACGATCATCGGCTGGATGCACGGCGACGAACCGGACAATGCCCAATCCCTGGGACCGGGCAAAGGCTACGGCCCGCCGATCGCGCCGGAGAAGATAGTTGACGGTTACCGCAGGATTCGAGAGGCCGACCCCACCCGGCCGGTGCTTCTCAATCTCGGTCAGGGCGTGGCCTGGGACGGTTGGCACGGCCGGGGCGTTCGTACGAACCACCCCGAGGATTACCCCCAATATGTGAAGGGCTGCGATATTGCCTCGTTCGATATCTACCCCGCCGCACACGACAAGCCGCAGGTGGCGGGCAATCTGTGGTACGTCGCAAAAGGCGTCGAGCGGCTGGTGCAGTGGACCGAGGGCAAGAAACCCGTCTGGAACTGCATCGAGTGCACTCGAATTCACAACCCAAACAGAAAGGCCACGCCCCACGAGGTCAGATGCGAGGTGTGGATGTCCATCATTCACGGCTCGATGGGCCTTATCTACTTCGTTCACGAGTGGGAGCCGAGATTCAACGAATCGGCGCTTCTAAGCGATTCCGGCATGCTCTCGGCGGTTACAGCGGTAAACAAGCGGATTGCCGAGCTGGCACCCGTTCTTAACAGTCCAACGATTGCCGGCGGGGCGGCAGTCTCGTCGGACAACAACGCCGTGCCCATCGCCAGCATGGTCAAGAAGCACGCCGGCGCGACGTACGTTTTCGCCGTCGCGATGCGAGGCGACAAAGCAATCGCGACATTGACCTTGCAGGGCCTCGGGGGCGAGAGAGCCGTCGAAGTCATCGGCGAAAATCGAATCATTACCTCGCAGGACGGCGTCTTCAAGGACAGCTTCGGGCCATGGGATGTGCATCTCTACAGAATACAGTAATGCAAACTTCAGACGTCGCCCTTGTGATCTGATATCAGTTGAATAAAGTCTTGCAAATCCTGTCATAACGTGTATACTTGCCGGCAGCGGTGTAAGGAACATAGCTCGATACTCGTCGCACGATTCTCGATGCTCCTAAAAGAAGAAGGTCGGGAATCGAGTTTCAAGCATCGAGAGCAAAGCTTATGAACGAAAAAGAGACTGAAAAGGCGCCGATTGTTGTCTCGAAGTCTTTTATGGCTGTCGGTCCGACCCTGCACTACAGCCACAAGAATGTTCTAATCTGCTGGCTCCTTGCCCTCGCAGCTTTCGGCGTGAGCTGTGTTTTCTGGTCGAAAATCGTCTCCGGCACATTCTGGTCGTTCGACGCTCAAACCGTGGCAAATCCGGCATTCTGGCGTCTGGATCGGTCTATCACAACCGGAGTGAGCATTTCCGAATATCCCTGGCAGATCCTCGTCCTGGGACTGCTGATGGGTGTCTTGGCCATCGTGCCGGTGTTGATATCGCAACTGATGAGCTTTCGCTACAGTGTCCTGTTCATATTCCAGATCTTCTTCCTGGCCAATCTGCCCGCCTTTGCGATCTTCGTGCTGGTCAGTTGCATCGCCGCAGCCTGTCGGCCTCTTCGTTTTCGCTCGCGCTTTATCGCGATAGCGCTGTGCGCGGCGCCTCAGCTTCTGTACTGGGGATATTTCGGCCCCGCCAGGGGTGTGGAGCCTATCGAGTGGGGAGTTTCATTTGCGCCCTGGATTTGCGCCTGGCTTGACGCGATGATTATAGCGGGTTTCGTTCTCGGCATCGGGCACTTTACGCGTTACCGACCGGGCCTGACATGGATCTTCACGACCCTTACGCTCGTGATCGCGCTAGTCGTTTTCGAGAAGGCAATCGGTTTTGACGAGCTGGACTACAATCTTTACGTCGCCAGGAACAATCCGGAGAATGTCAGCGCATTTCACGACCGCGGAATCACCAAGGCGCTGGACGAGACAATGCAGGACACCGGCACCAAGGAATTACTGGACAAGTTGTTCTACCCAACCGACCAGATAGCACGGCGCGCAGAACTGAAAACGGAAATCCAGAAGCAGTCAAATAACGACAACTGGCCGAGCTGGTTCACAGCCCCTCCGGAGCTTGCGTACAAACATAGAAAAGAAAATCTGCTCGAACAGTACGATCTGTTTACGAGAAAACACCCCACCAGTCGCCGGATGCCGATAGCACTTTACTACAAGGCGATTCTGACCGAATACAGTCCTGACGCCCATCTGCTCGGACAAAAGGAGTTGCTGCATTTCAACAGCGATCATCCGCATGAAACGGCGAAAAAGATTTGGTGGGAATTGTGCCGGGATTTCGGCACCAGCCCGGAATCGCTGGAGGCCCGCTGGCGAATGGCGAAGTATCTGGCCGGCCGGGGCATATTCGAAGACGCAGATGAGCTTCTTGCCGAGGCCCAGAGTATGCTGGCCACCGTGCAAACGAAACTGCTCGAAGCCGAACAAACACCGTCCGGCGGACTGTTCGGTCTGTTTCGCGCGCCGGCCTACTCAGCGATGACAACACGCAAGCTCAGCGAGCTGCAAAGAAGATTGGATCAATTGCGGCTTCTTATTAGCCCGGAAAACCGGGCCAAAGAGCCCGGATCAATCGAACGCCTGGCAAAGTTCGTCATGCTCAACCCGCATGCCCTGGACTATGCCCAGCATCTCGACGGGCTGCTCGAACAGACCGAAGCCGAAGACAAGCTCCGCGACAATATCCTTGTGGCTCAGGCGAAACTTGTCGCCGACGAACAGCTTCGGGCCGAGAAGCTTGACGAGCTGCGCAAGGAATACGACAAAACCGACGGCGGCATGCTGGCGCTGTACGAGCTGGGCCTTCTGAAGATCAGCATGTGGCACCAGCAGGATGAGTCGAACAGCGAACGTAAACAACAGTATCTCAACCAGGCAAGAAAAGCCCTTGAGGACTTTATTGAGTCGTATCCGAACAGCTTTTATGCCGGGCAAGTCCAAAAAAACCTGGACGGCCTGCCAGCCAAATAACGCTTCCGGCGACGCCTTATCCAATTCTCGATCATCAATCGTGCGCGGCCGGGATTTGAGTTGACTTTCTTGGCGTTTGCGGTAGCATAAGGATTGGCTGGAGGCATTTTCTTTGTGCTCTGAAGGCCCTTTTTTTTCTCGCCATCAACTGAACGATGACTATAGATGTGGCAATGGGTGATTTCAATTTGTTGTTGGAGCTGACCACACTTTATGCATGGGCGTGACAGACGCAAAATTCTGCTGGTAGGCGATGCCAGCAAAGCCTTTTTGGAGGCCGACACCGTCGCGGAAAGGCACTGTGAAATCTGCCCGAACATTTCCGATGCGGTCAGCACGGCGGCAACAAACGAATTTGCGGCAATTACCGTCGTTATGTCCGGAATACCGGGCCGGTTGAGTTGTGCCCTGAGGGCATTGAGAAACGCCTGTGACGCCAGGATCGTTCTGCTGGCGCAGATGTACGAGGAGCCGATAGCAATACAACTTCTCGGCTCGGTGGCCAACGGCACCGCTCTGGCAAACGATTATCTGATTTGTCCGGTCCGGCCGGACAGCCTGTACGAATCCGTAATGGCTAGCCGCCCCGGCGCTGCGGCCAACACCGACCCCTGCCTTGGCGTTGACGCCACAACGGAGATGAGAATACGGCACCTCGAAAGGCTGGCCACCGAGGACGACTTGACGGGATTGAAGAACAGAAGATATATCTGGGAATTCTCGCGGCAGATCATCGAGCGCGCCGCCAAAGAAAACGGGCGCGTGACATTGCTCGTTTTCGACATCGACAACTTCAAACACTACAATGATCTCTACGGCCATATCGCGGGCGACGAGATCTTGAAGCAGGCCGCGGTTTTGATGAACCGATGCTGCCGGGCCCACGACGTCGTCGGCAGGATCGGCGGCGACGAGTTTGCCGTCGTCTTCTGGGACGACCCCCAGAGAGAAACCGCAAGCCCACCGGTCAGCGGCATGGAGAGACGCTCGGCGAGCGCCGACCATCCCAGGCAGGCAATCTTCATTGCAAAGCGGCTCGTGCGAGAACTGGAAGCAGCCGAATTGTCCACGTCCGGCGATCTTGGCCCTCAGGGCAAGGGCGTTCTGACCATAAGCGGCGGCCTGGCGAGTTTCCCCCGCGACGGCAACACAATTCAGGAACTCTTTCAGCAGGCGGACAAAGCGTTGCTGGAAGCCAAGCGCAGCGGCAAGAACCGAATCTATCTCGTCGGCACGCCCCAAACCAACGTCGCCGACATAAACAGGGCTCATCCGAACATCTAGCCACGGACGAGGATGAGGCCGTCAGGCGTTTCCTTCGCTGACTCCAACCCGGAAATCACCTCAGGCGATCGAACATGCCGAGCAGAGTCCGGGTTATCTTCGGCCCGGCCTCGACTTCGACGGTGCTTGTTCCGAGCCATGTTTCGTAGCCGCCGAGTTTGTGCTGGGCGACTGTCGGCAGATAGCCGTAGCTGCCGTTGGCGTGTGAGATCGTGAACGTCCGCTCGAACGGGCTCTTTGCCTTGATCTGGAGCCCTATCTCAACAAACACCTCGAACGGGATGGCGCAGATTCCCAGCTCGCCAATGCGAAATGCCTGCAAGACCACCGAGACCTCATCCGGAGACTCGTGCATTTGGAGGACACGTTGTGCATACACCTTCTCGCGCTCGTGATATGGCCTGGCGTCCTCGGGCTTGTCCAGGATTTTGCGGGCGTAATCTATTTGCTCAGCGGTGGGCTTGCGAACCGCGAGAGTCAGCTCATTGCGCATCGCGCCGAGCCTGACCCAATCGTGAAACTCGACCTTTCCGTGCGCTTTGAGAACGGCGTCAGCCACAAGGTCGGCAACCTGCCGCATCTTTTCATACGGGGCGAATTTCCTCTGCGGCTTTTGGAGCCAGTTGATGTTGTTGATGTCACCGCTGGTCCCGTTGGAAAGAATCCCGACAAACGGAGGCTCGATTCTATCGGCGCCCAACAATTGCTGGATACGGTCGGAGAACATCCCGAAGTAGTCGGCGGAAATCGCTCCCCGCTCGCCTCCGCCGACGTAGTGAAGGGAGTAGTTGGCCAAAAGTGCGATCGGGCGGCCGTCCGCCGACTGAACCGACAAAAATGCAATTTCCGGATCGGTCGGCGCCGCCGCTTTGAGAATATTGGGATTGCCCCGGCCCGGATTCATGACAACCTTGTCGCGCCCGCCAAAAGGATTCGGCACCGGCACACCCGGTTTCATAAAGTAGCGCCGGTTGAAGACCTGGGCCGGTTCGGCGGCGCCGCCGAAGCCGATTCGCGCCGGCTCCAGATTGTTCACAGCCCTGCGGACGCCGTCTGCGATGCGCCCGACGAGAAACTGCTGATAATCGCTAAGCTCCCCATCGGGTGCGAGACGATTGGCACCCCTTGCGCTTATGGAAGAATGCGTATGGGTGGCAGCCATCATCATGTGGTCGGCCCCGATACCGGTCTTGTCGCCGATGATCCGCCTGGCTTTGTCATAGACGCTGCGCCCGATGCCCAGATTATCGCAGATAACAAACGCCAGGCGGGTCGTGCCGTCGTCGAGCACGAGGCACCTGGCGTACAGTTCATCGTGCACGTGCTCGCCCGGCGGCGAGTTCCACCCGCCAATAATGGGCCTATCCAGCGGTGGCGTAATATTACTCGCCGCAGCGCCCGCTCGAAAGAGCCGTCCAGCGCCGGCTTGGCTTTGCGAGCCGCGACTGACCTGAACCGGCAGAAGCGATGTATTTATGATAAACAGCAGAAACAATACGTATCGGACTTTTGTCTTCGACTCATTCTTCATATCATTCACTCCCTACGGTGCCGCACGGTTCCGTACACGTACCCAAACGAAGCTGGACTCGCTGTGTACCGACACCGAGTGTACCTTATGTCCCCGGGATTTCCAAGAGAAAACGGTGAGAAGGCGTCCAAAATCGGACCCGGGGCGGACATTTCTCTTGATCTTTTGATTCCGACAGGCGTATGATGGAGATTGGTTACTTTGCAACCTTTATTTTGTTACGGGGCTAATTATGGAATTGCGAGATATTTTTAACAGAATGCAGCAGCAACCTCCCAGGATAAATTACCCAACGGTGGGATGGAAGTGGATTGTAGTAGCGGCGGTTATTGTCGCGGTCGTCGGCGGATTGAAGACATCGGTCTACACTGTGCCCACCGACTCTGCGGGCGTGGTTCAGAGGTTCGGACGCTACAACCGGACCACGGAGCCGGGGATACACCTGAAGATGCCTTTGGGGATCGAGGAGGCAGTCCCGGTCCCGGTCAAGAAAGTGCAAAAAGAGGAATTTGGCTTTCGGACCTTGAAGGCGGGCGTGGACACGCGGTACCTGGGCGCCGAAGAAATCGACGCCCGACGCTCGAACCCCGAGGATTTGATGAGGCTGATAAGCGAGAGCGGAGAAAGAGTCTCACGAAGCACAACGTCTGAACTGGCCGAGAGGGCCAAGGAGATACTCCGAGGCGAATATGTGATGCTCACGGGGGATCTCAACATAACCGACGTCGAGTGGATTGTTCAATACCTGATAAAGGACGCCCGGAGCTATTTGTTCAATATACGCGAGCCGAGGCAGACGATCAGGGATGCGAGCCAGGCGGTGATGAGGCAGCTCATCGGCAACGGCAGCGTAGACGAAGCGATAACCATCGGAAGAATCGAATACGAAGTCTCGGCCAAAGAAGCTCTGCAAAAACTGCTCGACGAGTACGAGACCGGAATTCATATCGTCACCGTCAAGCTTCAATCGTCGAATCCGCCCCAGAAGGTCAGGCCGGCGTTCAACGAGGTGAACAAGGCCCTGCAGCAGAAGGAAACGAGAATCAACGAGGCGATGAAGACCTACAACGAAGCGGTGCCGAAATCAAAGGGCGAGGCAAAGAAGGCGATCGAGACGGCTAAGGGTTACGCCGCCGAAAGGGTTAACGAGGCACTGGGTGACATCGCCAAATTCGAAAAGATATACACCGAGTACATCAAGGCCCCCGACATCACCAGGCAGAGAATGTACCTTGAGACAATGTCCAAGGTCCTGCCGCTGATACCTGAGAAATGGATAATCGAGCAGGGTGGCGCCGAAGGCGGTATCCTGATGAAGCTCGATCTCGTGGGCAACAAGAGTTCCGATTGAGTGCTTTGGAAACAAGCCGGGACATGCCGGTACAAGGGAAAGGGAATAATATGACTCGTCTTATCATTACAATAGTGATCCTTGTGGTTCTGCTCATCTTACTGTCGGATTCGATGTATGTGGTGGATCAGACGGAGCAGGCGGTTGTGACTCAGTTCGGCAAGCCCGTCAGGGTGATCGTCAATCCGATCGAAGGTCGAGACAAGGATCAGGTGCTGACCGAGCTAAGGGACAAGTACGCGAAAGAGGGAATCGCCGTCACCGAGGGTGCTGGATTGCACTTCAAAGTGCCTTTGATACAGAGCGTGCGCAGGTTCGAGAGGAGATTGCTGCGATGGAACGGCTACCCCGAGCAGATCCCTACCAAGGACAAGAAATACATCCTGGTTGACTGTACGGCGAGGTGGTACATCAAAGACCCGCTGCAATTCCTGCGATCGGTCGGCATCGAAGAGCAGGCCCACGGCAGGCTCGACGAAACCGTCAACCCTGGAATGAGAAACTCCATAACCAAGAGAGACCTCATCGAGATAGTCCGGACGGACAACCGGCAGATGAGAGTGGCCGAGGAAGAGCTGCGGGAGACTACCCAGGTGAGCCCGGTAACCGAGGGCAGACTCGTGATTGTCGCTGAGATCACAGAAGCCGCGAGAAAGGCCTGTGAGGTTTACGGCATAGGCATCCACAGCTCCGGCGTCTTGATCAAAGGGCTCATCTATGTCCAGGATGTCAAGGACGAGGTCGAAGCGAGAATGATCGAGGAAAGGTCGAGGATCGCGAAGAAATACACCTCCGAAGGCGAGGGCGAATACGAGAAAATCATGGGCGATAAGGAGCGGGAAGTCAAAACGATCCTCTCGGAAGCCTATAAGACTGCACAAGAGATTGAAGGCGAGGCCGATGCCAAGGCAAGCGATATCTACGCCAAAGCATTCGGCAAAGACCCCGAGTTCTACAAGTTCTTCAAGACTCTCGAATTGTACGAGAAACATTTAGGCGGAGAGAAAACCCGGTTGATCCTGGGCACCGACAACAGCCTGCTCGAATTAATCAAAGGCGACATGCTGAAAACCCAAGTCACACCGGCAAGTGACAGCGCGTTGCAGTAAGACGCGCGAAAGGTCTGGAAAAGTGATTTTCATAAAGTTAGTCAGGCTCTTGGGTGCCGGCCTTGCTGCCGGGCTGATTTGCCATTTGCTCTGTTCAGCCGCTAAGAAGAGCATGACGACCCGGCCACGCAGAAAGGACAGCAAAGCGCACAGGAAGTTTGTCGAGTCCTCTGTGATAGAAAAGCAGGACAGGACCGGCAGCGAAGATAAGTCTTAATCTTCCCATTGCTTGAGGATTTGCAGGCACTCGATCATTGACCGGCCGTTGTGGTAACCTGCCTTCCAGGCGTTTGCCTTGTCGCCTCGCGAGGTTCCATCAGGTGTGATCTCAGCGTGCCATTCGCCGCTGTCGGAGTCCACCATATTCTTTTCGATAAAATCGCTCGTCTTCTCGAAGATGGCCAGATACTTGGAGTCCTGCGTCATGCGATTCATGTAAAGAGCGCTGACGATTGCCTCGGTCTGGACCCACCAGATTTTGCTGCGCCTGTCCGCAGGCTGATTGAAAGGGCCGCTGTCATAGAAACCGCCGTTGGCGTCGTCGCAGCCGTACTTCAACGAATAATCGAATAGGGTGCGATACAAATCAACGAATGGATGGTTCGAGACTCCCGCTGCATCGCAGGCGTCCATCAGCAACCAGACGTTTTCGATGTCGTGGCCGTAGGAAACTCTTGCGTAGTCGCCGGCCAGTCGCGGCGTCCAGTCGCGATCATACTTGTCCGTGCAGGCGCCGATGTTCTTTCGTACGACCGTGTTGCTCTCGATGTCGATCAACTCCAGCAGACGCACGCGCGCCAGAGGAAGTTTGCTCGCACGATAGAAGGTGGTCATCGCCTCCAACAGGTGCAGATGAGTGTTCATCAGTTTAAGGTCCGGCTCGGCGCCCATGTAGGAACTTTCGCCGGCAGCCACGGATGTCCAGTCTTCATTGAAGAATTCAACGTAGCCACCATAGGTTTTGTCATGGGATTTGGCTTCAAGCAGATTGAAGAACCGTACCGCGAAATCCAGGACGTCCTTTCTGCCGGACGCCAGATAGAACTCACTCATAGCGTAGAGTGCAAACGCCTGGCCATAAAGATGCTTTCGGGCCTTTAGCTTCTTGTCGCCAGTCGCATCGACCTCCCAATAGAAGCCGCCATTTTTGCTATCCCACATTTTTTCTTTCAGGAAGCGGTAACCGAGATCGGCGGCTTCGATGTATTCGTCGCCTCCGTAGCCGGCCCTCGCCAGCCGGCTGAATAACCACACTGTGCGGGCCTGGCTCACAATCATCTTTGTCCCTTCGCCTTTAAGCCCGCCGTCGGGACCGAAGTTGATCGTGTAGCCGCCGTTGGTGCGATCCAGACTCTTGGAATACCAGAACCAGGCAATGTTCTCTGTGAGTATCTTCTCGAATTTGGGGATGTAGGTTTTCGCGAGGCCTGCGCGATCCGGGGCCGCGTGCAATTTAGCGCAAATCGACACCGAGACGATGAGAGTCAGGATTGTGCAAAAGTGAGCTTGTTTGAGCTTTTTGCCGAGCATTGTTTCTCCTTCTCAGAATGGTCAACATAGACTATTAACATTTCACACATTTTATAGTATTATGTTAGTATGATCAAACGAACGTATGAAAAGATGTACCTTATGCGTACCTTGCTCAGAGTAATGATCGTTCTGTTTCTCGCGGCAATCTCACCGACCCGCGCCCAGGCGAGGCCTGCGGATATCGGCGTCGAGGAAATCATCTTCAGCTCTCGCCAGGGCGGCGCCGGCAGTCACTGGTATGAGAACTTCGGCTACTACTCTCAAGACCCGAGCAAAAAACTCTACGGCGCCCGGGGGCGTTTGTGCCGGTTGAATGTTCGCACCGGCGCGCTTAGCGTCCTGCTCGACGACCAGGCCGGCTCGATTCGCGACCCCCAGGTGTACTACGACGCGGGCAAAATTCTTTTCTCCTACCGCCCGGGCGGCACGGATTATTTTCACCTTTGCGAAATAAACGTCGACGGCGGCGGCTTCACGCAGCTTACCTGCGGACCGTACAACGACATGGAACCGACGTACCTGCCCGACGGCCGGATAATGTTCTGCTCGGACCGCGGCAATCGTTGGGTCCCATGCTGGTATTCCCAGGTGGCAATCCTGTACACGTGCGACGGTGACGGCAGCGGCATCCAGCCGGTATCCGGCAACATCGAGCATGACAACACGCCCTGGGTTCTGTCCGACGGCCGGGTGATCTACGAGCGCTGGGAGTACGTCGACCGCAGCCGGGTTGCGTTCCACCATCTCTGGACGGCCAACCCCGACGGCACGGGCCAGATGATCTACTACGGCAACCTCCACCCAGGGACATTGATGATCGACGCCAAGCCGATCCCCGGCAGCAACAACGAAGTGGTGGCGGTGTTCTCCCCCAACCACGGGCGCAAAGAGCACGAGGGGGCCATTGCCATCGTGACAGCAAAGGAGGGTCCTGATCTCCTGGCCTCCGGTCACAAGATCACCAAGAAGGAGAACTTCCGCGACCCGTATCCGGTGTCGAGAGATTGCTTCCTGGTGGCTCAGGGTCCCAGCCTGCTGGCGATGAACAGACGCGGCGAAACGCGCGAGATCTATCGCCTGCCGGGCGAGCTTGTTAGGGTCCGCGTCGAATGTCACGAGCCTCGACCGTTGCGAGCGCGGCAGCGCGAGCCGATCATCCCACCTCGGAGCGACCCTCAGCAGACGACGGGCCGGTTGATTTTACAGGACGTATACGCCGGGCGCAATATGGCAGGCGTCAAGCGGGGCGAGATCAAGAAGCTTCTCGTACTGGAGACGCTCTCGAAGCCGATCAATTACAGCGGCAAAATGCCGCCAATTAGTTTCGGCGGAACATACACGCTCGAGCGCATCGTGGGGACGGTCCCGGTCGAGCCCGATGGGTCGGCTTATATGGAAGTGCCGGCGCTACGGAGCCTGTTCTTCGTCGCTCTGGATGAAAACAACAATTCGGTCAAACGCATGCACAGCTTCTTAGCCGTCATGCCGGGCGAGACGACAAGCTGTGTCGGCTGTCACGAGCAGCGGCAGAAGACTCCCGTCCCGACAGAGACCGCCGCGCTGCAGGCGCTTAGGCGGGCGCCCACCCCAGTCAAGCCTCTGGCGGGTATCCCCGACGTGTTCGATTATCCGCGCGATATTCAACCGATCCTGGACAAACACTGCCTGGAATGTCACGACTACGACCGGCGCGCAGGCGGCGTAATTCTCACGGGCGATCACGGGCCGATCTTTTCACACAGCTACTACACGCTCACCGCGCTGCAATGGATTTCCGACGGGCGCGACCGCCTGCAGACGAACCTGCCGCCGCGCACGGTGGGAACCTCGGCCAGCCCGCTGATGAAGATGCTCGACGGCAGTCACTACGAGGCCAAGCTGACCCGGCACGAGCAAGACATGATCCGCTACTGGATCGAGTCGGCCGCGGCGTATCCGGGCACCTACGCCTCGCTGGGCACCGGCATGATCGGCGGCTTTCCAAAGAGCGTACTCGAAACAACCGAGCGGAAATGGCCCCAGGCAATCGAAGCAGCCGAAGCCATCACGCGACGATGCACGGGATGTCACGGCAAGTCTCTGCCCGTGCCGAGGTATATCTCCGACAATCTGGATCTTATCCTTTCGAATCCCGACTTCAACGACATCCGCATCCGAATGTCCCGGCACCTTATGTTCAATCTCTCGCGCCCGGAAAAATCGCTGATCCTGCTGGCTCCGCTGGCGAGCGACGCTGGAGGTTACGGGCTCTGCAAACAGCGAGACAGGAGCGGGCGCCCGCGCGAACCTGTGGCGGTCTTCGCCGGCACCGACGATCCGGACTACAAGAAGATCCTTGCTGTGTGCCGTCAAGGCAAACGTCACCTCGAACAGATCAAGCGCTTCGACATGCCTGGCTTTCATCCGACGCAGAGCTATGTGCGGGAGATGAAGCGCTACGGAATCCTGCCGGACGACCTGCCGGAGGACGCCCCCATCGACGTGTACGCAACCGACCGCGCATATTGGCGCTCACTGTGGTGGCGCCCGAGGGCGATCGCGCGGAGCGAACACTCAGTACCATAACTGTCCCTGGCAAGGATGGCTGCAATCCGATTGTTTTTCTGCTGAAATAAAACCGACCGGCTCGCGACATTACCATTGAACAGAACAAGTGCACGAAAAATGGGGGCCTCAGTCGTCAATCGAAAACACGGAGAAGCTAATAATGAATTATAAACAAATAATTGTAGTTGCGGTCGGCGCCGTCGCAATCGCATGGGCATTCCTCGTACCATCCTGGGAATCGTACGAACTCGCCGAGACCGATCAGGGACAGGTGCTTCTGGGGAAACTCGAAAACCGTCTTTTCAACAATCCGCCGGAGCAAAGCGATGTGAGAGAGCCTCGTATTGTCTGGAGCTACGCGGCGCAAGAGGCCGGTGCCTACGCGGTGGTCGCAGGGATACTGTTCTTTTTCCTGCGGACCAGAAAGGCCCGAATCATCGCCGAACCGCAGGAGAGACTTTCTTCGGCCGCGGCATTCTAACCGGGGGCGTGCGCAATGAATGCAAGAACACCGACTAAAGATAAGATCAGCCTGGAAGGATTATCGCTGAGATATGCATCGGGGGTGCAGGCCCTTGACGGGGTGGATCTCCAGATCGAGAGCGGTCTCTTCGGCCTGCTCGGACCAAACGGCGCGGGCAAGACTACACTGATGCGGATTCTCACCACTCTACTCAAGCCGACTGCCGGAATGGCCAGAGTGTTTGGACACGACGTTGTCCGGAATGCCGGACAGGTCCGGTCCATGCTCGGTTACCTGCCGCAGGATTTTCAAACCTACGACCAGCTCAAGGCATGGGAGGTTCTGGATTACTACGCGATCCTGAACGGCATGACAGAACGTAAACCGCGCCGGACGAGGATCGATGAGGTCCTCACTTTGGTCGGTCTTGCAGACAAGAGAAACCAACGGGCCTCTCAGCTTTCAGGCGGAATGTACCGGAGGCTGGGCGTAGCTCAGGCGCTGCTGACCAACGCCAAATTGCTCATCTTCGACGAGCCGACGGCCGGGTTGGATCCAGCTCAGCGAGTACGCTTTCGTAACTTTCTCGGCGAGCTTAGCCGGGACCGTGTTGTGATTCTATCACGCACATCGTCGCCGATATCGGCTCGGTCTGCGACGAACTCGCCGTATTGAATCACGGGCAGGTCGAGTTTCTGGGAAAGTGTCGCCAGCTTGCGGACCGGGCCGAGGGAAAGGTCTGGCAGGTGTGTGTCGACGACGCACAGTACGAAGTGCTTCGCAGCGAATATGCAATCACGAGCATGATCGATACCGATCAGGGGTTGCAGCTCCGGTTGTTGTCGGAAACACGGAAAGACCCCGGTTGGCAGAGCGTTGTGCCGACCCTGGAAGACGCATATCTCTGGCTGGTCAATTCTTCGAGCGCACATGAACAGGCAGCTTGACACACTTAGAGAAATCATACTGCTCGAGCAGCGCGTTCAGCGGCGAAATCCCATCTGGATTATCAGTCTGGCCGCAGCGGCGCTGATGGGTTTTTCTGAAAGCTTCACGGTGGGTGTGCTCGACTGGCCCACGACCAGCCAGGCCTCCCGCGCATACCAATTGGGCTGCGTGATGATCTTCGGCGTGATGACGTTTCTCCTGACCGCCGGCGCATTGTCGCGGGACCTGTCGGACGGTCGCAAGGATCTGCTGCTGTGCAGGCCGATAAGCCTCTGGGTTTATATTTGGGGCAAGTATATCGGCAACGTCTTGTTCGTTCTGTGCGTCAACGTTTTGTTCATGGCATCGTTCCTGGTCATTCCGCTGTTCTACGGGCAATCTTCGATATATCCGCTCAGGCCGTTCATGTACGTCATGTTCTTTTCGACGTTGCCGACAATCCTGTACTGCGGCGCATTAGCCGTATTTCTTATGTGCCTGTCGCGAAAGGTCATAGTCGCAATGCCGGTCTTTCTCGTGTATTTTCTGGCGATGGCCTTGTTCCGTATTCCCGAGACTTTGAGAGGAAAGACACTTGACGTGGATATGTGGGATGTCAGCATGAGGCTATATCCTCACGGCGTTTCGGCGAATGTTGGAGCGAGCAAATTGTACGACATGTCATTTTCACACCTGCTGCAACCGCCGGTGCCGGAACTGTATGCAAGGGCAGCTCTGTATACAGCCCTGTCGCTAATCCTGGTCGGTCTTTCGGTCCTGTTGTTGAAGAGAATGAGGAGCAGTTGATATGAAGACCGACCGCGCGGTGAACATTCTCGCGAACGAAGCAACCCTACTGTGGTACTCGCTGCGCATGCTCATCGGGCGAAACCTGCTCGCTGTGGTCATTATCTCGGTCGTCGCGTTGGGCGCCGTCTTTTCATATTCTGTCACATTGGGGGACACCAAATGGACAGTCCTGCTTAAACAACTGGAAATGTTCGCACCCCTGCTGGGTATCGTCATATTCAGCGATCTGATTGCAGGCGACGTCGAGGCCAAACGCTCAACGCTGCTGATGTCCTCGCGGTACGGGATTGTTCCCGTCGTCATTCGCAAACTCATTCACGGCCTTCTCATCACTTCGGCGACTTACGTGATAAATCTCCTTGTCCTTCGCCTGTTCTACACTTCGTTCAACATCTTTTCGGCGTTTGCTGTGATTGTACCGGGGGCGTTATATTTCGGCATGATCGGCCTGCTGGCTGCGACCTTCGCATCGCGCGCTCTGGCCGGTTATGCGGCCGGGACATCGGCGCTTATTCTGTCGATGGTCATCCCGGAAACCATGCCGCTGGTGCCCACTGCCTTTGCGCTCAAGAGCAAACTGGCCACGGCGACTCTTTTTGCAGAGAGCAACTGGCTGTTTGCCAAGATCGCATTCGTTATTCTTGCGTTCGTGCTGGCGGCGCTGGTCGTAGTGATGGCTAAGAAACGCTCGCACAGGATTCATGTTGTGATTGCCGCGACACTATTGCTGGCCGGTTGTTATTCGGTGACCCACATAATATGGTCCCGCGAGGTCCGTCCTGATCTCTATTTTTCCAATCCCGGTAAACAGCTTGACGTGATACAGAATGGCGACGAGCTGATTGTCCGGACCGCGGCTGTCAGGATATGGGGCAGGGGCAAGAACAAGAGTTACGAAGAGACCTCGCTGACCGACACCACATACAAATCGCAGAACGGCCAGTGGATCGAACAGCGACAGGTCGAATACGATCCGTCGAAGGAATATGACCTGGTTCATCTCGCCCTGCTTGTCACTCGCCTTCGTAAGCAGCAGGCAAAGGCGGGGGATATTACAGTTACGGTATTCAGTCATTCGATGAGCGATAAGTACGTGCGACAAATCGCCGAGCGCACCTGTGATGCGCTGCGATATTACGAAACAGCTTTCGGTAAATATCCGCATCGCAATCTCGCAGTTGTCGAATACGACTACATTAGCGCCGGCGGCGTCGCGGTGCCTTCGATTGTCCTGATGAACACAAAACGATGCAGGCCCGAGCACAAATCCGATATGCTAAATATGTATGTTCCGCACGAGGTCTCTCATCAGTGGTTCTCCAGCGGACTGCCCTCCTGGGTGGCGGAAGCTTCGGCTGTTTACTCGAATTATCTGTATCTCGCGCAGGGGCCGAACAGCCAGACAAACTTGTCCGCATTCCACAAAGGCCTCAACGAGACGTTCGAAACCGGCAAGGATTACCCGGCCCCTCTGGTTGGTTCGGCGGGCCTGATACCATACATCAAAGGCGGGTATCTTCTAATGATGCTCACCTCCGTGGACAAACAGCGAACCATCGATTCGCTCGGCGCTTTTATCGCAGACCAGCTCAAACGCCAGCTTGTCGACGGTGATGCAACCGCCGAGAGATTCATGGAGGCGATGAACAACGCCGGCGGGGCCGACTTGGCTTCGTTCGTATCGGATTGGGCCTATACGATCAACAGATTCGATCCCGCCGTCACAGGGTTCGTTCAATCCAAAACGACCGCCGGGCAATATAATGTCAGGGCCTCGTTGGCAAACCGTGAGCAGATACGATTTCCGGTTCCGTTGAGAATATCTTTCGAGGACGGGACAAACTACGATGCTACGTGGAACAATCTCAAAGAAAACCAGACTATCGAGTGGACCTTCGAAAGGGCTGTTCGCTCGATCACGCTCGATCCGGATAATGTCCTGCTCGACTGGAACAGATTCAACAATGTCCGCCGAGCGGGCGCCTTTGTCGCGGGTAAGACTGCAAGTCCGGAGCCGGCTGCGCCAGCAAAGAAACAAACGGCCAACTGGACGACCTACACAGTCGCCGACGGGCTTATCGACAACAATGTGCGTTGTCTCGACATCGACTCAAGTGGAAAACTATTTGCGGGATTTGGCCTGTACACGAAGGAACCGGGAACAGTCGTAAACTGTTTTGACGGCGACTGGACCCAACCCGATTCGTTGTCCGCGTCTTCCGGGCCGGTTTACGCCGTCACTGTTACATCCGATGGGACAATATGGACCGGAGGATCAGGCAGGCTTCGCCGGATCGACGAAAAAGGGACGACGATTTTCGTCTTGAGCCAGATGCGTCACTACCGATCTTTGACTATTGGAAAGGCAAGATTCGAGCCGAACCCGCAGGCGAACAGCAACATTCCAGGTTATATCGTTTACGATCTTATGACCGATGGAGAGGGAAACATCCGGCTGGCGACGGATAACGGCATCTCCGTGATCGACGGCGCCGGCAAGCTTGTCAATCACTTCGGCACCGACGATGGACTCCCCGGAAATGAGGTACTTTGCATGGCCCGGGATGGGTCGGGCACGCTGTGGATCGGCACCGACAAAGGCCCCGCGTCGTATCGAGAAGACCAATGGACGACGTATTCCAAGTGCCGTGCCGGAATCGTGCTGGCGCTGGCAACCGACCCTGACGGCAGTGTTTTCTTAGGCACCTATCGCCATGGGATCATCGTCTACGATGGAAGAAGCTACCGACGCTACGACAGCACGAACAGCCGATTGCCCCACAACATGGTGACTGCGTTAGTGTATGACAAGCAGGGCAGACTGTGGGCCGGCACCTGTCAGGGGTTGCTGTGTATCGACAAAGATTCGCAGCAGGTTTACACAAACGAGAACTCCAGCCTGCTTTCCAATCGCATCGCCGATCTTCTCGCCGACGATGAGGGCATCTGGGTCGCCACCGACGCCGGCATCGCAAAACGACAATTCAAGAATCAAAGATAAAAAATCAAAATGGCGGAATCCGCCTCCGGCGGATGACGTCTTTTAATTTTGCATTTTGCAGTTTGATTCTTGATCTTCAAAAGGGGCCCATATCGAATTGCTCGACATGGGCCCCGAACTGGTTCGATTCTCTCGTGTCAACTTCACTGATAGCTTATATGCAGCAGCGGCGCCTCAGCCGCACCACCGTCGAAAGATTCGGCCTCTCGAGTTCCCTGTGAGGGTTTGGCCGGGTTGTCTCTAAACGTCAACACTATCGTCCCGGCCCAGACATTCTGGTTGACCATCTCCTGGATGACACTCGAGATGTCGGGGGTTCGCTCCTCGGGACCCTGAGCATGTACGGTCGTCCACTGCGGTATGTCCCACACGACGGACGCCGCCGTTGTAGGTCTGGCGCTAATGTCACCTGCATTTGAACTAAACGTAGCGGGATTTCCAGACAGTTCACCCTCGATGACAACAGACACATCAGGGGTGTGGATAGCACTGCCTACCTCATCGGCGCTAAACTGCACCCACGCCTCAGTGATGGTCGCTCCCATGGGAATGGGGATACCCGCCCATCGGCAACCTACCGTCTGCTGGTTTGCGGGGGACATATCGCCTTCGTAGCCCAGCTCGAGGTCGCTGCTGTCCAGAGCCGCCATGGTACCGAAATCCAGGACGTGCTCTTCGGCATCATCACTACCGGCCGCGATTCTCCACTCGCTGGGCGGCACAAGAGCCGACCGATACAGCCCGATATCGTCAAGCAACAGGATGCCCGTGGCGCCGGAACCTTCAACGCCGATGGCCAGGCTGGTGACACTTTGGAGATTCGCACCTACCGATGCCAGATCAAGATTCCATACTTGCCATCCTGGGATCACCAGGCTGCCGACCCCGCCGTCGTAGTTAGCCCTGACGCCGTTGATCTTCACATACAGTTGTCCGGGCGCATTGGTCGGATCGCCAAAGAACCACAGAGACAGCGTTTGAATACCGTGGTCGGTCCAATCTTGCGCAGGGGCAAAGCTGTGTACTACTTCCGACACACCTGCCGTCGTGTTGTTGTACGCGAACGGCACGGATTTGTTGCCACCATGGACGTCGCCGGTCTCAAGAGATACCCCGGTGACATATCCCATGGTCGATCCGTTCGCGGCCGGATTATCGAATCCGTCCACCCACGCCACATATACGAGATTGCTGCCGGGCTCGCCGGCAGGAATGTCGTTGTAGGACTCGAAATCGTCCACGATAAGATAGTCGGCTACCGTAAAGCTCCAGGTGCTACCTTTGGTGACCGTACCGTCGGTGCTGTGCTCGTCGATGCGCCAGTAGTACGGCCCGCCGGCCGGCTCGACGCCTCCGGGCACAGTGTAGCTGGTGCCGGCCTGGAGACCTCTAAATACGCCAGTCGCATCCGATGCCTCGGCGCCGGTTACGGCGTCTCTATCGGTGCCGAAATAGACGGCGTGCTGCGACGCAGAATCTCCAGCCGACCAGCTCACGGACGCGGCGCGCAGTACATCCGAAGTCGAGTTATTACCCGGACTCGGGTTCCAGGCAGCCAACAGATCGCCTCTCATAATCTGCTGAACCTCCTGAGCTGTCAGCGATTTATTGTAGAAGCGGACATCGTCAACCATTCCGATGTAGAAGTTGCTCGGGCCGCTGTCCCATTCCTGTCCGATTGACCACCGTGCTATCGCGGCCAAATCGAAGCTGGCTGACTCCGTCGCTACCTGAACACCGTCGGCGTATATACGTCCTGTGCTGCCGCTCCTGACGTACGTCATCATATGCCACTCACCGTCAGCAACGACAGGGGCAGTCGTGTAGGTTGTGTCGCTACCATCATACCTGCCCGGATAACCACCGTCGATGTAGAACTCGAGAGGGTGACCACTGCCACTATCATTAGCTGCGATCATGTCGCCCTGGTTTGTCTGCGTGCTTTTGATCCATATACTGAGCGTAATATTGGTGCTCGTTATGTCATCGACTACGCCGTCGATTGCAACATAATCGCTGTTCAAATCCAGCGCACCTCTCATGATCCCGCCTACCCACTGAGGATCACCGACAATTGTGCCGTGATTGCCATGGCCGGACCAATCAATGGCGCGGTCGCCGCCACCTTCGTCAAATGTCCACCAGCCGATGAGATCCGGATCGGTAATCGAGATGACAGGCAATGTTTTGAAGCTCCAGACATCGCCTTTGATCGTGGTGGGGGGATTAAACTCATCGACCCGCCAGTAGTAGGTCTTGTCCGCTTCGAGCGTGCCTGGTGCAAAGGTCGTAGTGCCCTGGGCCGGACCACCGGCTGCATTAGTGACAGTCTCGAGGTCGTCGCCGAAGTACACTGTGTGCAATTTCGCACCGAAACCTGCCGTCCAGTTGAGGGTCACGTCAGCATCCACAGTTGGGGCGCCATCGAACGGGCTTGGGTCATGGGCGCTCGCGGGCGGAATCCAGAAGCTCCAGACTTTGCCTTCCCACGGACTGTTGGGATCGGCGTCATTGACCTCGTCGACTCGCCAGTAGTAGGTTGTGCCGGGGACAAGGCCGTCGGGGTAAGGAAATCCGAAGAAGCCGGCCGTGAAGAATGGGTAAGCCTGGTTGCCCCCGAATGCAGCGGCCGCGCCGTCGTTGACATCGTCAAAGTTGTCGGACATGTACACATCGTGAGAGACCGCGTAATATCCCGCTGTCCAGCCGAGAGAAATCCATGTGTCCTCATGCCGAGCACCATCTTTCGGATCCGGACGCTGGGCGAATGGGTTGCCACCGCCGGCACCGCCAACGATTGGGAGATACCAGTTGTTAATCCATTCACTTATAACTTCGCCGCGTATGTCAGTCAGTACACCATTCACCTGGTAGAAACTTCCCAAGCGGCCACCGGTAACCGTATTGACAACAATAACCGGATCAGCTCTTGTTCCATCAGCGCTTTGACCAAGAATCAGTTCGGGCTCCCAATTGTTTGTAAGTTCATCGAGACGCCATGGGCGCTCACTATAGAAAGCCCCGACAGATGGAGTATACGACTCACCATCGGCGGTAGGAGCAACGTTTCCATTTGAGTCCCCCATTGAAATGCCGGGAATGTCCATCATATTCTCTAATCCGCCTGCGGCATTATCTCCAGCACCATTTACGACATAGAACATCCAGTCGCCTGTGTTAATAATGGTATTACCATCATCCAGGAATAATTCGGCTAATGAACCATCAGCCTGTGCATTGCCAGCTGGATAGATACTGTCTGGGAATTGCCCGCAAAGAATTAGAAGGTCTGATACACCATCACCTGTGTGATTTGCCACCCAGGTTGCAAGGGCAGCTTGTTCACTTACTGCGAATTGTTCAACAGAAGCTCCCGCTACGCTGTCAGCAATTTCTTGCATTTCGCGGTCAGCGTCAGTTTGCCCCCACCAGCCTGCTTGTGTTGAAATCGCTATGTCAACAGCCATAGCCGTCGTGCTAAATGCATATGCGACGATAAATACGAATGCTAATTTTCTCATTTTGTTGCCTCTTTCTTCATAACTAAAAAGTGATAGGAAATGTCGCTCCAGGCACACACCGAAGCGACTTAAATAGAAGTTCTTAAAGTTTCACTTACAATCCGTCAGTTCCCTCCCACGCGATTGTTATCGGCTAGTTGGGGCCACCTCCTTCCTGAAAAAAATGAATTCCAACGGCTTTTCCTGCCTTCAAAGCCGAAAACCCGCAGACCTAACTTACTCTATATGTACCAAATCGGCCACCCCCGCGTCAAGGAAGATCTGGATTATGATATGTGTGTTTTCCGATTGGAAGAGGCCGATGCAGGCATTGCGAAACGGCAAATGCAAAGATAAAGAATGAAGAGTCAAAATGGCGGAATCCCGGCAAAGGATAATGCAAAAATCAAACATCAAATATCAAATTGGTGGAATCCCGGCAAGCCGGGAGACTGTTCAAATGAAAAGACCAAAACAGCCCGCGGAGCGGCTCCGAAGTTTTGCATTTTACACTGTGATTTTTGATTTCTTTAGATGGCTTCATCAATTTTGCATCCTTCGACTTCGCTCAGAGCCTGCCCGGAGCCTGCCGAATGGGACACGCTTTGAAGTTTGATTTTTGATTTCCCCGAGTATAGCAAAGGGGCCCGTACCGAACAAGTCAGTACAGGCCCCGAATCAACTGCTCAACTACCTGTCACTCCATGCGGTCTTCTTACAGGCCTACCGAACAAGCCGAATGTCATCGAAGTACATCGTACCTGAACCACCGGCCGCAGGGCTGTTCCTGGTGCCGAAACCAATGGTAATTGCACCGACATTCGTAAGGTCCACGCCCTGGTCGGCAAAGCGCGTCAGGTCGATGACCCACTCGTTCCATCCGGTTATCTGCGTTGCGGCGGGATCGTCATGATAGACCACCGCATTGCCAAGAGCGACAAACATCCGCTCGGCTGCATTGCCCGAATCGCCGCGGAACCACAACGACAACTTGGTGACGCCTTCCTCGGTCCAGTCGCGCGGGTACACCAGCGTCAGAGTCGCCTCGGAAGTCTTGAGACTATTGTCGTAGAGATACGGCATCGACTGGGCGCCGCTGTTCACAGTCGTCTGCTCGGCATAAGGAGGCAGGTCATTGCCGACGAGAGCCCCGTTTGTCGTGGTCCCGAAGCCATCCAACCACTTGTCGAATATCCTGTTGCTCGCCGCCTCAGGCGGGTCGATGTCGTTATAAGATTCGAAATCATCCAAGCTAATGAAATCAGCCGTCGCAAAGCTCCAGACAAGACCTTTGACTGTCTCAGCCGGATAGACTTCATCCACTCGCCAGTAGTACGCGGCATCCCAGGCGAGCTTTCCGGGGTCGTGGCTTTCAGAACCCAGCGCACGTGTACCGACGTACTCGGGTGACGTCGTCGTGGCGTTCTTGACGGCATCGGCATCGGCGCCGAAATATAACTCGTGCGAGGCAGCGCTATCCGCCGCCGTCCAGTTCAGCGTTGCGCTGATCTGAACGTCCACCGCGCCATTAGCAGGCTGGGGATTGCCCACAGCACCTGGAGTCGTGAAGCCCCAAATATCGCCTTTATGCGTGAAGGGGGGATCGAACTCGTCGACGCGCCAGTAATAAACCTTCTCTGATTCCAGCGCAGCCGGACTGTAGCTGGTGGTTCCCAAAGGCGCGCCGCCTGCGGCATTGTTTACGTCGTTGAAATTAGTACCCATATAAACGTTGTGCAGCTTGGCGCCGAAACCTGGCGTCCATGTAAAGGCCGCGTTCGGGCCTACAAACTCAGCGCCGTCAGCCGGATCGGGATTGTAAGCCGTTTTGGGCGGAACAGTGAAGCTCCAGATGTCCCCTTTCCACGGACTGTTGGGCTCGGTGTCATTGACCTCATCTATTCGCCAGTGATAGGTGGTGCCGGGAACAAGACCATCGGGATAAGGAAATCCGGGGAAGCCCACAATATACATCGTATCGGTCTGGTTGCCTCTGAACGCATCGCCCGTGCCATTGCTGACATCGTCGAAATTGTCACTCAGATAGACATCGTGCGAAACGGCAAAGTCGCCCGCCCGCCAGGAAAGGCTCACCCACGTATCCGCATATAGGGCGCCATCTTTCGGCACGGGCCCGGAGGCAAGTGGATACTCTGCTCCACCACCTGACATGACACCAAGAATCTCCGTGTCCATCAGTGCCCGTTTGTAAACACGCACATCATCGATGAGACCTTCAAACTCACGGCCGCTCTGCTGCGCATTGGCGCCAATGAAGACGGGGTAAGAGCTGATACTCATTGTTCCCGAAGCATCCTTGGATGCATCCAAATCGCCGTCAACGTACAGGTAGTACTTTGAGCCGTCATATACGCCGGCGGCGTGGTGCCATTCGCCATCGTTTACATTTACATCACCATGAAGCCACCAGTCGCCAGGTGTCCCAGTCACACCTGTGCAGGCCCAACACAGATTGTCAGTCGTTGTCTGCCTCTGCAGCCTCCAGGAGTCATCGCCCATGGTGAAGATAGCCTGCCAGCCAACAGTGAACTGGCTGACTCTTATCCAGCACGCGACTGTGATTTGACCGGTGATGTTTAAGATTGGATCATCTCCACAGTCCACATAGTCACCGTCACCGTCAAACTCCAGCGCGCCGCCTAACTTGCCAGCAGCCCACTGTGGATCGCCACTGAGGGTGCCGTCGTTGCCATTGCCGGCTGCATCTTGTGCTGTGATACCGGATGTCTCATCAAACTTCCAGTAGCCGACAAGATCTGGGTCAGCACCTCGGGCTACGCCGGCGAAGACAAGTCCCACCACAAAAACAAAAGAAATTATGCAAGCCGGTTTTCTACACATGATGATCCTCCTTACAAATATCTTCTTCATGACGGGGCAAGAGTTCTATTTCCGAAGCGTACTATTGTGGTAGCATTGGCGGTGTTTTGCTGTGCTGTTCGGAACGTTCCGGAAAATCACAATGAATTCTCCTGCCTTCAAAGCCGAAAATCCACAGACTTCACTTACCTTATGTTTATCAAATCAGTAGGCCCGCGTCAAGGAAAATCCGGTTCACATATGTGTATTCCGACTGGAAAAGTCCGATGCAGGCATCGCGAAACAGCAAATGCAAAGATCAAAGATAAAAAATCAAAATAGCGGAATCCCGGCGCGCCGGGATGACTTCATAAATTGTGCATTTTGAAGTTTGATATTTGATACCCCCGACTATAGCAAAGGGGCCTATGCCGAACACGCCAGCACAGGCCCCGAATCAACTGCTCAACTATCTGTCACTCCATCAGGTCGTCTTACGGACCTACCGAATCAGCCGGATGTCATCAAAGTACATCGTACCTATATCGCCGGCAGCAGGGGCGTTCCTCGTGCCGATTCCAATGGTAATTGAACCGACATTGGCAAGGTTGACGCCTGCAAAGTCCGTCAGGTCGATAACCCACTCGTTCCATCCGGCTATCTGCGTTGCAGCAGTGTCAGGATGGTACACTACCGAGTTGCCCAGTGCGACAAACATCCGGTCGGCGGAATTAGCAGTAGAGCCACGGAACTGCAGCGACAATTTCGTAACACCTTCCTCGGTCCAGTCTTTGGGATATACCAGCGACAGGGTCGCCTCGGACGCCTTGAAGTTGTTGTCGTAGCGATAAATCATCGACTGAGCGCCGCTGTTTACAATCGTCTGCTCGGCATAAGGCGGCAGGTCATTGCCGACGAGGGCACCGTTTGTCGTGGTTCCGAAACCGTCTATCCACTTATCGAATATCCTGTTACTCGCCGGGTCGGGCGGATCGACGTCATTGTAGGACTCGAAATCGTCCACGATAAGGAAGTCACCCGTTGAAAAGCTCCATACGTTGCCTTTCCACGGGCTGTCAGGGTTGGTGGTGTCTACTTCATCGACGCGCCAGAAATAGCTGGTGTCCCAGGCAAGCTTGCCGGGATCGAAGCTCTCGTCGCCGAGCGCCTTGCTGCCTTTGTACTCGGGCGAAGCCTTGGTGGCGTTTGCCACGGCGTCCGCGTCGGTGCCGAAGTACACTTCGTGAGACGTAGCGAACTCTCCCGGCGCCCAACCGAGGGTGGATACCAGTTTTACGCCAACGGTTCCATTGGCCGGGCTCGCACTATTCGCATGGACGAGTAGCGACAGAGCTGCCTGCGGAATGATCTGTTTCGGCGTCGAAGGACTCGACCAGCGCAGTTGAGCCACGGCGCCGCCGCCGTTCTCGTAGTATTCCATGACAAGGCTGTACGTGTTGCCGGCCACCAGGTCAATCTCTCCCCTGTACTCGGTAGTGCTCTGATCGATCCATGCGTTAACAAGCTGTTGGCCATCGACCCACAAACGCACGCCGTCGTCGGCACTGGGGTAGAAGGTGTAGGTCTCGGTGAACGCAGCCTCGACCTCACCGGTCCATCGGGCCGAGAAATTGTCGTTGCCGACTAGCGGGTCCGGGCTACCAGGATCGCCCCAGCTAAAGTCGATCTGAGGATCTGTTCGGGTCAGGACGGGGTTGCCCACAGGGCTCATGCCTGTGAAGTACTGGCCCTTGACACCTCCGCCCAGCCTGGCCGTCGTAAAGCTCCAGACGGGGCCCTTGATCGTGGTGGGGGGATTAAACTCATCGACCCGCCAGTAGTAGGTCGTCTCCGGTTCGAGCGGCCCGGGCGGAGTGAAAGTCGGATTTGCCAAGGGCGATGCGCCCGTGGCGTTGTCGACCTCGTCAAAACTCCCGCCGAAATATACGTTGTGCAACCTGGCCTCGAAACCCGGTGTCCAGTTGAGAGTAAGGCCGTCGGTTTCAATGAATTTGGCCCCGTCAGCCGGGATGGGATCGTAACCGGTTCTGGGCGGTACGGAGAAGCTCCACACCTTGCCTTTCCACGGACTGGCTGCGTTGGCGTCGTTGACCTCGTCGATCCGCCAGTAGTAGCTCGTGCCCGGAACAAGACCTTCGGGGAATGGAAATCCCGCAAAGCCGAGAATAAGGCTTGGCGCGGCCTGGTTGCCTATGAACGTGTCGGCGGCGCCGTCGTTCACATCGTCAAAGTTTGTGCCTACGTATACATCGTGCGATACCGCCCAATCGCCCGGGGACCATAACAGGGTTCCCCATGTCTGCCCAAGCATGGCGCCGTCTTTGGGCTCCGGATTCCGGGCGAGCGGGTTGCCGACGGCAACATTTGTGACCCACCAGTTGTTAATCCATTCACTCATAACTTCGCCGCGTGGGTCATCGTCCTGACCGGATGTCTGGTAGAAAATGCCCAAGCGACCACCGGTAACTGTATTAACAACGATAACGGGGTCAGCTCTTGTGCCGGCAGCGTTTTGAGCAAGGATCAGTTCCGGCTCCCAATCGCCTTCAAGTTCATTAAGATGGAATGGGCGGTCAGTTGCGAAATCCACCAGAGTTGGAGTGTACTCCTGACCTTCGGCCGTAACAACAACAGCAGTATCGTCGTCCCACATCGTGATGCCGGCAATGTCCATCATTGCCCGTATTCCACCTTCGCCATTTGTTCCGGCACCATCCACGACGTAGAACAGGTAGTCGCCTGTGTTAACGATGGTATTACCATCATCCAGGAATAATTCGGCTAATGAGTCATCAGCCTGTGCATTACCAGGTTCATAAATAGTGGCTGGGAACTGTCCGCAGAGAATTAGAAGGTCTGACACACCATCGCCCGTGTGGTCAACTACCCAATCTGCAAGGGCATCCTGTTGATCTGATGCGAATCGTTCAACAGAAACAGCCGTTACGTTGTCGACAATTTCCTGCATTTCGCGGTCGGCCGCGGCCTGCCCAAACCAGCCTGCCTGTGTCGAAATCGCTATCTCAGCAGCCATAGCCGTCGCGCTAAATGCAAATGCGACAACACATACCAATACTAGATTCTTCATTTTTTTTGCCTCCTTCTTTTGACTGAAAACTGATAGGAAATTTCGCTTCGGCTACGTACCAAAGCAACCTACGGAAATTTCTTGAATTTCACGGTTAGAAGCCTTGAATCAGTTCTTCCTTCAACTGTGAACCGTGAACCCGGAACCGTGAACCATGCCGTTTCTTCCCTCCCATACGATTGTTTTCGGCTAATTGGGGCCACCTCCTTCCTCAAAAAATAGACTATAACGACTTTTCCTGCCTTCAAAGCCGAAAATCCACGGACTTCACGTACTCTATATGTACCAAATCGGCCGCCCCCGCGTCAAGAAGAATCTGGCTCATGATCTGTGTTTCTGTGTTTTCCGATTGGAAAAGGCCTATGCCTAACAAGTTAGCATAGGCCCCGAATCAATCGCTCAACTATCTGTCACTCCATGCGGTCTTCTTACAGACCTATCGAATCAGCCGAATGTCGTCGAAGTATATCGTTCCTGCGCCGCCGGCCACCGGGCTGCCCTTGGTGCCGATGCCAATGGTAATCGTGTTGACATTCGCCAGATTCACACCCGCAAATGACTGCAGGTCGATGACCCACTCGTTCCAGCCGGTTATCTGCGTTGCGGCGGGATCATCGTGATACACTACAGCGTTGCCAAGAGCGACAAACAGTCGATCGGCGGAATTAGCCGTACCACCGCGGAACCAGATTGACAGCTTCGTGACGCCTTGCTCGGTCCAGTCTCGCGGGTAGACCAACGTCAGCGTTGCCTCGGACGTCTTGAGGTTGTTGTCGTAGCGATAAACAAGCGCCTGGGCACCGCCGTGAACGATGTTTTGCTCAGCGTAAGGTGGCAGATCATTACCGACCAGAGCTCCGTTCGTCGCGGTTCCGAAGCCATCAATCCACTTATCGAATATCCTGTTAATGCCAGACTCGCCGGGTGCCGGATCGACATCGTCATACGACTCAAAATCATCCACGAGAATGAAGTCTGCCGTCGCGAAGGTCCAGACAAGACCTTTGACCGTACCAGTCGGATAGACCTCATCCACGCGCCAGGTGTAACTGCTGTCCCAGGCAAGTCCTCCGGGATCATAGCTCTCGGCGCCAAGCGCCCTTGGGCCTACGTACTCAGGTGAGGCTGTCGTGGCGTTCTTGACGGCATCGGCATCCGTGCCAACGTATAGCTCGTGCGAAGCGGCATTGTCCGCTGCCATCCAGTTCAGCGTTGCGATCATCTGCACATCCGCCGCGCCGTTAGCCGGCTGTGGATTGCCCACAGCGCCGGGCGTCGTGAAGCTCCAGATGTCGCCCTTGTGCGTTTCAGCGCCGTCAAACTCATCGACCCGCCAGTAGAGAACCTTTTCCCGTTCGAGAGTGCCGGGATCATAACTTGGGGACCCCGATGGCACGCCGGTGGCGGCGTTGCTCACATCGTCATAGTTGTCGCCGAGATAGACCGTGTGCAGTTTGGAGCCATAACCTCCTGTCCAGGTTAAGATGGCATTGGGGTCTATGAATTCGGCGCCGTCAGCCGGGTCGGGGGAATAGGCCGTCTTGGGTGGAGTCGAGAAACTCCAAATGTTCCCTTTCCACGGACTGTTCGGGCCCGCCTCGTTGACCTCGTCGATTCTCCAGTAGTAAGTTGTGCCGGGCACCAGACCCTCCGGAAGAGGAAATCCGGGAAAGCCGATGACAAGAGACGTCCCGGATTGATTGCCGCGAAACGTCTCGCCGGTTCCATCGTTCACGTCGTCAGAACTCACTCCCAGATATACATCGTGGGAAACTGCATCAGGTCCCGGCCTCCATGAGAGACTCGCCCATTCAGACTCATGCATTGCTCCATCGGCGGGGTCGGGCTTGCTGGCCTGCGGGCCGACCGCCAGTCTCAGCAGTTCGGTCTCCGATAGAGCATGGCTGTAAATCCGCAGATCGTCAAGCAAACCATCCCAGATATTGCCCAAAGCTTTATGAGCGCCAATATAGAAAATCCCTTGGGAGTCTTCCATGCTGTCCAGTCTGGAGGCACCGGCCGGCTCTCCGTTTACATATACTTGGACGCTATCGTCAGTTCCACCTTCTGTTACGATAACGGCAGCGTGATACCACGTCCCGCCTTCTATTCCAACTCCTGATCCGGTCGCTGCGCCGCCGAGAGATGACCGTATCTCATTGCTCTGGTGAACGAAAAGCCACGTCCTGCCCATGCCCCCGCTGGTATCATCTCCCTGCTGAAGCACCACCTTGTATTCAGTCGGTATTTCGTCCAGCCTGAACCATGCGGCGACAGTGAAATCGCCCTGATTGATAACTCTCAGACTCTCGCTGAAAGGGACCTCTATGTAGTCGGAAGAACCGTTGAATTCCAGCGCTCCGCCTATCTTACCGGCAGCCCAAAGTGGATCACCGGCAAATGTACCATCATTGCCATTGCCGGATGTGTCATGGGCCATGTTGCCGGAACCTTCATCGAACTTCCAGTGAGCCACAAGGTCGGCCGAAGAGCTGCCGGCCGTCACCAGCACCACAACGAGAGAAATCAGATAGAACAATTGCCTGAACATAATAGTCCTCCTTCAAGAAATGGTTAGCATATAGCTATACACGGTGGTAGTCGCTCCTCATCGCGTTTTTCCCGTGTCTGGTGAGGGCATTTCCACAGGTTCCAAGACTGCCTCCTTCCTTCGATAGTCCGAAAAGACAAGCAGAATCCTGCATGGGTGGCCTCAAATCCACGGACTTCATCTTATCCTACTTATACCAGATCAGCCACTGCCCCGTCAAGGAGAATCACTGGATGACCGCACTCGCACAGGGATCTCGCTTCAAACTTGCTCAGAGTCGGCTTAAGGCAAAACAATCGGGGCCTATACCGCATCAATCAGTATAGGCCCCGAGTTCATAAACATGTCGCATCGGCAGCGCAGTTACCTGCCGCTTCGATTAGCCTCCAAGCACCTACTGAATCAGCCCAATGTCGTCGAACTGCACCGTTCCTGTGCCGCCGGTGGCAACCGGGGCACCCCTCGTGCCGAAGCCAATGGTGATTGAAGGAACATTGGCGAGGCTCGCACCCTGATTGGCGAATTGCGTCAGGTCGATTACCCACTCGTTCCATCCGGCGTCCCGAGTTGCAGCATCATCGGGATGATACACTATCGCGTTGCCCAGAGCCACGAACATCCGCTCGGCGGCATTGGCAGAATCGCCTCTGAACCACACCACCAGCTTTGTTACGCCTTGCTCGGTCCAGTCCTTTTTGGATACCAACGTCATAGTCGCCTCGGAGGTCTTGCC
>JADHXR010000179.1 GCA_016782865.1 Phycisphaerae bacterium
TAATTGCTTTTGAGCGGCAAGTAGAAGATTTTTGTATTCTGGCAAGGAAGGGAAATCAGCCTTAGCCGAAGCTAAGGCGGCTTTTTCCTGACGCCGTCCAGAATCAAAAAGATTCGTTTGCCCGCCAAAATGAATTTTTGGAGGTGCCCTGAAGATTGAAAAGGTCGCAAGAGTACGCAAAGCAAGAGCAAAAAGTGGACTATCAACCTGTTCATCAAGGTGTTGCCAGTTCAGTGCCGCTCGAAAAGCCGGTTCCGGAGATACCGGCGAGACTTGACAGGTACTTGCTTTTGGAGACCGCTCTGGCACTGATCATCGCCGTTCTGGCGATCAAAGGCATCGGCGCGAGTTCGGCCTTTGAGGTTGGTTGGCTGCTCACTCCCCTCATTTTGGTGATTGCAGCATTTGTACCAACGATGGTTAGGCACCGCAGGTTTGTGGAGTTTGGTTTCAACCGCAGGCAGATCATGGCGTCGCTCGCGCTGTTGGGCTGGATGTGCGCTGCGCTGTTTCCGCTTGTTTTCGGCGGTTTATGGGTGTTGGAATCACATGGTTTTGGACTTCCTCTGCCGCCTGTGTTGCCGCAAGGACAGGGATGGGTTGGCTGGTTGTTCTATCAGTTTATGTATGTGGCGATGGCTGAGGAGGTGTTTTTCAGGGGTTATGTGCAGAGCAACATTCTGAGGTTGGCAGGCCCGGTGATTGGCAGGCGGCCCCGGCTAAAAGAATGGACAAGCATAGGAATATCTGCGGCTTGTTTTGCAGGTGCTCATGTAATAGTCCAGGGCCAGATTGAATCGGTCCTGACATTTTTGCCGGGTCTGGTTCTTGGCTGGTTGTTTATCCGGACCAAATCGTTGCTGGCGCCTATTTTGTTTCATGGGCTGGCCAATGTCAGCTATGTCATGATGGTGGGGCTATTTGTGTAGAGACCGCGATTGGAGGGGTGATTTGCGTGCCTGGCTATGGGGTGCATGGGCCTATAAAACAGTTGGTTGCAGTACTAAGTCATATGTTTCGGGCCTGCTCAGTGTAGTAGGCTTCCACATTTTTACCTTGACACTTAGGTTGGACGTCTGTAAACTGTCAGAGAGTATTGGCGGGGTGATGTAACGACGAATGAGTCGTTCTTAAACGTAGGGCTGCAATAAGCCGATAGACTGTGAGAGTTGGGTAGCTTCGCACCAGGAAGGTTTCCGGATTATCTGCCGGCAAATACTCTTTAGAGGAGCCTATGATTAGTTGCGCGTGTCGATTTGCCAGCGAAATTGCGATAAAAACGTTACATCCGGCATCGCGGCGGCACTTAAATGGTAGCGTGAAAAAGTCCGATATTATGGTTGTGAAACAGGCCGGCGAAGTATGGTGTGAACCTGCCAAACACAAAGCATTAAGGAAGAAGGTGTGTTTTGATAAACAGAAAGGGTAGGACCCACAAGCGTAAAGTCTTGTTGGTCATTAAGTTAATGCTGGTCTTGATACTGGGTCATGTGATCATAAAAACAACTGTGATGCGGCAGCGCGTGGGCGAAACATTCGCTCCAGACTTGGCCGGCGGCGGCGAAAATGCAGCCGCAGTCGAGGCGCCCGTTGTCGGGGATAATCCGGCTCCAGACTATTCGGCAATTTTTGAGCGGGATCTATTTGGCAGTCGCGTTTCGGCGCTGCGTGGGGAGCAATCCATACCGGTTGATGATGCCAGCTCAGTGCTGCCGAGTGAAGAAGAGCTTGAGATCGCTTTGCTTGGTACTGTGGCCGGCAGCCCGGCAATTTCCCGGGCAATCATAAAGGATCTTGGAACGAACGTGCTTGGCCAATACAAGACCGGCGAGACGGTTATGACTGCGAGCATCGAGAGCATCGAGAAGGATAGAATCGTCTTGCTTCATAGGGGCCGAAGAAAGGTGCTCTATCTGCGTAACCCCCAATTCGAGCGGGGCGACAGTGATAACGCTCAGGCGACTTTGCAGGCGAACGCCCCTCAGCCGCCGGTCGGGGCCAGTCCGCCGCCGAGGCCTGTGGCTACTTTCGCCGACAGGCTCAGGCATACTGCAATGTTGTTGCCGAAGGCGACTGTCGAACCTTACTCAGTCGCCGGCGAGGTCGAAGGACTCAGGGTAACAGATCTGGAGAACATAGGCGGGGCACAAGACCTTGGCCTGAGAGACGGCGATGTGATTCGAGCCATTAACGGGCACCGATTGAACAGCAAGCAGAAGGCTTTTCAGATCGCCATGAAGGCACGGTCGCAGGCGACCTTGAGTGTCGAGTTGATGCGAGACAACAAGATCAAGACGTTCTCATTGCCATTGAGGTGATTGCTCGGGTAATGGAAATGCCGTTAGGGAGTGGGCTAATCGGATGCAGCTATATAGACCATATACAAACAGGTGGCAGTCGCGGAGGCCGCAGAAGAAGATGATCTGGTTCGTTGGAATCCTCTGCGTGGTTCTTGCGGGCAGCCTTGTGACGGCCGCAGAGCGTCCGCCCTTACGGCCAGCAGTGACCTTGCCCGCGCTCGACAAGCCGGGTATGGCTGATGAACTGATATATGTAAACTTCAACCAGGTTGATATCCGAGTAATGCTCAAGACTATTGGCGATATAACCGGGATCAATTTCGTAGTAGACGACAGCATCACCGGCACCGTAACGGTTATCTCGCCCACCAAGATACACGTTGGTGAAATCTATGGGGTTCTGGAATCCGTTCTGGATGTCAAGGGGTATGCTGCGGTGCCGGCCGGCAGCGCGGGAGGTCTGGTCAAAATAGTCCCCAGAGCAGACGCTGCGAGACGAAATTTGCAGGTGCGCATCGGCGCCGACCCTCTGGAAATTCCACAGAGTGACTCCCTTGTCACCCAGATAATTCCGTTGAATTACGTCGACGTCAGGGAGATCGAGCAGATCGTCAAGCCTCTGTTGACCGCGGGTCTGCACATGGCGGTCTATCCCCGCACAAATTCGATATTGGTCACCGATACATCCGCGAACATACATCATATCGCAAAGATTATTCGCAATCTTGACGTGCCGGGTTCGAAAGAGGAGGTCACCGTAATCGCCCTGACATATGCTTCAGCGGAGGTGCTCAGCGAGCACATCACCCGCATAATGGACAAGGGCAACGACGCTTCTTCACAAACCGGCCGCAATCGTGCCATTGCGGCGATTGGTGCGGGCAGAAAAATCCTGCCCGACATGAGGACAAATTCTCTTATTGCAGTGGCAAATCCGCGCGACACCGAGATTATCGAGGCATTGGCAAAGCAGCTTGATACCCAGCGGCCTCGCGGGACAAACAACGTTCATGTGGTCTATCTTACAAACGCCTCGGCTGATGAGACCGCCAAATCACTTACGGCGGCCCTGGCCAATCTCAGAATCACCGGCGCACTCGAGGCGAGTCAGCAAGTCCAGGTAACTGCCGATGAGGGTACGAACAGCCTCATAATCACGGCTTCAGCACAGGACTACGAAGTTATCGCAGAGATCATAGAAAAGCTGGACATCGTCCGCGAGCAGGTCTTGGTTGAAATGCTCATTGTTGAGGTGAGTGAAGACGGCTTAAGGGAGATTGGGATCGACTGGGCCACGCTTGACGAGGCGGTGGAAGGCAGCGTTCGAGGCTTTGCAGCGACGAATTTCGGACCGCGAGTGGATTTCGCCAGCGGAGATCTTGAGGGTTTGGCCGTTGGCGCATGGAGAGGAAGCGGCACAGATGTAAGAATTGGAGCAATTCTGAACGCCTTGGAGAAGAAGTCGGGAGTCAATATTTTGTCGACACCGCATCTGACAACCTCTAACCACAACACGGCAACGATAATCGTGGGTGAAAACATCCCCTACGTAGTGCAATCCAGAATCACTGAAACCTCGGATTTCATTACGCCGACTGTGATAGACACTTTCGAGTACAAAGACGTTGGAATTACCTTGGAGATAACACCGCATATCAGTCAGGGCGGACTTGTCAGGCTTGAAATCGACAGTGAGTTTACCAAGCTTATTGAAGGAGTCACGGGGACTTCCGCCAATACGCCCACAACTGCCAAGCGACAGGCTCAGACTGTTGTTTCCATGATGAGCGGCTCGACTGTTGTCATCGGCGGCCTTATTCGGGATGACAAAACTACCGTCGAGAACAAAGTTCCCGTACTGGGCGATCTGCCTTTGGTCGGCAGTTTGTTCAGACTCCAGAGAGACCGGATGCAAAAAACGAATCTGCTCATGTTCATAACGCCACATGTTGCGAGCAGCCAGGAGGACCTGGAGCGGATAACCGAGATGAAGAAAGAAGAAATGGGGCCGGCCGTTGGAGTGCTCGAACAAGAGGACAAGGGGCATTGACAATTGGACAACTGCTCGTTGTCTGGGGACAACGCAACCAGTGCCGACAGAGCCGGATTAGCAAATGGCAAAACAACTGCAATTGCAGCATTTGGATGCTATACTGCCAGAGCAGCTCAATCCGGAGCTCGTAAGAAGACTGCCGCTGGAGTTTCTCAAGAAGCAACGTGCGATTCCTCTTGTCTTGGAAAACGACCAGATAGCAATTGCTCTGGCGGACCCGTTCAATGTCGAAGCATACGATGCGATCGCGACCGTTCTGGGCCAACCGTGCAGTCGGGTGACCTGTTCGGCCTCTGAGATCGAACAGGGCATCGGCCGCTGTTATTATCAGAACGCCGGAATCGGCAGCGAGGCCGACGATCTGGCTTTGGAAGAATCGCTGAGTGACGACAGTGACGACAGTGATGCTCATCACTCCGGCGGTGGGCCCCAGGCCGAAGACCTGCTCAATATCGCCAACAAGGCGCCGGTGATAAAACTGGTCAACAAGATATTCTTCCAGGCAGTACAGAGCCGAGCCAGCGACATCCACATTGAGCCGTACGAAGACGAGGCCCGTGTACGTTTCAGGGTCGACGGCGTGCTGCATGATATATCTTCTCTGCCAAAAGCGCAGGTGGCTGCCCTCGTTTCGCGTTTGAAAATAATGGCAAATCTCAATATCGCCGAGCGAAGGCTGCCGCAGGACGGCCAGAGCCGGATCAAGATAGGCCAAAACCTCATGGATATTCGAGTTTCGGTCGTGCCCACTTCAGGCGGCGAACGGGTGGTGCTCAGGCTGCTGGACAAGGGCAGCGGCGAGTTGGGTCTAAGCGACATAGGCTTCAGCCAGGAGGTGCTCGATCGCCTGCGCGAATTGATCAGATTGGCACACGGGATAATCCTTCTGACCGGACCCACCGGCAGCGGCAAGACAACCACGCTTTATGCAGCCATGACGGAGCTTAACTCCCAAGAGAGGAACATCCTTACGGTTGAGGATCCGATTGAGTATCAACTGCCCGGCGTCGGGCAGATGCAGGTGAAACCAAAGATAGGTCTTACGTTTGCCAGTTGTCTGCGCCACATTCTCAGGCAGGACCCCGACGTAGTCATGATAGGAGAAATTCGGGATCTCGAGACTGCTGAGATTGCCATCCAGGCCTCGCTGACCGGTCATCTCGTCCTGAGCACCCTGCATACGAATGACTCGGCCTCAGCCGTTACGCGACTGATTGATATGGGGATCGAACCTTACCTGATCTCCTCGTCAGTCGTTGCAGTCATAGCGCAGCGGTTGCTGCGCGTTATCTGTCCCGAGTGCAAGAGGCCGTACACTCCGAGCGTGCAGGCGATATCGCTATGGGGAGAAAACGGCGGATCCTCCACAATCGGCGGGCAGTTGTACAAAGGAGCCGGCTGCGAGAACTGCCTCGAAACCGGATACCTGGGAAGGACAGGGATCTGCGAACTGTTGACCATTGATGATGATATCAAAGAGCTGATAAGTAAGCGGTGCGGTTCGCATGTAATTAAGAAAGCCGCTGTTCAAAAGGGAATGAGCACCTTGCGAGAGGACGGATTGCGCAAGGCGTTGGCCGGTGAGACTGCTCTGGAAGAGGTGTGTCGGGTCACACAGGATTATGTGCAAACTCAGAGAGGATTGACCGAACATGTCGGTGGCTGAATACAAGTGGTTAAGCGACAGGAAGTCCGTTGCCCGGACTCGTGCGGCCGGCGGCGGTCGCGCTGATGCGCGGCGTTCAGGTCACGAAAGGGACATCTTCAGAAGAATCCGTACGAGGGATCTCTGCATGGTTGCGCGCCAACTGGCAACGCTGCTCCGCGCCGGTATGCCCCTCGTTCCCGCTCTCTCGGCGTTGGTCGAACAGTTGCGGGCCGGCGGGGCCCATGACAACCCTCTGGCAGCGATAATGGAGGACGTTGCCCGCGATGTTAATTCGGGTCGCACCCTGGCCGGTGCGCTTGGCAGACATCCCGGTGTCTTTTCGAATCTGTTTGTTAACATGGTGGCGGCAGGGGAAACGAGCGGGACCCTGGAGGAGGTTCTCTTGCGCGTGTCGGAGATATTGGACAAACGCGTGCAGCTCGCAGCCAAGGTAAAAGCCGCTGTTGCGTATCCGCTGATGATGGTTGTGGTTGCCGTAGCGGTGGTGGTGTTTCTCTTGTACGTGGTCGTGCCCGGCATAACGGAGATTTTCATTGAAATGAACAGGCCTCTTCCATGGCCCACGAAACTGCTTATCTCAATAAGCAATTTTGTGAGGACATATCTGCCTTTCATTGCGGTCGCAGTCTGCCTGGCCTTCGTCGGGATAGGAGCCGGCTACAAGACGAAGAACGGCAGATTGTTTGCCGATCGCACCAAGTTGAAGCTGCCTCTTTTTGGCAGCCTTTTCCTAAAATTGGAAGTGGCGCGCCTATCACGGACTCTGGGGATACTTCTTGCCAGCGGCATCCCGATACTCAACGCCCTGGAAATTGCAAGACAGGTCATTCAGAACCGCGTTATTGCAGGCGCACTGGGATCGGTAAAGGATTCGGTCGGCACCGGCGACGCTATCGCCAATGCGATACGAAAGACCGGATTATTCCCCCCGATCGTTTACCACATCATAACTACGGGTCAGATGAGCGGGAATTTGGAAGAGGGGCTCGTGAATATTGCCGATATGTATGACGGTGAGGTGGAGCTGGCGACCAAGACGCTGACCTCGCTGCTCGAGCCCGTGATACTTTTGTTCATGGGGGCAGTTGTGGCCTTTATCGTACTGGCCGTCCTGCTGCCGATAGTCGACATAAATGAGGTTCTATAGCGGGACTTTTGGCATGGTTCAAATAAGTCATATTCCGGGTAACACTGATTTGAGGCTCCATAGCGGGTGGCAGCCTCAAATCCGAAGGATTTGGGGATGGTTGCGCTGCTTTCGGAGCTTTGCCATCCCCAAGCTGCGCTTGAGGCTGCCACCCGGGATTGAACCATACCGAACTTTTTGGAAAATGAGAGCAAGAACACGACATTATACACTGCATCAGGGGTTTACCTTGATCGAGCTGATGATTGTGGTCGTGATCCTGGGGCTCTTGGCCACAACGATTATGCCGAAGATACTGAGTAAGCCCGACAAAGCCCGCGTAGCAAAGGCCAAGTTTGAAATACGTGCTATCGAGACGGCTTTGGGTTTTTTCAAGGTCGACAACGGGCGTTTCCCGACCACTTCCGAAGGCCTTCAGGCGCTCGTCTCAAACCCTGGCGGCCTGCCGGACTATGATCCTGACGGCTATCTTCCCAAAGTGCCTTTGGATCCCTGGAAGAATAATTACATATATATCAGTCCGGGTTTGAATAGCAAAAACTTCGACATTGTATCTTACGGCAAGGACGGCGAGAATGGCGGCGCGGGATACGATGCTGACATCGAAAGCTGGAACCTTGATGAGTGAGCGTGCGACCGGCAGCAAAGCCGGGTGGACAACAAACGGCGGAAAGCGGTCCAGGGCGTTCACCTTCGTGGAGGTCATCGTAGCTCTTGCAATCGCCTCCATCTCACTGTTGACACTGCTCAAACTGCATCTTCTAAGCATCAAAGCGGTCGATAGGGCCCAGATTACTACGCAGGCAGTTCTGCTGGCGAATGAGAAGATCGCAGAGACGCTGGCTGCCGGCTATCCTGATCAGGCAAGCAAGTCCGGCACCGTGGAAAAGAACGGCTTGACGCTAAACTGGCGGGCTGAAGTTGCCGATCTGCAATTGCCACAGTTGGATGATTTGCGCATTACCGGACTTAGGAGAGTAGTTGTCGATGTAAACTGGAGGCGGGGCACTACTGGCAGGCAGTTGCAAATGTCGACTTATGTAGCCGACGGGAAACTACCATGAACAAGAAACTGCGACAACATGGCTTCACCCTTATCGAGCTTCTCGTTGCTGTCGCACTGATCGCAACGGTCCTGGCCATGGTGTACGGCAGCTACATTGCGACTACGAGATCGGCTCAAGCCTGTAAGTCGAGGATCGCCCTGTCCGAGCAGGGGCGCAAAACGCTGGAGCAGATCGCCCGGCATGTTCGTTGCTCATACGCCGGATCGGTTTGCGATAATACAGAAGATGTCAAGGCCGGCTCTGATCAAACGCAAACCGAGCCTGGGGACAGAGTCAACTATTTCAAAGGCGACACAGATGCTCCGGATGGAGAGGTTTTACATCTGGTAACGACGTGCGGATTGTCCGGGGAGAAGAGGGCGACAGACGGCCTGTTTGAGGTTGTCTACAGATTCGACAAGAGAACGAGCGAACTGGCTCTGAGCCTGGTGAGGTTTGTCGCCGCATCAAGAGAGGCCGAAAGAAGGGATTGGCGGGTGATCGCCGACGAGATCGAATCCATCGATCTGGCATTCTTCGATGGTGAACAGTGGCTTGGACGTTGGGATTTTGAGGATAAGAAAGAACTACCGCGTGCTGTGAGAATTGAAATCAGCGGTGAGAACGAGAGTTTCCAACGGTACGACTATAGTACTGTTGCATACGTATCTTGCCGGGATTATCGGGCAGAGACGTTGGTGTCGGTTGACAGGAAATGAGAGCGAACAGAACAAGAACAAGACGAGAGGGCTTTATCGTCGTTGTAGTGCTCTGCATGGTCATCATGCTGAGCGTTCTGCTGCTTGCCTTCAACCAGGAATCTCGCGTCAACCTTCATGCCGTCGAGGACTTCCGAAAGTCAGCGCAGGCGCTCAATTGTGCAAGAGCGGGGCTCAACATCGCGATTGCGGCCGCTGAGAGTTTACCTGATATTCATTTTGACAAATCGCTGCAAAGTCTATTCTCAGGTGAAAAGGTGATTGCTCTCGATCAAGGCCAGTGCCTGATAACCGTCTCTCAGGAGAGCGGCAAGCTCAATGTCAACCTCCTCAAAGAGGCCAATGGCAAACTGAATCGAACGCCAATAGAGCATTTGCTTCGACTTATCGACGCGTTGAACCAAGACGGGGCCGGTGAGTCTCCTATTGATTACAGCATCGTGCCGTCGATCATGGATTGGATTGACAGCGATGACCGGGTAACATCTCTTCCGTTTGTAAAGTACAAGAATCTGGGAGCAGAGTCCAATTATTACAGCCGGTCAAGCCCCTCCTATGGATGCAGAAATGCGTCAATTGAGACCATCGAAGAGCTTCTTGCAGTTAAGGGAATCTCGCCGGAGGTGCTCGAGCGTCTGCGCGACTGCCTGACGGTATATGGCGATGGCAAGATCAACATCAATGCAACCTCAGAACTCATGCTTGCAAGCCTGTCGGAGAAGATGGACCGTGCTCTGGCTCAGGTCATCATTGAGCGGCGCAGGTTCAAGCCCTTTGAAGCGGTTGCAGAATTGCGGGATCTGCCCGGTATGACGGACAGTCTCTACCACGCAATCAACAGGATGTTGACGGTCGATCCGACAGATAAATACTATACTGTCACTTCAAGGGGCGATGTTGACCGCCTCGGTCGCACGGTGACCGCGATATTTAGAATGAACGAGAAAACCAAGAGCGTTGAAGTCGTTTTGTACAAAGAGGTAACACTTTAGCCGTGTGCGGCAAAAGTGTTGGTTTCGGGTTAGAAGGTTCACGGTTCAGGGTTGGTGGCTGGTAAAACTAGTTTTTTCGATCAACTTCTGAACCTGGAACCGTGAACCCTGAACCGCTTTAGCGAGATGCTTCACTTCGCTAAAGTATTAGACAAAGAGTAAGGCTATGGTTAAACGTTGTATTGGCATAGACGTTGGCTCTTCGCATTTGTGTGCTGTACAAGTGCTGCGCATTGGAAAGACTTTCTGCATCGAAAAGATCTTCGATACGCAGGCGCGGCGAGGCACAGACTCTGCGTCAGATACGCTCAAGGCACTTGTCAGCAAGCATGGTTTTGACCGGCGGGCGGCCGTAGCGATTTCGGTGCCGAATGATGCCGTTTTCTTCAGAGGCCTGGAAACCGACTCTGTCGGATTAGAACAGGTCCGCGGGCGCGGCTACTCTGCACTGGACCACGACTTTCCAATAGAAGCGGACGAAATTGTTGCCCAGCCATGTTCGTACCATCGGATGACGGATCAAAAGTATTCTATTCTCACGGCGGCGGTGTCGAGAGAATCGCTGCGCCAGACGCGAGAGATCTTACTCGGAGCCAGGATGCACCCTGATTTGATCGGGGCTGCGGTTTTTTCGATTCATTCGGCAATTACACTGAACCATCCTGAGATCAGGACCGGCGCAGCTATTATTGCCTGCATTGCCGAGTCTCACCTGACTCTGGCTGTTACCCGGAACAACGTAATCCTTCTCGTCAGGCACTTTCCAATTGTCAGCGGCTCCGGTAGCAATGGCCATCCGTTCGAGGATCAAGTTGGGCAGGTGCTTTCGCGCGAAGCAGGCATCACCTGGCGGAAACTGTTTGAGACCGAGATTGCGCAGGACACCAAGGTCTACCTGGTGGCCGCAAGCGAGAACATCGCCGGTCTCAAGGAGGCGATTGAAGAAAACCTGCACTGTCGAACAATCGTTGTCAATCCCTACGCACGGGTTTTGCTCAAGCACGTAGGCCGCCCCCGGGTCGACATATCTGTCGCTGAAGGTCTTGCCTTGAGGATGTTGGCGCCGGAGTACACTTCGGGCATCAATTTTCTTGAAGCCGACGGTGTCAACGCCAAATCGGCAACGAGCTTCAGGAAGGAGCTATCAATCTGTGCGGTGCTTGTCGCCGCAATTGCCGCTGTCTCATTGATTGGGCTGTTTATGCGAGTGTCACAATTGGAGGCCAAATACGCGAGGGTAAAGAGCGAGATCAGAGAGAGTTTCCAAACGGCGCTGCCGCAAGAGAAGAATATTGTGAATCCGCTTGCCCAGTTGGGCCAGGAGCTTCAATCTCTAAAGCAGGATTATGAACTCTTTGGCCCTGTCTCCGGCGCCGGACCGCTTGAGGTCTTGCGTGCTGTCACCGCGAATACTCCCGCGGATATGAACATCAGCTTCGACGACATGTTGATAACCGCCGAATCCGTTCGCCTGACGGGAACCTCAGAATCGTTTGAATCGGTATACAACTGGCAACGGCTGTTGCAGGATGCCCCACAATTCTCGAGAGTAGACGTCGGGAACCCTCAGAGAGAGCCCGGGGGCGAACTGATTCGCTTCACAGTCCTGGCATCGTTTGTTGCGAGAGATCAAGAATAATGCGATTGATGCGCAGAGAAATCTGGTTGGCCGCCGGCCTGGGGACCTTTGTTGTGATCTGGGCGATATTTGCGTTCGGTGTCAGCCCCGCCCTCGAGCGTATAGAGACACTCAATCGAGCAATCCCCGAGAAACAGAGTGAGCTTGAGTTGCTGCGCGCCAAGACCGCTGAATTTGTTGCTTTGCGTAGCGGTATCGAGGGCTTACGTACAAAGATTGCCTCACAGGACCAGACGTTTGAACTGCTGCCGTTCGTGGATTCTCTTGTTCAGGAATGCGGTCTCACGCGGAATGTTGTGACGATGAAGCCGCAGACATCGCAATTCGGATCGAACTATCGTGAGACAGTTGTGCAAATTAAGATGGAGAGTTTGACGCTTCGGCAGCTTTTCGACTTCCTCCTGAAGCTGCAATCCTCGAAGGTCCTGGCAAACACGAAACGGCTCTACATCGAGAAGAATCTCACAGATGCGAGCCTGCTGGATTCCCAGGTTGAAATCAGTAACCTGAAGCTATCACAAAGCTAATCCGTGTTTATCATCGTTAATCCTGTCTAATTCAGTTGATGTTTAGTCTTTGCGATCTCTGTCTCAAATTGCCTGTTTCGTGGTTGACATTTGTGTCTCAGTTGGCTATACTACATATACACGTGGGTGATGGGCAAATGTTGCTTAATTCTCCACTACGCGTTTTCTGCATGGCGTCCTGTCGTCCCTTGTGGCTCAGATGTTTGGGATGCGTGCACGCAGAGCCGGCTAAATAGTTTATTGAAATGAAGAAGGCTAATGACAATTTGTACAACAGCAGGATGGATTTTCGTCGCCGGCAGCGCATTGTCGAAATTGGAGGCATTGGCCCGATGACACAAGAGCGTATTAAGTGTCCTTTCTGTTCCGAGTTGATATTGCGAGATGCGCTGAAATGCCGGTTCTGCGGAGAGTGGTTCTCAATGGCTGCCGAAGGTATGGCCGCCGCCGGCCCCATCGGCGATTCTTACCCTGTAGGCAACGGCCGGCAGCGCCATTCTGTCGCAATTGAAGATATTCAGGAGCGTTTCGAACCCACCGAAGGAATTCAACGTAACGACAACGAGTTTTCAGATACTGATCAAGGCCACGTAGGTGAACAAGACAAACGTGGAGAAGCTGTCGAACAACCTCCTGTGCGTGTGGCAAGGGAGGTAATCCCGGGCGAGGGACTGGATGCCGGCCTAAGAATCAGAAAACGCCGTCGTCGGATCCCCTGGTTGAGGGCTCTGCTGCTCATATCGTATCTGGGAATCGCTGCTGTTCTGGTCGTATCCGAGTCCGATGCCCGTGGGATTCTGCGTGATGCTCGCGCAGAAGAGGATGCTCAGGAGCATGACGCAGCCTTCAGCACGTATCGCGGCGTCCTGGAAGTCTTCCCATTTTCCTTCGCAGTCATAGAGGCGCGGCAGAGTCTACGCCGAATATGCGAGTCACCAGAGTTTGAGATGCCCAAGCCGTCTTGGCTTTCACGGGTGGAAGATTTGTTGGGTACCGACGTGAATGTGCAGGACGTCTATTTGCTGCCACTTGCCGCCTGGCCGGTGAGCGCGCTGTTACTCTTGCTGGTGCTGCTGACCCGCATCTGGCGCCCCGTCGCTGCCCTTCTGGCTCTGTTGCTCATGATTGTGGCGATTGCAGGCTCGGTTGCCCAGCTTGCGTGGTATGGAAGGGTCCCGTTGGCGCCGGTGGCCCAAGCGGTGCAAGGGTTCATGCAGGCACCGGCGGCCGTTTATTGTGCAAGCTACGTATTGCTTGCTCTGACGGCGTTAATGACTCTGACGGCCAGGCGGGCGAAGGATGAAGTGTGAAGTAAGAAGTGCGAAGTGCGAAGGATGAATGACGAAAAGCGAATCCCGAATCCCGAATCCCGAACACCGAAGAGCGCAGCGCCCGAACCGCCAACCCCGAACCGCAGCGCCTGAAAACCATAAGTTGAATTAAGACTATTGGCTTAGCCGGGAAATCATAATATAGTGAAACCAATTATACTCTTTCCGCAAAGAAAGTAGCTAACAGCTAACAGCCTAATTGAGGTGTCATCATGGGATTAACGTTTGTTGAGGCAACAGTAACTGGATCTGCAGGAAAGCTACGGCAAGTTCAATTCCTGGTTGACAGTGGTGCAAGTTATACTTTGCTGCCCCTGGACGTATGGCAGGATTTAGGCCTTAAACCCAAAAGGAAGGTAACGTTTACCCTCGCAGACGGCACACGTATGGAGCGATCCGTATCAGAGTGTCACATTAGCCTTGAAGGTAATGATGGCCACACACCAGTTATCTTAGGAGAGGCAGACGATGAACCTTTGCTTGGCATTGTTACCCTGGAAAATCTTGGCCTAATGCTCGACCCTTTCAAGCGAAAACTCAGGACTATGCAAATGAGATTATCTTGAGAATGAATGACGAAAAGCGAATCCCGAAGGCGGTACCGTCAAACTGTCACACTGTCAAACTGTCTTACTGTCTTACTGTCAAACCGTCAAACTGTCACACTGTCACACCGTCAAACTGTCTTACTGTCAAACCGTCAAACTGTCTTACTTCCGCAGCGATTCGCGAAGGCCGAGGGCATTGCTCATGCTTGATTTAAGTCAAATAGAACAGCAGATAAACTGTGACGATCGGATTTTAGCGGCCTATCTTTTTGGAAGCGCTGTTCAGGATCAATTGCGCCTTGAAAGTGATATTGATATTGCATTGTTACCTGTTTCAGGTAAGAAGTTGTCGCCGTTGGATTTGCTGGAGATGGCGACATTGCTCACATCGTCAGCCGGGCGAACAGTGGATCTTGGAGTGATGTCGTCGCAAAATCTGATCTATTCATCACAGGCGATCTTGACGGGGCAGCGGTTCTGGTGCCGTGATCAATATGAGGCAGATTTATCCCTGACCCATAGAGTCCCTGTATCGGTCTTTCGAAACAAATTGACTGATGCGATGCAGGAAGCATCTGAGACACAATGCTGGCTTGAATTCGCTTGTGCTTGCCGATATATCAGCGATGACGTATTTCAAAACTTGGACGCCGAGTATGAAAGCATCATAGGAATGCTGTCATCAATGGAGATGAAATCCGAAAAGTTCTGTTATACCGAATCAGGCAAGGCGAAGGGCGGAAAGAAGG
>JADHXR010000052.1 GCA_016782865.1 Phycisphaerae bacterium
GAACGAGTAACTCGGCGTGTGGAATTACGTGCGGAACGAACAGGAAGAACGGCTTGTCCTTATTTGCCTCGATGAACTTGAGCGTCTGTTCTTGAATCAAGTCCGGCCCGTATTGCTCGGTCTTTTTGCCCTCGTTGCCGGCCAGCATTACCTTCTTGTCATTGTGCCGCAGGAAGTAGGGATAGTTATTGTGGGCATACCGCTGGCAATTGTAGCCGTAAAACTCATCGAAGCCCTGATTGTTCGGATCGCCCTGAGAGCCGGGGTATCCGAGCCCCCATTTGCCGAAGGCGCCCGTCGTGTAACCCGACTTGTTCAATATTTCAGCCACTGTCACTGCGTTCGCAGGCAGCGGATGCTGGCCCTCCGGCTGGTACTCCTTGTTCCCACGGACAGGTGTGTGTCCCGTGTGCAGGCCGGTCATTAAGCACGAGCGGCTGGGCGCGCAGACCGTGCTTCCCGAATAATGCTGTGTAAAGAGCATACCCTCGCGGGCCATGCGGTCGAGGTTCGGCGTGCGAATATCCTTCTGGCCGTAGCAGCCTAAGTCACCATAGCCAAGATCATCAGCCACAATATAGACAATGTTAGGACGCCCCGCAGCGCCGCTCCCAGCGCGGCGTGAACTGGATTTACAACCTGGAACGGCCGCGGCTATACCGCCTGCAGCGGCTGTTCTGATAAAATCTCGACGTGACATAGTTCTCATAGAGTATCTCCGTTAAAGAAGGTTGCGATCCGGATCACGCGAGACCATAGAAGCGATTTGCATTTCTCCGGAAGAGTTTGCGTTGATCTGCAGAGGATCGTTCTCGTACGATCTCACGCAGCAGATTCGTCCATACGCGCAGGGGCGCCCCGCGCGTGCAGACGGGCCAATCGCTGCCGAAGATCACCCTATCGGGGCCGAACGTGTCCAGGCAATGGTTGACTACCGGTGACAGGACCTCGGCGTTCGCCCTGCCCTTCGGCACACGAGCGATGATGCCGCTGATCTTACAGATCACGTTCGGCTGGCGGGCCAATGTCTCGATACCGCGTTTCCAGGCATCGGCATCATGCTGTGGTTTTCGGCCCCAGTCCAGATCGAGGCCGAACGCCAGCGGATCGGCATTGCCGCAATGATCCAGGATGAATCGAGTATCACCGCATCGCTCGAGGAGCTTTGCCGCTTGCACGATCAACTTGGGCGGCACAACCAGATCGAAACTCATGTTAAGACTGCCCAGCAATCGCAGGTTTTGAATCAGCCGATCATCCTCAAATTGCCTGGGGTGGTTCAGGGCATGGCGTACACCCTTGATATAGGGACTGCTCGCAAATCGCATGATGTAGTCTTTGAAGCCGTCTTCCAGAATCAATCCGCCGATCACGGCTGCACACGTGGGATTGCTCTTGTCGGCACATACCTCGACTATGTGCTCGGCCTCAGCCAGTTTCTGATCCGGCGCAACAGCCACTTCCATATAGACAGACTTTGTCACTCCCAGTCCCTTGGTTGCCTTTCTATAGTCAGCCATTGTGAAATCCCGCGTCAGTTCCCCGCCGGCCTTGAGCCACGGCAATCGAAACCGACTCAGGTCCCACAGATGTTGATGCGTGTCTACGATCGGACCAATACTCTCAGGACGCTTCGACCTCGCGTTCACCTGGCAACCGACCGCCAACACAGCCGAGCCAAAAAGAAACTGTCTGCGATTCATTCAATGTCCTCCATAGCAAAGCATCGCCGGGTAGAGTCGTCTATACTGAATTTCCATATGCCTTTGTCAACGTCCGACCATGATTCACAGGCAAATACTATACCCTTCAGGGTAGTAAATTCCCGTGAGTAAGATCATAGACTGTTATTGTAAAGCTATTTACCCGCGCAAAAACGGGAACTTTCGATCGGGAGCACTATACATCTCTTTCGTGCGCAGGGCAAGGGCGGATTTGCACGACAACGTCCACAATAGAATTGACCTCGCCGGGCAAACGTGCTAAAAAGCCTCACTGTTAGATCAGACAGAGCCTAGTCTAATTGTTGAGGAAGAAACCATGAGACTATCTCGAAGAACATTTCTGAAAGACATCGGCCTGACAGCGGCTGCAATCGGAACCGTGTCGATTGACGGATGCAAGACACCGTCCGGACGGGCAGGCAATGGCAAACGCAAGCCGAACATCATTTACATTCTCGCCGACGACCTTGGCCACGGTGACCTGGGCTGCTTCGGTCAGCGGAAGATCAAGACGCCTAATCTCGATAAGATGGCTGCAGAGGGCATGAAATTCACGCAGCACTATGCCGGCAGCACTGTCTGCGCGCCGTCCAGATGCTCGCTCATGACGGGCAAGCACACAGGCCATTGTACGGTGCGAGGGAACGTCGATGTCTTGATGAAACCGGACGAGATTACAATCGCCAAGACGCTGAAACAGGCCGGATACTCTACGGCCTGCATAGGCAAGTGGGGCATCGGACATCCGCCGCCGCCCGACGATCCGCATAATAACGGCTTCGACCACTTCTTCGGCTATTTGAGCATGTGGCACGCACACAACTTTTATCCTGATTTCCTATGGAAGGACGGAAAGAAGGCGCCGTTGCGAAACGTCGTTCAACATCCTGAAAAACACTACAAGGCCGACCAAGAGGAACTGGTTGGCCTGGCAAGCGAGAAGCTGGATTATTCCCACGACCTTTTCTCTCAAGCCGCTTTGGAGTTTATTGAAGAGCAGGATGGGCCCTTCTTCCTGTTTGTTCCGTATACGATTCCCCACGCGAATAACGAGGCCGGCCAGTTCGGCGAGCACGGCATGGAAGTCCCCGACTATGGAATTTATGCCGACAAGGACTGGCCCGAGCCTGAGAAGGGCAAGGCCGCCATGATTTCCCGCCTGGATCGTGACATCGGGAAGATCTGCGCCAAGCTAAAGCAGCTCGGAATCGACGAAGATACGCTGGTGATATTCAGCAGCGATAACGGACCGCACAAGGAAGGGGGCATAAACCCCGACTTTTTCGACAGCAACGGGCCATTGAGGGGAATCAAACGCGACCTGTACGAGGGCGGCATCCGGGTCCCCACGATTGCACGCTGGCCCGGCAAGGTGGAGGCGGCAAGTGTGTGCGATCACATATCCGCCTTCTGGGATATCCTGCCCACATTCGCCGAGCTTGCCGGTGCACAAGAGCCGGAAGGAATCGACGGCATCTCCTTCGCACCCGCCCTGCTGGGCAAAGCGCAGCGCAAGCACGAATATCTGTATTGGGAATTTCACGAGGGCAGTTCGAAACAGGCGGTTCGGATGGGCGACTTCAAGGCCGTCCGGCGGGCGCCTTCGAGGCCGATCGAGCTGTACAATTTGAAGTCCGACATTGGCGAAGATAACAATATCGCAGGCAAACACCCTGACATTGTCGCAAAGGCCAAAGAAATTATCGACAAATCCAGAACGGATGCGGATATTTGGCCGTTGAAAGACAAAACGAAGAAAATGCCGTTTTAACCCTGATCGACTTTTGGCCGGAAGGAATTGAGTATGTCATCTGAGATACTGATTGAAATCTGTTGCGGTTCGACAGATGACGCCGTTGAAGCCGAAAAAGGCGGCGCCGCCCGGGTCGAGCTGAATTCTTCGCTGTTCTTCGGAGGCTTGACGCCGTCACTGGGCTCGGTAATCGAGGCCAAGAAGAGGTTGAGTATTCCAGTGATAGTCATGATCCGCCCGAGAGGAGGCGGCTTTTGTTATACCCAGGTGGAGATGGCGGTAATGCTGCACGATGCCAGATTGGCCATTGAGCATGGCGCTGACGGTCTGGTCTTCGGCATACTCAACGAAGACGGCAGCATCGACGAGGATCGCTGCCGGCAAATCGTTGAACTGATCGGGGACCGAGAAGCCGTCTTTCACAGGGCTTTCGACGTAACGTCGGAGCCGCTGGAAGCACTCGATCAACTGGTTGAACTCGGCTTCAAACGTATTCTCACCAGCGGCCAGGAGCCGACCGTACCTCAAGGGGCTGAACTGCTCAAAGAGCTCATAGACTACGCAGGTGACAGAATCGAGATTCTCCCCGGCGGAGGCATTCACCCGCACAATGTCAGGCGGATCGTCGAACAAACGGGAGCCAAACAGGTTCATCTCTCAGCATTCGAGCAAAGATTCGACCCATCCGCACACAACCGGCCGCACATCACATTCGGCGGCGCGCTTCGCCCGCCGGAAGATCGATACGAAATTGTCGATCGAAACGCCATTCGATCTATCTCCGACCTGTTGAGCAGTTAGAATTCCTGCATTAGATCGGAGTTTGCGGAGCACATCTACCTTGAGAACTTACACCTTATTCCTATCTGGTACTCTACAACAAAAAGGTAACCGTACCGCCAACCACATTTACCACACCATGAAAGATATCAATAAATCAGTTCTCAGGAATCAACTCCCACCACAGTCTGGGATAGTCCTGGCCTTCGAGAATCCACCAGATATCTACGTCATTCGCCTGGTCACTCTGATATCGTCAATGTAGATTCTGCCGGTCCCGCTGGGCTGTGGGTTGTCGCGGTCGCCGACGCCGATGATCATCTTCTTGACCGAAGCCACGTTTACGCCATCCGCTTGCAGATCAGCGAGGGGGATATGCCACTTCTGCCACTCGGTCGCCAGCACGGCATCCGCATCCGGATGCGTCGCTACGGCGATCTGCCCGGCACTGCCCTCAATCGCCACGCACAGAGGCTCAGCATCATTGTCCACCTCACCCCGGAAGCACAACGTCAAGGTGTCCGCCTCGCCAACTTTCCAATCCTGGGGCGTCTCCCACGTCCGTTCAGCTTCGGAGTAGTACGGTCCGCTCACATTGTTGTAGTCCATTGGCATAGATTGTTTCCCACCATTGACGATTTCTTGCTCTGTGGATGGTTCTCCCAGGTAACCGACGATCGAGCCGTTGGTCGGGACACCAAAACCGTCTATCCACGTCAGATAGATCCTGTTGCCGCCCGGTTGGCCCTCTTCAATGTCGTTGTAGCTATCGAAGTCATCCACCACAATAAAGTTGGCTGTGGTAAAGCTCCAGACATTGCCTTTCCAGGGGCTGTTAGGTTCGCCTTCTTCCACTCCATCGATCCGCCAGTAGTATGTCTTGCCCCATTCCAGATAACCCGGCTTATAGTCTGTCATCTCTGGAGACTGTCGACCACAGTAGACGTCCAGGGTCACAGGCGTTGCATTGGCCACCATACCGTGATCATCAGCGAAGTATACCTCGTACTCCAAGCCAGGTCCCCCAGGCACCCAACTAAGAACAGGCTCATGGCTCACCTCAGCGACAGTGTCCGGCGGAAAAGGAGAAGTAATCGCATCTATTACGGTGAAGCTCCATACACTTCCTTTCCAGGGGCTGTGGGGATCATCTTCGTTCACCTCGTCGATTCGCCAGTAGTATACGCCACCCCGATCGAGAACAGCGGGCTCATACATGGTCACCTCCGTCGGTTGTCGTCCGCGATAGACGCCTTGAGTCTCAGGCGTCGCCTCAGCAACGACGTCCGCATCTTGGTCGAAGTATACGTCATGGTGCATGGTTGGCCCTCCTGAGATCCATCGAAGAAGCGGCGACCGCAAGATGTTCGCTGCACCATTTACAGGATCAGGCCAGAAAGCTCCACCATATTGCCACCACAGTCTGGGATAATCCTGGCCTTCGGCAATCCACCAGATGTCTTCGGTGCCGTTTTCAGTCTCATAGACGAGGTCCCAGCCGGCTTCGAGGAAGGTGTTGGCCCTCCACATCTCGGCTGTAGTCAACCCAATTCCGCCAGCACTTCTTGACCACACAGAGGTTTCCACATCCCAGAAACTTGAGGTGATGCTGCCATCCCGGCTGTCGCCCACGAGGCCACCGACCGGGCTATCACCTGTGACCATGCCGGTGCTGTAGCTCGTGGCGATGTGGCCACCGTTGCTGCCCGCGAGGCCGCCGACAGTATAGCCATATCCGAAGACGTTTGCGTTTGAAGAGCAGACGCTGATTGTGCCGCCATTCCATCCCACCAAACCGCCGACGCCCTGGTCTCCACTAACCGTGCCGGTGCTATAGCAGTTGGTCAGGATTCCACCTCCGCTATCCCAGTGGCCATTGCTGCCAACGAGGCCGCCGATCCAATGACCCGTTCCATTAACATCCACTGCTTCCAGGCCGAGATTTGAAATCTTCGCCCCAGAGCCTAATTGGCCGAACAGCCCCAGGTAGCCCCCGCCCGAGATCGCCAGATGTGAGATCGTGTGCCCATTTCCATCACAGACACCTGTGAACGGTCTTCCGTCAAACACAGCCGGCCCCCAAGGATCTCTCGCATCGTTCGTTTCCGGAGCAATGACAGCCCTGTCAAAGACTTTTCGTCCGGGCAGGTTCGGGTCAAGATCGATATCAGCAGTCATGATGAAGTGCTTGTCGTAATCATAGGGACTCTCGCCAAGCAGCATCAGGTCCTCTGCCGTAGCGATCTGGTACGGGTCGTTAGGCTCTCCCGTACCGCCGCTGTATTGTGCTTGGGGAAAATCCCACCAACTCGACCGGTCACTGAACCAGTAGTGTAGCAAAGCGATAAGGTCTTGATCATTAACAACGCCATCGCCATTTGGCGGTGGGGCAATATCGAATTGCGAATCGCTACCCCTCCAGTGCTCAATCAACAGGACGCAATCTTCTATATCGACATCGCCATCTCCATCGAAATCTGGGTAGATGCGGGCGGGAGCCAGCTTGGCCTCCGTAGCCAGGCAAGCAACTACCGCCTGCGTCACACGGGTGCCGTAGTCGTAGCCGATGTAGTCGAGCTGATCGACGGAATCCAGCGCCGTGTGTAACAAGTGTTTTTTTGGACAGCCATACGCGTCAAACCCGGCGGCCGCAAAGCCCACATTAGCAAACGACAAATGATCAGTGCGGACCCCAAGGAGTGGACGCACAACGCACGTCAACTCCGTGTATGATTCGACTGCAGTCGTCAGATCGTCAAGCAGCTCGTCAAACAGCCGGTTAGGTCTGGACGCATAAGTGAGGCCGATCTTTCTGTAGTTCGGATACTCCGGCCCACAGGTTTGCGGGGCAATACAGTCGAGGTTAAGCATGCAATGAATGTGGTCCTCGATATGGTCGTTGGCGTACGCACGGCTGCCGCGTAGGCCATACTCCTCGCGATCGAAGGCAATGAACACGATCGTACCTTCGAAAGCGTGCTGCGACAGGACGCGAGCCGACTCCAGAATGCCCGCCACGCCGCTACCATTGTCCAAAGCCCCCGGAGATCCTTCTACAGAGTCATAGTGCGCCCCGAGGACGTAGATTTCGTTGGGACAGGAGATACCTCGATGCACGCCGACCACGTTGTAGCAGGTGGTCTCCCTGTACTCGAATGGATGCAGGCTGGTCTCCAGGCCGAAGCTTTCGAACAGTTCCCTAATACGCTGCTGGGCCAGATCATGCTGGGGCCCAAAACATCGCTCATCACCGTCGTGCGTGTACAGGTCATTTCGGAGGTAGTTTGTGTAACTCTCTTTGCTCACCTGCCCGACAACCTCCGCCACGTCGGCTGCGGGGGCAGATTCATAAGAGAGACCCGCCAGGATCAGGAAAACTGCCAAGACCAATTGCATAGACGCCCTCCCGGCAGTTCGACGATAGCTTATGTCCATCTCAAACCTTCCTTTCTCCCTGTGACCGGCGGGAATATGCACTACGGTTTCACGGCTCCGTTATAAATAAGCACATCATCGATCAGACCGGACCAAAATGTGCCTGGTTCCAGAGCGCTTCCGGCGCCGATGTACAGACCTGCGTATGAGGACTCCAGGGCCTTGGCTCTGTCACGGGCAACCTCGACATCATCCACATAGAGAATCCTGTTGCTGCCGTCCCTGACGACCCCCACCCGATGCCAATCGCCGTCGGTCACGACAGTCGAGCAAATCAACGGAGGTCCCTCCGGAAGGGCACCTCGGCCGGTACCCGCTGGGTTCTTGAGATCTGTTCTGAGCGTTCCATCAACGGCACCGGCCACTAGCCAGTTTGCACCGCTTTGCTGAGAGAGGATCACCTGACCGGGATCGCCGCCTTTGATCCACGCGAATATACTGAAATCGCCGTCCGCAGGGGAGATGATGAAAGGTGTCTTCACATAATCATCCATTCCGTCAAGCTGCAATGCACCATCTATCATTCCACGTGCCGGCTGCCAGAGTGGCCCACCCTGGCAGCCACTGTCATTGACACCGATACTGTCGTAGGCGATACTGCCATCTGTCTCGTCCATCTTCCAGAGCGCTACAAGGCAAGGATCGTAGACTTCCATTGTGGATCCCAGAATAGTGCAATCAATGATTATTGGCTCATAGCCATAGAAGAACTCAATGGCGATAGGTCCAGTACTATCGATCGTACAGCTTCTGATGGTCGGGGACGCATCACCGCAAGAGATACCTACTGTCCCGCCGGTTATGGTGAGACCATCAAGCACACAGCCTGCGCCTTGGCCGCGAGAAAAGGTCACCACCGGGCGCTGACCAACACCGCTGATAATGGTGGCAACCACTACGGCTGGGTCATTGGGATTTATGGACGTGACCGTCATGTTCTTGCCTTCGAAATCGATGTTTTCCTGATAGGTTCCAGGGCCAATGACTATTTCATCACCGGGTGCGGCGTGATTGATGGCAGCCTGAATATAGCCGTATGTTTGCCCCGTAGCCAGGTTCTCAATTGTCGGCCAGGGCAGGATCTCCAGATCCACAGGTATTGGATCCGCATAGATAGTAGAGCCCTGCTGGTCACGAGCCCTTACAGTCCACCGGGTTTCTTCGAAAGGAAAGGTCGTCATGACTTCAACTGGCGGGCTGGGAGTATCCGAGATGATATCATAGTCCATAACGCGATAAGGGTCAGAGCCAAACAAAAGCTGATAACCAACGGCATTTTCACTTCTCTTACAGGTAAGAACGACACCTTTGGGATCCACGCTGTCTCTCCAGGCCAAAAGGGTGACGGGTTCTGGGAGCCTGCCGGGATGGTTAGCTTCGTCGTGAAGATTCATATAGCCAGAAGACGCGTCTCCATGCCATTTGAACTTGTAGGTCTGCGTTTCTGGTGTTGATGCAAGCTGGAGGTTCTTCCCCGGACCAATAGCAGACCAATAGCCCCCAGCAACAACGCCATTGTTGAACTTGTTCGACTCTGCATTTGTCCAAGAGCTTTCGTACCACCATAAAGCAAGAGTATGATCAACTGTGTCAAATCCAACGTTCAACACATTGGGATAGAAGTCTGCGTATTGGCTCACATAGTTGTCTAGCCAACATTGTTCGCCATCAACAGAACTGGCGATCAAAGCAGCGATGCTTTCAGAATAGTCCTGATAGCTCCGGCAATTTGTGCCGGCATCTAGCAGAGTAACATGGTTTACTGCATATCGGGCATCCTGATAGGTCAGGTTCAAACGTATGCCGACGTCTACAGCAGGCTGTCCGCCTGTGCTCATGCCGGCTGTCTGGATCGCCATTCTGTAGTCTGGTGCCACGCTTGACAGATAGACGATAATCATATCGCCACATCCATAGTAGGTACGCGAGCTTCCAACTTTGACATCAGGCATGTATCCGTCATGAAAGTGTATTAAGTTTGTCCTGCTGAGCAAGATCGGAGTCGCGACAGGTTGTCCGGGAGCGCCAGTTACGCAATCTCCTCCGCCAAAATAGACTAGTGTCGGTTTGTTGGGGTCAAACGGAGGGTTCACATGTCGCATCATGTTCTGACCGAAATCCGGTACGATTATGACTTTAACGGTATCGGACAGACTTGTCAGATCGCCATCACCAACCACCAGCTCAAACTCGCACTCTTGAACTTCGTCTGTTTGGACAAAGCCGCTAACCGTAGGTGTGGCCGTGCTTGCCTCGGTAATTACTACCGCTGGGCCGGAAATCTGTCGCCATGAGTAGCTCAATTGTCCGGAATTGTCTGGGTCAAAGGAGCCGGTTCCATCAAGGGAAACAGGATCCTGAGCTGCGTATCGTGGTAGCCCAGCATCTGCGATGGGCGGTGCCGCCTCGAATCCCGCAGCAATCGCCGTCTGTTCCAGCACGGACGCAAACATGTAAACGGCAATGTATCCCAAGAATATCAACCTGACTGGGCGCCTTATGAACCATTTCATTTAACACCGTCCTTTCTGAGTAAAGCAAAACCTCTGTAGCGAACCAGGTTCTGGACAGGGCTCTGTCATCGTGAGCTTCCACTTACTATCCTCCAAAAAATTCCGAATACTGCGCGCTATTTTAAAAGAATTACGCAGAAGTCGATTAATGCTCAAAAATTCTGCATGTCGGTTCTACAGATTTGATATTTTGCTGAATGCAATGATATGTGGTATTATTAAGGCGTTTCTGCGAGTCCAAGTCGGTGTTGGCCAGTTTTTCCTCAAAACACGAGGAATCGAACATGGGATACAATGACCATACAGACATGGGGGGATCACGGGAGGCATTTCTCACAACCCAGTGGTCTCTGATTGAGAACATCAAGGCAGGCCAGGACCGAGATAAAATCCTTATCGATTTCCTTTTAAGGCAATACTGGAAGCCGGTTTACTGCTATCTGCGGCAGAAAGGATTCAATAATGAAGATGCTAAGGACCTCACACAAGACTTCTTCCATGAGGTCGTGTTAAATAGAGACATGGTTGGCCGGGCTGATCAGACCAAGGGCCGCTTCCGGTCGTTTCTGCTCTATGCCCTTAACGAATATCTGACCAAACAGAACATCAGGGAGAGAGCCCTTAAGCGTATCCCGAAGGGGAGATTGGTCTCTCTCGATGTAGCAGAGGCCGCCCCCACCTTACCACAGAGTGTAGAGAGAGCCTCGGCAGAGGAATGCTACCATTATGCCTGGCTTTCGGCCTTGCTGGAACGTGTTCTTGCAGAGGTAAGAGCCGAGTGCCGCCGACAGGAAATGGAAATCCACTGGGTACTTTTCTATAAGCGAGTTGTAGGGCCTATTATGGGCGCTCAATCTTCCGTATCTCTAACTGATCTTTGTCAGAAACATGGCGTCAAAGATGCGAAGAAAGCCTCAAACATGATCGTCACAGTAAAGAGGCGTTTTCGCACAGCGCTGATGCAGCATGTCCGTCGTACAATACTTTCGGGTGACCAGGCATCTGAGGAAATGGAAGAATTATTGCAGTATCTTCCAAAAAGCGCGCAGCATTTCAAATAAGTAGGAGGATAAATAGGTGTAGATGTGTCGAGAAGCGAAACCCCAAGAGGGGTGATCGTGCTTCTCGCAAGCGTACAGTCCGATTACGTGAGGACGACCATGATGCAGGAAGATTCAATATTCGGAGCTGAGCCCGACGATTTGAAGAGGCTCGTAAGGTTTGGTTTAGAGCCAGATGACACGGCTGTCGATGAAGACACATCACCTCCGACCGCTTCGGCAGACGAACTGATGGAGCGTCCCGGAGCTCAAATCGGCCGCTACAAGCTGCTTCGTGTCCTGGGTGAAGGTGGGATGGGGATTGTCTACCTCGCTCAACAGGACAAGCCGGTCACACGACATGTTGCCCTAAAGGTCATCAAAGCAGGGATGGACTCCAAGCGAGTCATGGCACGGTTTGAAGCCGAAGAGCAAGCCTTGGCCTTGATGGAACACCCTCACGTGGCCCGTGTGTATGATGCAGGTCTCACAGGCAGCGGCCGTCCTTACTTCGTCATGGAATACGTTAAGGGCATCCCCATCACCGATCATTGTGATAAGCACAAGTCGACCGTCGAAGAAAGACTGCGTCTGTTTCTGCATGTTTGCCAAGCCGTCCAGCATGCGCACCAGAAAGGAATCATTCACCGGGACCTCAAACCGTCGAATATCCTGGTGTCCATTGATGGCAACGAATCGATGCCAAAAGTGATTGATTTTGGTGTGGCTCGGGCCATTAGTCAGCAACTGACAGAAGAAACACTCTATACAGAACAGGGTCAGCTCATCGGAACACCTGAGTATATGAGTCCGGAACAAGCGGATCTGAATAATCAGGATATTGACACACGGACAGATATCTACTCATTGGGTGTTGTCTTGTATAGACTCTTAGCCGGAGTTCCGCCTTTCGATCCTCAGACGCTCCAGGCCGCCGGCATCGAGCACATGCGCAAGGTAATCTGCGAGGAAGAGCCTAAGACACCAAGTACACGGCTGAGCAAAACGTCTGTCGAAGAGTCAACGGAGTCTGCACGTCGGCGGAGTACGAGCATACGAGCGCTGCAGCGGAGACTGCATGGTGATCTGGACTGGATCACTCTCAAGGCGATGGAGAAGAACCGGACCCGTCGGTACGGGTCGGCAGGAGAGCTCGCCGCAGACATCCAGCGTCACCTCGATCACGAAGCAGTTTTAGCCGGACCACCCAGCACCATCTACAGGATTGAGAAGTTTGCACGACGGAACCGCGCGTTGGTTACGGGGGCCGCAGCGGTTCTAGTTGTCCTCACTGCGGGTGCGGTGGTCTCGACGGTTTTTGCAATTGGGCAAGCGCGCGCCCGTGCCGATGCCCAAGAGGTGGCGGACTTCCTCGTAAAAAGCACGTTGGGATCCTTTAATACATGGACGGCGAAGGGCAGCAAAGTGACGGCCCGCTCTGTTCTCGATGCCGTGGCGCAGAATCTGGAGGGGAAACTCACAGACCAGCCGCTCGTCCAGGCACGGATCCACCAGGAACTGGTACCTTGTTATGCGTTCCTTGGTTTCTACGACGAGGCTGAACGGCACCAGAAGCGTAGTCTCGAGATGCACCGAGCCAACCTTGGCGGCGACAACGAAGCCACCCTGCACGCCACGTTTGGGCTTGCCTGGGTGTACATGATGCGGTTCAGCCGCCACGACGAGTCGGAGCGACTGGCAACCGAGGCGCTGACGGGCTTCGAACGCTTGCTGCCCGAAGAGGACTGGAGGAGACTGTTATGTATGGAGACGCTCGGCTGGGCGTACATCATGCAAAATCGTTTTCTTGAGGGCGAGCAAGTGTTCCAGCAGGCGTTGAGGACCATCCGCCGGGAACTGGGAGAGGAATACGAGTTCACGCCATCGTTGACATGTCGGCTGGCATATGCGCATCGAATACAGGGCCATTACGAAGAAGCCGAGGCGCTATATGTCAGGGGACTGGAGATCAGTCGCCGCGTGCGCGGCGAACAGGATCTGGCTACACTGACCCTGACACACTGCTATGGTGAACTCTGCTGGGACCAGGGCCGCTATGGCGAGGCCGAGCAACTTCTGGTTAAGGCGCTCGGGGGAAGACGCCATGTCCTGGGAGAACAACATCCGGAAACCCTGTTTACAATGGCTGCTCTCGGCTGGCTGTACCATAGTCAGGGAGTATTAGGGAAGGCTGAGGATCAGTTATGCAACGCGCTGGAAGCCGCGCGGACAGGCATAGGTGAGATGCATCTGTATAGCCTGCACTTGATGCATGGGTTGGGCGCGTTGTACTTGACTCAGGAACGATATAACGAAGCAAAGTTGCTGTTGGAGAACGCACTGGAGATAGGGATAGACCTTCTGGGGGAAGAAAATTGGTATACGCTAAAGATAATGAATACCCTTGCTAAGCTGTATGCATCGCAGGGCCACTACACAAGCGCCGAGAAGACTTTTCGCCAGGTATTGGAAGCTAGAATACGGATCTGGAGTGCCAACCATCCGGATATTCTGGAAACGAAGAACGATCTGGCCTTGCTGTGCAAAGAGCAAGCTCGATATGATATGGCAGAAGAGTTACTCCTCGAAGCCATCGACGGCCGCCGTCTCAAACTTGGTGACACTCACCCACACACGTTAGAGTCATGGCACAATCTGATCGAACTCTACGAAGCCCGGAATAAACCTGAAGAAGCTGAGAAGTGGCGATCTAAGCTGGTTCAGCGTGACGATGCCGGGGAACGGGACTGAACTGATCGGGGACCGAGAAGCCGTCTTTCACAGGGCTTTCGACGTAACGTCGGAGCCGCTGGAAGCACTCGATCAACTGGTTGAACTCGGCTTCAAACGTATTCTCACCAGCGGCCAGGAGCCAAGCGTGCCTCAAGGGGCTGAACTGATCAAAGAGTTGATAGGTTACGCAGGCGACAGAATCGAAATCCTCCCCGGCGGTGGGATTCGGCCGCATAATATCCAGGCAATTGTAGAACAAACGGGAGCCAAACAGGTTCACCTCTCAGCATTCGAGCAAAGGCTCGATCCATCCGTACACAACCGACCACACATAACCTTCGACGGCGCGCTTCGACCGCCAGAAGATCGGTACGACATTGTCGATCACAACGTCATTCGATACATCTCCGAATTGCTGAGCCCTTAGCCTCGCAAGTTTAGCCCGTGTCCTTTGCAGGGTTCTACGTGACACGTGATATCGTGTTTCTACTTGAGCCAGGTTGGCCACTATGTGTTCAGCCCGCTTCAACTCGTAAAATATGCACGCTCCCGCATGCTGCTGGTTACGATTGCCCGGGAACAGTATTTCTATTAGCTCTGTGAAGTCTGATAACGTATGGGGATAGGGCAAGCTTCGCAGGGTCACCTGTCCTTATTCCTTTAGGTCTGGAATACGTTCGATTTCTGATTAAAGTTGCTCAAACTGCTTATCTGTCTGAAGCAATTCATGAAACTGCGTGAGTCTCTTAGATGGCCCGATGTTCAGCTCCGAACAGCAAACTCAAACGTCCTTTGTCTGATGTAGTCTCTCTCTTCACCCTTCATCCTTTCGCGGCCTCCGGCCGCGCACACTCCGTCCCCGTCGGGCGCCAGAAGGTCCCTATCTTAAGGTGTCAACGGTTTGAAGATTAAACCGCGAGACCCAAGGGAGAGCACAGGGGTCAAGAGCACAGGGGTCGAGCACAGGCGAGCACAGCGAGCACAGCGAGCACAGGGAGCACAGGGAGCACAGGGAGCACAGGGAGAGGGGGCACAGGGGTCAGGGTTTAATTCTTGCAATCATGCGTTTGGATATCGGGGGACACCACACATCTTTATTTGTTACAATCATATCCGCAAGGGATTATTGTTACGATAAAGACCTGGCAGATCAGGGTAGTCCCAAGCGCAGGCTCGGTCACGTGGCATGCCACAAAGGAACGACTGGCGTGGCACTTGCCAGCCGAAGGCGGGACGCCACGGTTAAAGGCAGATTTATCGAATAGACTGGGCAGTGGATTTCCCGAGAGAAACCTCTATAAAATGCGACAATTTTACCTGGTTCACAAGATTTCGCCGACGGCGGCGAAATTGAGTTGGCCTATCATTGAATTCGGCAGACGTCTGCCGAATTGAGCTGGAGCCAGCACGTCGAGTTATTGTCTGAGGAATAGGGGTCCGTAGATTGCATGAGCTAGACTCCGACCGCTGGATGCCCTGGAACTACCGGGACATGCTCCAACGAACTGATGTCACTCACCCCAAAACCCACCAAACTTGCTGACAAATTCAGTCTTTTTTCAGGTCTGCCGAAAGCACACTGCATAACGGATTGCATTTAATTTGCAACCTTTTTGCCTCTTATAGTGCTCCTGATTGAAAATTCCCGTTCTTGCGCGGGTAAGTGCCTTTAAAATAACAGGTTATGGTTTTGCTCGCGGGAATCTACTACCCTGAAGGGTATACCTTAACGCTTACTCGTACAGGCTTAGTACGTTCTTTTTCGTTGTCAAACACTACGGCGTAGTAATGTTCTCCGGAGGGAAGAGCTGAACGGTCAATAAAGCAGCCAAGTTCTGTACGGGCGATTTTTGTTTCGGCGCTAAGCTTGAAGTCAGGTTCGCTGCTTCGGTAAATCTCGGCGAAGAGTCCCCAGGTGTGCGTTGTCAGCCCCCAGCGGATAGCCACCTCTCCTTCAGGTATTTGTTCTGCCGTAATTTCCGGAAGGTCTTTGGGAAGACGAACTGGGTAAATGTTGCGATGCCGTCCTGCAATCGCAAAGACTTCGCCGCGCGGCATGTCAAGACGCGGGTTCGCCAGGACCAGGTCTCTGCCTTTGCTGATGATGTCGAGCATCTTCTGATAGTGCTTGTTTTTTGTGTTTTCAAAGGAGATAACCGGTTTGCCGCTGTTTTCGCCTTTATCCCATTCTCGCCATACCTGTTTGGGAAAACTGTCGAGCGGTTTAACGGTATGTTCATACTGTCCGGTACTGAATATGCGGAGCCGCCTGAACGAATCAACCTTTGCATCACGACAAAGCGCCTCGCCGTAACCGTCTTCGCCCTTGGCCAGCGGCGCGCGGAGAATACGGCTCAGTTTTGGATTTTGCAGATTGAACCAGTCAGGTTCGAATCGTCCATCTCCACCTTGGGTGTTGTGGCATTTGACACAGCCTGCCTCTGTCATCTCGGCGATAAGCTGAGTCTTGGTATCCTGCGACTCCGCAAGCTGGAAGGCCCTGGGCGTGTAGTTCCACGTGCCGTGATAGGCGCCGTTTCCGTCGATCCAGGCGAGTATGAGGTCTCTTTCCGAGCGTGTCATGGCAAAACGGTCTTTATGTCCGAGATCTCCCTCAACAAGGACCTTGGCCAGCGGTGCGGCTGGTGATCCGATCGCATAAGCCGGGAATATCGGTGCTGAGTAGTAGGCGGTCCCGTTCATCGAGCAGACGCCGGCGATCAACGTGGCTTTGTACTGGAGTTCACGCCTGGACACGAGGTTTTCGTAGCTGTTGTTGAAGTACTCGGTCCAGCCGCCGGTTAGATCGAGCCCCCCAGCGAATCCCTCTTTTCCGCCATGACACTTTACGCAGTGTTTGTCCAGGATGGGCTGAACCATGGTCGGGTAGTCTATAACGCCGGAGCCCCAGGATTCATCCTTTACTTGTTGCGGTGCTTTGGTTTGGGCAATCGCCATTTTTTCGACTTGAAAAGTCCCCTTCTTATTCTCGTGACAGCCGATACAGCCGCGTGTGATGCCTGGTGCTGCCTGGATGAACGTCCGCATGCTCCGTACGCAGCGTCCTTGGGCGTCAAGTGCCTGGAGGAAAATCATTTTTCCCGCAGGTACCTCGAAGTAAGCACTGCCATCTTTTTCAACGGATACTTCGCCGAGGTAATTCTTGCCGGTCCATGCCAGCGCCGCTGAAATTGTGAACGTTTGGTTGAAAGGCCCACTGCCGGGCGTTGGGCTGACCCGTGATGTTTCCTCAACCACACGGAGTTTCTTGATGGAACCGCGCGGAACGTTGGGCATCCCCTGATACACATCCTGCAGCAGGAAAAAGCCGTAGTCCTTGCTGCGGTCACCCTGCGAAGGGCGAACTGCCGCAAGCTGCTGCGGCCTGACCGGAATTGGAGAATGACAGTCAATATTGGGATCGCTGAAAAGAAGCTCACGTGTGAGGGAGTCATCCTCATGACGTTTTATCAGAAAGAGTGCGTTCTTTTTACCGTTACGGTCGCTGAAAAGCATGAGGTCTTTGGTGATGGGAAAGGGTTCGCAGGCTTCGCCTGTGTCTCGCAGGGGATGGTCTGGATCGGAGAAATTAAACACGGCCTTGGGGTCGTTCTTTCCTATGCGCGTGTCGATCAGCGCAATGGTACCGCGCGGGGTGCTGTTGTGTTTGGAAAAGGTGCTGACCACGTAATACGGGTCGGAAAAGACCTGGCGTGAGTCGAGAACCGCTTCCGGGAAAACCATGTTGTTGGCATAGAGTCCCGTTTCCATTGTTCCGCTCGGATAAACTGTCCAGAGGCTCTGGATCGTCAGCGCAGTCTTGTCAACGTACTCCCATCTTCCGTAGAGAATACGGCCATCAATCATAATGCTTGGATCAAATTCTGTTTCGCTATTTACTGAAATGGGATGGATGTTGCTGCCGTCAGGATCCATCACGTGCAGAATTGCCACGCCCGTATTGTTGCACGGAACAAGACCGTTGTGCCGCATTGTAGTGAAAACTATCTTTCCGTTGGGTAGGTAGGCGGGGGTGAGGTCTTGTGCAGCACCGAGTGAACCATGCCGGCCGTGGTAGATTGACTTTATCTTGCCATCATCTTCACAAGGCAGGTAATCTGCTCGCGGATTGGTAATCTGTCTCAGTCCTGTCCCGTCAATCGCTATCTCGTAGATGCATGAACTGCCCTCCGGTTCGCCTTTAAAGCAAAAGAGTACTTTCTTCGCGTCAAAGGAGAGGTCCGGATCGAAGTACATCCCCTTACCGAGTGAATTTTTGCTGTTCTCATCAATGACGACTTGCAGGCGGTGTTCTTCCAGCGGGTCAGAGGGATTTTTCAGAATGTAAATGCCGCCGTCAGGATGCCACTGGTAACACGTGTCGTAAATGTGGATCCCCTGGTAGTTGCCGCGCTTCGTAAAAAGAATGGGAAAATCCAGCTCTGAGCGGAGGGATTCTTCTTTCGCCGAGGTACTGCTTGTCAGGACGGCAATTGCCATTAAAACTGCTGCAAAAGAAATTATCCCCTTTGACACGTTAACAGCTGAAATTGATTGTTTTAGTGTATTAATCTCAAACCTTTCTTTCGAACAATCGATGTATAATTCTACTTTAGCACGTTGGAGCGCTCATAACAAGGTAGATTTTGGGCAACTTGAATCCCGGTTCAGTAGCATTAGGTGTCAGCCCTGAATGGCGTTGTGAGAGATTGAGAGCCAGTTTTCTATCGCAAGAAACTCGCCTATACCTGTCGTTGCAACTCAGTGAAGATGTTGTTATCATTGCCGGTTTGGAAGGCAGGTCTGTATGGTCAAACACATAGCTTTGCTTTCAGAACGACAACGAGACTCGGCTCAAGGAGAGACAATGAACAGACACAAGTATTTCATAATCGGCACTCTTACTCTCTTATGCACGTCAACGGCACAGTCACAATCGCGTTCACCGGCGGAAGTCCTCCAGAAGACCGGTATCCAGGGCGGCCTGATCGTACACGTGGGGTGCGGCGACGGTAAGCTTACAGCCAGCTTGAGAGTCAATGATCGCTATATTGTCCAAGGTCTCGATACAAACGCCGCGAATGTGAGAAAGGCTCGACAACATATCAGATCGCTCGGCATCTACGGCGAAGTGACGGCGGACACCTTCGACGGCAAACATTTGCCCTATGCGGAGAACCTGATCAATCTTCTGATCGTCGAGGATTCTGCGGACCTGACTGCCGACGAGATAAGGAGAGTCATGGCGCCGCGCGGCGAGGTCCTCATGAACAAAGACGGCCGGTGGCGCAAACGGACGAAGCCCTGGCCTGACGAGATAGACGAATGGACGCACTTCCTTCACGGCCCCGATAACAACGCCGTCGCCGAAGATACCCGCGTCCTGCCGCCGCGCCACACGCAGTGGGTCGCCGGTCCTCGCTGGGGGCGAAGCCACGATCATATGTCAGGCCTCAGCGCAGCGGTTTCGAGTGCCGGGCGGCTTTTCTATATCATCGACGAAGGCTCTGTCGCCTCGGTTAAGGCGCCGTCCAGATGGATGCTCGTTGCCCGCGATGCGTTTAATGGCGTGCTGCTCTGGAAGAAGGAAATATCACCGTGGGAGAACCACCTGCGGCCCTTCCGAAGCGGGCCGGCGGAACTGCCCAGGCGTCTCGTGGCTGTGGGAGAGAGAGTATATGTCACGCTCGGCTACGGCAAACCGGTGACGGCTCTGGATGCGGCCACAGGCGAGGTGTTGCGCACCTATGAAGGAACTGAGAACACCCACGAGATCGTGGTTGACGATGGACATCTCTACCTTGTGATCAGCGCCCCCCTCCAAGAGGATAGCCCCACAACCGGCAAGATACTCCGGAGCTTCCCCGTCTGGCGCGGGTCGTATCTGGAGTACACCACGCAGTATATGCCCAGGCATGTTCGGGTAGTCAATGCCGAATCAGGCGAACTCGTCTGGAAGAAGGACGACAGTGAAGTCACGAATATCCTGCCGCTGACGCTGATCGTAAGTGACGGGCAGGTATTCTTCCAGAACGAAAGGCACCTTATTGCTCTCAAGGCTCAAACGGGCGACGTTCATTGGCGCGCCGAAAGACCCGCTATTCGTCACCGCTACGCCTGGCTAGTACCCACGCTGGTCGTCAAGGATGGAGTCGTGCTCAGTGCCGACCGCTCGCCCGATCTTCCAGTCGATACGGGGAACCCGGACATGACACAGGTAGAATGGCAGGTCTCGGCGAACCACATCCTGGAGGGCGGAGACATCATGGCGTTTTCCGCAGAGACGGGAAAGAAACTCTGGACCGCGCCGACTCACGAGGGTTTCAACTCACCGGCCGATGTCTTTGTCATCGACGGCAAGGTCTTCAGCGGCATACTCGCCTGGGGAAAGCACCCCGGCATCACCGAGGTATACGACCTGCACACAGGCGAGGTCGTCGCCACGCGATCACCCGACCAGGAGAAGTACACGCTCGGCTTCGGGCATACCCGCTGCTACCGGCACAAGGCCACATCGAACTACGTGATTCACGGGCGGGCAGGTGTGGAGTTTCTCGAAGTGAACTCCGACCGCGTCATCGCCGATCACTGGGTTCGCGGGGCGTGTCAGTACGGCATACTTCCCTGCAACGGCCTGGTATACGCACCGACGCATCCCTGCGCGTGCTACATCACAGCCAAGCTCAGCGGGTTCAATGCGCTGGCCGGCGGCGAGCGAGAAATGCCAAAGACCGGACCGAAGACGCCGAACATCCTGGAGAAAGGCCCCGCCTACGGACAAATCGAAAATCGCGAACCTGTCCCTTCGACAGGCTCAGGGCAGGCTCTGAGCGCAGCCGAAGGATCGAAAACCGAAAATCCCTCGCAATGGCCAACGCTGCGAGGTGACAACGCCCGCAGCGGCGCCGCGGGCTTCTCGATGTCACCAAGGCTGCGTCCCAGGTGGGAAAAGGCGCTGCCGGGCCCCTTGACCGCTGTGGTCTGTGCGGGGGGCAAACTCTACGTGGCGCAGCGAGAGTCGCACACGGTGCACGCCCTGAAGGCGGACGACGGATCGCCAGTCTGGTCCTATACGGTCGCCGGCCGTGTGGATTCGCCCCCCACCGTTCACGCCGGGCTGGTGTACTTCGGCTCGGCCGATGGATGGATGTATTGCCTGCGTGCCGAAGATGGCGTACTGGCCTGGCGCTTCTGCGTCGCGCCGGAATCGCGACAGGTCGTCTCTTATGGCCAGCTCGAATCTGCCTGGCCGGTACCCGGCAACGTGCTGGTATGCAAGCAGAAAGGTCGCACTAATCCCGTGGCGTACGCTGCGGCAGGAAGATCGTCTTACGTCGACGGCGGCGTATACCTCTGCGCCGTTGACGCCGTGACGGGTGAGTTGATCGCCAGGCGGCGGATTTCCCATCTCGATCCTGAAACCGGACTGGAGCCTCAGGAGACAATTCGCGGCGTAACGATGCCCGGTGCCATCCCCGATGTGCTGGCCAGCGACGGGTCCAGCGTCTTTATGAGACATCAGCGATTCGACCTCAACGGCGAACCGCTCGAACAGAACGTGGACCATCTGTTCTGCTCGGCCGGTTACGTCGACGATACGTGGTGGCATCGCACCTATCTGCAGATCGGACGCGAGATGAGCGGCGGATACGGGGGATGGGGAACCGCGGGCCGCCAGCGTATCTCCGGCAAGGCTGTCGTCAGGAATGAGAATCGTGCGTTCGGATTCGGCAGGAAGGACTATACGATCACAGGCAGTCACCTCGGATTACAGTCGGAGTTCCACCTGTTTGGTGCCGAGACAGAGTTGATCAGGCAAAAGCAGAAGAAGAATGCGAAGAGACGCCCTGCCCCAACGCAAGTTAAGTACATCTGGTCTAAGAATATCCCGTTCTACCCCCGCGCGATGCTCCTTGCGGGCGAGATACTCTTTATCGCCGGGCCGCAAGACGTCCTCGACTTCGATGCGAAAGATCCCGCCGGCAAAGTGTCATTTTGGGCCGTCTCGACGGAAGATGGCTCGAAGAAAGCCCAATACACTCTCAGGGCGTCGCCCGTATACGACAGCTTCGCCGCCTCCGAGGGCAGGCTATATTTCACGACCGTTGACGGCAGGGTCATGTGTTATCAGCCGGCGAGTTGACAGCATGGGCAAACGAGTTGCCCATCCTGCATGACGTCACCGAAAAGGCCTGCACGTGATTTGCCGCGGAACTTTTCTGTTGTGTGAATCGGCAGCAACTATCTCTCATTGCCCCACAACTGCCCTTCGCTGTCACGGCTCTTTCGCCATTCATGCCGCCACCGGTGAATATCTGCCGGTTGGATGAACCGCTTCGGGCTTCTTGACGCCTTGTCCGGGATGGGGGGGAGTTTCGCTCCGGGCGCGGCTTGATACCAGTACGCCACGCTCGCCAGATCGAGGGTCAGGCAGTTGTTATGACCGTGTTCGATAGTGAACTTCAGTGACTTCTCGAAATAGAGCGGATCACTTATGTGGAACCGGTACACATGGGTCCGGCCCAGCCAGCCGAGATCGTCGTTGACTCGCGCGTATCCGAAGTACGGATGGTTGTATAGAACCTGGGGGCACCATGAAGTGTTGAAGTAGTCCTCGGTTCCGGTGCCGTGGAGGGTGGGTTTATCGTCGCCGTCGATGAATATCATATCGTCGCCCTCGCCGTACCACATGGGGCCCGGAGAGTGCACGTAGTAGTTGACGCCCACGAAGTGGCCCTTGCCCTTGATGTCGGCGATAAGGTAGTTGCGGTCGCCCTTGGGATTTTGGCCCTGGCGCCCGAGGGTGCCCCATTCGTTTTCCCCGTCCGGCAAGGCCTCGGTCAGTTCGTGGTTGTACCATGCGCAGAATCGGCCCGTATCCTCGGGCAGCTCTTTCATCTCGACGTAGTCGACATAGTAGTAGAAGGCCCTGATGAGAGCGCCCGTTTGGTTCTCGATCTCGATCTTAGCGCCTTTGGCAAAAGGCATCACGAAGTACGAGACAAGCGCCCGGCCTTCTTTCGGCCCGACAGCCAACGGCAGGCAGGAGAAGGGATAGCTCTCGTTCCACCCCTGCCCGAAGAAAGGCCCGATTGGTGATTCCACCGAAGGGAATGAATTGCCGTCCCAGTACATGCGCAGGATGATGTCGTTTCGGTTGAGCTGCTCCGGAGGAGGCGCAATTGTGATCCAGATGTGATTTATCATGCCCGCCCCTTTGACGTTGAACAGCTCTCTGACTTCGCCCGGCTTTATGTTCTCGAATCGGTCGTTGTTGCCGCCCGTTCGATCGTAGCTGCTGATACGTTTGGTCGTCAAGCCGCTCCGGATGCGGGCAAGGCCGGCCAGGTCACCATGGTCCTGGGCCCCCGCCGGTATGACAAAGCCGACAGTCAACAGCAAGCTCAACAACAAGATTAGATAACGTCGTTCCATTTTCTCATCTCCTTTCAGTCAGATGTTCTTCTGCAAAAAGAAATACGTAGATTCTGTGAGACCATGTTCCGACATGAAAGCAGGTTCGTCAAGACAATATTGAGTCACTCCCGCTCGGTTGTCGACAAGTAAGTGCCATAATGGTAGAATTGCCCCTGCGGCAACCGGATTCAGCCTCGGTTCGCGGCGAATACGAAATACTGGCTCGTTGTTTAGGAGATTCATGATGATCGGAGCACACCAAGGTGATGGTTTGTTACGCACGGCATTCTGCTCAATCTTAGTTGTGTTCACGCTTATCGCTTTCACGGGATCCGCTAAGGTGGCAGCTCAGGACTCCGGCTCTGTTTTGGCCCAGGAGATCCTTCAGCACACCGGCGTCCAGGGGGGATTGATTGTCCATCTGGGCTGCGGTGACGGAGAGTTGACCGCCGCGTTGCGGGCAACCGACAGCTATGTAGTTCACGCACTTGACAAGAAACCTGAGAACGTCGCACGAGCCCGAAAGCACATTCGCTCATTGGGCCTGTACGGGCCGGTATCGGTAGAGCAGTGTAACGGAAAGTCACTGCCATATGCCAGCAACCTGATCAACCTGGTGGTCTCAGAACGGCGTCCGTCGATCCCGATGGAGGAGATAATGCGGGTCCTGTGCCCCAACGGCGTCGCTTATATCAAGCAAGACGGCAAGTGGACGAAAAAGATCAACCCTGTCCCCGATGACATCGGCGAATGGAATCATTACTTGAGCGGTCCGGATAATAATGCTGTTGCAGCCGACAGGCGCGTAGGCCCGCCCCGCCGGCTCCAGTGGAAAAGCGATCCCACGCGGTGCCGAAGTCATAACGGCGTGTCGTCCAGTATCTTGCTGGTCCTCTCCTCCGGAGGCAGACTCTTTAGCATTATAGACGAGGGACTCACAGGCCAGCCCGGTGTGGCAGATCTGTGGACGCTGGTGGCGCGGGACGCGTTTAACGGGACGCTGCTCTGGAAGAAGCCGCTCACCGGCAGAAGGTCACAGAAGTCCCTTGTCGCAGTCGCAGACAGGCTGTACATGGCGCCGGGGCGCGGTGAGGCCTTGACAATCCTCGATGCAGCTACTGGCCAAACGCTTCGCACGTTGAAAGACACCGAGGGCGCCGACGAGATCATTTGCATCGACGATCTTGTCGTTCTTCATCGCCCCGGCGCCAAACGATCGAAGGAGCGTGAAGACGACTCAATCATCGCGCTGGGCAGCGACAGCGGCGAATCTTTATGGCGGGCACAATCGAAACATCTTGTCCCCCACTCGCTGGCGGCCGCAGACGGCAGACTCTGTTACCACGACGGCGAACAAGTTGTGTGCCTGGATCTTCGCAGCGGCGAGAAACTCTGGCGCGCCGCGTCCAAGACCGCCAAACGCGGCAACCTGCTGATGATATATCGCGGCGTCGTATTTTTCACAGCCCCAGGGGGGCTGATGGCTTACGCCGCCGATACCGGAGAGCACCTGTGGAAAGGCCCCGCGGTAAACGCAAGGCTCAGCCTGTTCGGAGCAGGCGGCCTGGTATGGATCAGTGACATCCAGGAGCGAGGCAGGACCCATCTGTGGACCCCCGAATCCGTGATCACCAACGGCCATGATCCTCGAACAGGCCAGATAAGACGAACAGTCACCGTCCCGCGTCTGGTCACGCCCGGTCACCACATCCGATGCTACCAGGCAAAAGCCACAGAGCGGTATCTAATGCTGCCCAAACGCGGCATAGAATTCATAGATCTCGAGGGTGACAATCACATGAGAACCGACTGGCTGCGAGGCCCCTGCGGTCACGGAGTCATACCGGCTAACGGATTGCTATACGCGCCCCCGCATCAGTGTTTCTGCTATCCAGGCGTGAAAATGACAGGCTTCAACGCGGTCTCCGCTGAAATGATAATGCCGGCACGAAAACGTGAGCGACTGCAGAAAGGCCCCGCCTACGGCCAAATCGAAGATCGAAAACCTGTCCCTTCGACAGGCTCAGGGCAGGCTCTGAGCGCAGCCGAAGGATCGAAGATTGAAAATCCCTCTGACTGGCCCACCTACCGCCACGACGCGAGGCGAAGCGGCCGGGCCGGCTGTGACTTGCCCGTGAATCTCGAAAGGCTGTGGGAGCACAAGTTCGAGAACGCAACCACCCAACCGGTCGTTGCGGACGGCCGGATCATTGTGGCCGAGGAAGACGCTCACACCGTGTTCTGCCTCGACTCAGATAGCGGACAGCACCTCTGGCAATACACAACCGGCGGCCGCGTCGACTCGGCGCCCACGCTCTACCGGGGCTTGGTGCTTTTCGGCTCGACCGACGGCTGGGTATACTGCCTGCGTGCGGCCGACGGTGAACTTCTCTGGCGATTCGGCGCCGCTGCGGACGAGCGCCGGATAGTCATTCGCAGCCAATTAGAATCGGCATGGCCCGTGCACGGCAGCGTGCTTGTTCAGGACCAAGTCGCCTATTGCACCGCGGGCCGGTCGACATATCTCGACGGCGGCATCTGGGTCTACGGCCTCGATCCGGAAACGGGCAGGGTGCTGCATGAGAAACACATCGAAGGTCCCGAGCCCGACGTGACGCGCGAGGCCGGCCGGCCGTTCGACATGGAGGGCGCCAAGTCCGATCTGCTGGTCAGCGACGGCACGGACCTGTATATGTTTTTTACGCGCCTGACTCCGGAGCTCGTGCAAAAGGAGACGCCGCGAATCACAAAGCTGGGCGACCGAAAGGTCAGCACGCACCTGATGTCCAACGCGGGGTTCCTCGACAAAACGTGGTTCGACCGCAACTACTGGACATATGGCAACCGCTGGCCCGGTTTCTACTTCGCCTACAACGCGCCGAAGTCTGGGCAACTGCTGGTCTTCGACGCCGAGAGAACGTACGGCGTGCAGGTATTCACAGGCCGGGATGGTCACAGCCCGCGATTCTGGCCCGGCACGGACGGCTATGAACTTTTCGCCGACACCAACGCCAACCAACTGGTGCTGCGACCGACCGCTATAGGACGGGAAAAAGGCGACGGCTTCTCCGGCACGTTGCCCCGCAAATGGTCCGTCCTGGTTCCTGTTCGCATCCGGGCAATGGTGCTTGCCGACCAGCGCCTTTACATTGCTGGACCTCCCGATGTCGTACCCAAAGACGATCCGATGGCGGCCTTCGAGGGCCATCTGGGCGGCCGCCTCTGGGTCGTCTCGGCATCGAACGGTAAGAAATTAGCCGAATACGAACTCGATAGCCCGCCGGTTCTGGACGGCATGATGGCCGCCAGAGGTCGTTTGTACGTTGCCGCCAAAGACGGTCGGCTGACATGCATGGGAAAAAGATCAAATATCAAAAACTAAAAATCAAAATAGCGGAATCCTCCTCCGGCGGATGACTTCATTAATCTTGCATTTTGCACTTTGATTTTTGCATTTTCTTACGAATTAAGGAGACTCCTGAATGACTCGTAGAAACGAAAATAAGCGAGTTAAGAATAGTCCGATCTCAAGACGACAGTTGCTCGGCGGCGCGGCCACCGCGACTGCGTTCTTCATCGTGCCCCGACACGTGTTGGGCGGACAGGGCAACCAGCCCCCCAGCGAGAAGCTGAACATCGCCGGCATCGGCCTTGGCGCTATGGGCGCCGACAACCTGAGGGCGTGCGATGCCGAGAACATCGTCGCTCTGTGCGATGTGGACTGGGACATGGCAGCGATCACATTCCAGCGATATCCGAAGGCAAAGCGATACAAGGACTATCGCCGGATGCTCGATAGGGAAGATAACATTGACGCCGTCATCGTGGCCACTCCCGACCATACGCACGCGGTGATCACGGCGGCCGCCATGAAACGGGGCAAGGGCGTCTACACACAGATGCCTTTGGCACATGACGTTTGGGAGGTCCGGCAACTGGCACGGATCGCCCGCGAGAGTGGCGTGGCTACGCAGATGGGTAACGAGCGATACTCGGCACCGACAGTCCGCAGGGTTTGCGAGTGGATATGGGACGGCTGCATCGGACCCATTCGCGAGGTCCACTGCTGGACGAACCGGCCCCAGTGGCCCCAGGGGATGAGCCGGCCCAATGGCAGGCCCACCGCTCCACCGGGCTTGGAGTGGGATCTCTGGCTCGGCCCGGCGGCCGAGCGGCCGTACCATGACGCCTATCATCCGTATAACTGGCGGGGCTGGCGAGACTTCGGTACCGGCGCCCTCGGGGCGATGGGTTGCCACGTTATGGACGGCGCCTTCTGGGCCTTGAGATTGGCCGAGGCCATGAAGTTCACAGTCGAAGCCGAAGCGACCGGGTTGACGTCAAAGAGTTACCCACAGGCTTCGACAGTCCGCTACCATTTCGGCGCCCGCGGCGAAATGCCGCCTGTCACGCTCAATTGGTATGACGGCGGCCGGCGACCGCCTCGCCCCGAGGAGTTCCCCGATACGCGCGAGTTCGTCGGCAGCAACGGAACCATATTTGTCGGCGAGAAGGGTAAACTCACCTTCGGCGCGCTGACTGCCGGCACGAGCGCCGGTCAGGCCGGTCCCAGGTTCATTTCCGAATCGTTGGGCCAATCCTATCGCCCTCCCGAGCCGACCATCCCCCGCATCAAAGAAAAACGCACGTGGGGCAAACTCCGCCGCCATGAGGAAGAGTGGACCGCGGCATGCAAAGGTGGCAGGCCCGCATGCTCGAGATTCGAGATTGCCGGCCCGCTTACCGAGATGGTGCTGTTGGGCAACATCGCCCTTCTATCAGGCGAGGCCATCGAGTGGGACAGCAAGAACCAGAAGATCACCAACAGCTCAGACGCAAACCGGCTTCTCCGCCGCAAATACCGTAGCGGCTGGACGCTGTGACGAACGAACCGTGATGCGCATTTGCGGCTCGCTGAGATGCGCACGATACAGGCTGGGGACAATGCCAATTCTTCGGACCTGTCTTTGTGTCATCTCGATTGAAGCCAAAGGCGGAATGGAGAGACCTATTCAAAACAGATTCCTCCACTTCGTCCCAACTCACGTTGGGACTCCGGTCGGAATGACAACAAGTCCAAAAACCCAGCGCTGTGAATCAAGTTGCACTCAGGTGTAGGATGGGCAACCCATTCGGCTTTGCTCAGAGCCTGCCCCGTTCGGCTTCGCTCAGGGCAGGCTCTGAGCTTGTCGAACGGGGCATGCTTGTTGCCCATGCTGACCACGTGACGTAACTCGAACCGCATGGGCAGGCAACCTGCCCATCCTATAGGGCGCCTTGTTCAGACTTCCGTCCACTTTCCCGGTATGGGGAATGGGAACTGGCCGTTCGCATCGGCTTTGACCGGCGCCGGGCTGTCGAAGTGAAGGTCATCGAGATAGTCGCAGAATTGGAAGTTTGACGCCATTATCTGGTCCCAGGTGATCTCCTGGCCCGTATGAGCGGCGGCGCGTCCCATCAGCGACGTCAGGTCCGAGTATATGGCTCGCCTTATTTCATTATGCGGCCTGTCCTTGCGGATACTCTCGATCAACTCGTTCCACTCGTACTGCCACGGACTGTGCGCGTCTTTAGTCGGCGTCCACGAGATGTTGCTCTTCTCGATCCGCTGGTCCTTGAACATATGGACCGTTGCGGCGTGCGTCCTGCCCGAGAACTGCGCCGCACACTTGGTGCCGTGAATGAAGGTGGCGAATTCGCTGCGCGTCTTGCTGGCTCGACGGAAGCCGCAGAACGCCTTGGTGCCGTCGGGATATGTGTACTCCATGGAGTATAGGTCGAGATTTTGGCCGAGGTCCGTACTGTGGGGCTCGCGCCCGCCCATGCCGACTGCGGAAACAGGCCAGGCGTCCTTGATCCAGCAGCACTCGTCGATCTGGTGGATCAGATTGTCGACCATGTGGCCCGAGCCAACCCAGAGGAGATGGATCTTGCCGAACTGGAGTTGATCCATCAAGCTGTTGGGGTCCTGGTCCTTCAGTGGTGCAAGCCACCGGCTGCCCGCCATGCGATTGGCGCGAATCAGCGGTATTTCACCCATCTCGCCATTGCGGATCTTCTCAATCAGCGCCTGGCGGGCCGGCGAGTGGCGGCACTGGAGCCCTGCGGCGACCTTGAGGTTCTTGCTCTTTGCCACTGTATCGGCGCGAAGAATCCGTTGCAGCCCGCCCGGATCCGACGCGAAGGGCTTTTCCATGAAGACATTGACGCCTTTGCTGATGGCGTACTCAACGTGCAGCGGCCTGATATACGCTCGCGTCGTGCACATCGCTACGTCGCCCGGCCTTAGAATGTCGATAGCCTGGCGGTACCCTCTAAAACCGACAAACTTGCGGTCCTCAGTAACATCGACCTGATCGGGGAATTTTTTCAATAGCGCCCTTTGTGACGAATCCATCTTGGTCTTGATAAGATCGGCCATGGCGTACAGCTTGACCGGTCCCTTGCCGACAACAGACAATGCGTCGCCAACGGCACCGTTGCCGCGTCCGCCGCAGCCGATCAGCGCCAGGCGGATCGTGTTGTCCTCACCTGCGTAGATGGACCCAGACGAGAAGCTGCCCAGCACGGCGGCGCCGGCAGCAATCGAGCCACCTTTCTTTAGAAACTGGCGACGGTTGATATTGGATTTGTTGTCAGGTTCACTCATTCTTACCTCCTAGTCGATACTATCATAAATTGTATTTCTGAACTCAAGCATTGTATAATACTCGCTAATGAATCCTATTTCAACAGTTTTTGTGGGCGCCGCTAGTCATAGTTCTTGGGCTGCATCGTTCGAAATATGGTACACTGCGTTCTTCTTGAAGTTGAGTAAGGATCCTCACGAGGTCAGAAATCTCGCCGGTGATCCGAGATATGCCGCCGAGCTGAAACGGCACCGGAACATCCTGAAGAGCTGGATGAAGGAAACCGACGATAAGGGCCAGTATCCCGAGAGCACCGAAGGACTTCTTCAGGTCATGTACCGATGGGGCGATAAATGCGTAAACCCAGAATACGAAGCAATCCGCAAGAAGTACGGCGACATATTCGCAAGACAGCGCAGATCGAGCCAGTGACGATCAAGCTCTGGCTCACACTTCTTTCGGCAGGATGTACGGATGCCGATACTGCCGTGTCAAATAGGTGTTCGCGTCGTCATCGTTAACGAACTTCTCGGAATGCGGATTGAACTCCAACTTCCGCCCGGTTCTAAATGATATATTGGCCAGGTGACAGATCGACGTGGACATGTGCCCTTCGAGAATGTCACAGTACAGATTCACTTTTCACGATCGGCGCAGCAACCACGGCTCCGACGGTCACAGCCGACTTCTTCATAAAATCACGACGGTTCGATGATGACATGATGGCTTCCGTTAACTCTGCAGCAATTTGAAAGATCAGCAGCACACTTGTGAGTAATTTTAGGGCGATTCCACATTTTCTGCAAATAAATTCAAAAAGGGATGATGTCCGAGGCGTTTGTTCGGTACAATAGCGTGCGACCATGAGAGCAACAGACAAGACACAGAAGTCCCTGACGACGGCTATCATCCTCGCGCTGACGGCATCCATCTCCGTTTCGGCGCAAGCCGGACGCCAGCCGAAACGGCTTGTCGGATTTCCAGTCGGGCGCCAGATGAGCCAGATCGTGCCGAAGCGGTTCATCATCGATCCGGCCACCATCGAAAACCTCGGTTTTCGATGGTACATCTCAGGCGACAGCAACCGAAACGCTTCGGTGACCGTCGAGTTCCGCAAGCACGGACAGTCCCAGTGGACCGAAGCGCTGCCTATGTTGCGCGTTCATCAGGAAGTAGTCAATCAGGTTTACGGGCCCTACCGCACGGGAAACCTATTCGCCTCGAGCGTACTGTTTCTGGAGCCGGCGACGACTTACCAAGTCCGATTCACCATGTCTGATCCGGATGGCGGCGCACCGGCGGAATCGAAGATAGTCAGTGCGACAACGCGGGCCGAGCCTAAAGCCTTCAAGGACGGGCGGACAATAAAGGGCTCCGCCGAGAAGGGACTTATGGCCGCCTTGGACAAAGCCAGACCCGGAGACGTGATTGTGCTCGCCCCCGGCATCTATAAGGGACCGTTCGATCTGAAAAAGTCGGGCACGGCCGAAAAGCCAATCGTCATCCGCGGCCCCGCCGAGGGCGAAGCGATCCTCGAAGGCGACGGCGTCGACAGCAAGTCTCGGATCGTGACACTCAACGGCGCGCACCACCTGCATTTCGAGAGGCTCACCTTCCGCGGCGCCCAGATGGCGATTTATGCCGCCAAGCCCGGCGGCTCCGAGGGCCTCGTTATCCGACGATGCAAGATCCACGACGTGGTATATGGCATCAACACCGGCTGTCCGAACTCGAAGAACTGGTACATCGCCGACAACGATATAGTCGGCATCAATCCCACCTGGTATCCGCGCGACCCGAAGACCTACATGCAGCCGGGCCATACCGGCGTCAACGTATACGGTCAGGGTCACGTGATCTGCTACAACCGCATCACAAGATTCAGCGATTCGGCTGCGATCTACAACTTCGGCCCGCCCGTCGATGATGTGACCAAACACTGTGTTAACATTGACTTCTACAACAACGATCTATCCTGGGCGCAGGATGACACGTTCGAGGCCGATTACGGCTGCCACAACGTTCGGTTCTACCGCAACCGCTGCTACAACACCCACACCGGAATGTCCACGCAGCCGTTCTACGGCGGGCCGGTCTATCTGATCCGCAATGAACTCTACGGGATCACCAGCCTGAGCTATAAGCTGAACAACCATCCCGCGGGCATCGAGGCCTACAACAACACATCATGCTGTGCCGGGCAGGGCTTTCGTCCGCCGGCCATCTGGCAGAACGGGCACTTCCGCAACAACCTGTTCATGGGCGGCTCGCAATACGCCGTCGAGTCGGGCTCGCCAACTGCCTACAGCACGATGGACTACAACGCCTACCGCCGCAACGACCCCGCACTGCTGTTCAAGTGGAAAGACCACCGCGGCAGCACGGCGCGTTACAATTCCATCGAGGAATTTTACAAGGCCACCGGTCTCGAAGAACACGGCATGTTGGCCGACTACGACATCTTTGTGAACGCCCGACCACCGGAAGCGGGCAAGACCTCTGACCCCGGCGCCTACGACCTGCGGTTGCGCAGGGGCGCCAAGGTTATCGACGCCGGGCTCGCCCTTCCACAGATCACCGACGGCTTCGCCGGCAAGGCCCCGGACCTGGGCTGTTACGAACTCGGCCAGGAACAGCCCCACTACGGACCTCGCCTCTAAGAGACGGTCTTGAGTTCGGCGAAACCGCCGGGCAGTCGTGGCGACTGATGATCTTGTAAAGAATTATGACAAGGTCATCGATGGTATTTTGAGAAGGAATCGGAAATAGGCAGGGAACCGGGGACAGCCGTCTGATTCATCTTGACATCATGCTCACATAGCCAATCTCAAACGTGGCCCATGCTACCCAGCGACGGACCGCGTTTCTAAGAGACGGTCTTGAATTCCGCAAAACCGCCCGGCAGTTGGTCGAGATAGCTCTTCAACTCGCGTTTCATCTCTTCGAGGATTTTGGAGTGTCCGAGGTGATTGACCAGGTTCTTCTGTTCTCCCGGGTCCGACGAAAGATCGTACAACTGATCGGCGTCGTAATAGCCTGCGTATTTGCCGGTCGATGCAGCCTCGGCGTCTCCGCCTCCGGGGATCAAACTGATGTGACTAAACGGCGCCAAGGGATCGGCGCAGCGCACTTTCCTGCCGCGCTCTTTCTGCTTGGCGTTGAATCTCTCCAGAATCGCTTTTCGCTCGGCAAGCGACATGTTCCGCGCATGCTCAGGATATCGAAGCGCGATATATTTCCAGCGACCTTTCAAAACGCCGCGGGTGTAGCCCATCTCGAAATACAGTGAATCATGAATTTTGTCCACCTTTGCTTCCAACACAGGACGGAAACTCCTGCCGTCGAAGTCACTGCCCGAGACACTGCGCCCGGCATAATCCAGAATGGTCGGTGCAAAATCGATATTCGAGACAAGCGCATTGTTGACGGGGCCGCAAGGGAAGCCGCCTTTTTTCCAGACGATGCTCGGATTCGAGACGCCGCCCTGATAGATGGTGCCTTTGGCGTCTTGCCTGTGGTCGTTGAAGAAGAATATGATCGTATTGTCATCCAGCCCATACTTCTCAAGCCTCTTAATAAGCGCCCCGACGGCGTCATCGAGCCAGAGTATGTTTTCCTTTCCCGGCTGATCGATACCGGCCCTCTTGAGCCGTCTCGGAAGATCCTCACGGCGGCCAAGGACGTCGATGGGCTCGTCGAGGATGCCGTCGGCGGTGATTCGCGGATCGGCGCCCCAGGAACGATCCTTTGTCGTCGGCCCGTGCGGAATTGTTGAGGCAAAGTACAGAAAGAGAGGTTCATCCCTGCTGCCGTCGATGAAATCCAGAGCCCCCTTGACGATCCAGTCGAGATTGTGAACGGCCAGAGCGAGGGGGCCATTTCCGTCGGGATTGTTGTGGTAGATGGAGGCTGCGTAATCAAAGCCGCACCCGTACATGGCTTGCTTGATCGCCCGCGAGTTCTCAGCGAGCCTGGCTTTGGCCTGGGGCGTAGTCGGATCGGCCTGGTACGGGAGTTTCTTGTACGGCGGCGCCGAAACAACGTGGTTCTTGCCGACGATGCCTGTCTTGTATCCCTGCTGCTTCAGCAGCCGGGGCAATGTCACGTCATCGGCGAGAATGTGCGTGTTCCATCCAATCACGGTTTGGCCGTTGCGCTGAGTCGATCTGAGGAAATTCGCACTCGTACTCCTGCTCGCGTAACGCCCAGTCAGGCAATTGAACCGACTCGGCGTGCAGACGGGCGAAACGACGTGCTGACCCATCAACAACGTCCCCTCGGCAGCAAGTCGGTCGATGTTGGGGCTCAGGTTCCTGCCCTTGCCCTCACCCAGACAATTGAACATGTGCTTCTTCATATCGTCGGCGATAATAAAGACAATGTTCGGTTTGCGCCGCGATCTGGCGACAGCAGGTGGAAGGGACATCGTTGACAAAGCAATTCCACCTCCAGCGGCGGCCTTTAGAAAACTGCGTCGGGTTGGTCGTCTATTCATGTTCTCTTTGCTCCAAACTCACCTGGCAATCAGCCTTTGCTAATCCGCTCGAACTTTCGAACGACTTCGCGATATTCAGGCAAGTTGATTGCATTTGTGCCATCCAAAGAAACGCAATGGTAGCGGCAAATCTTGAAAGGATCAATCTATTCTGATAACATCCTCGTTATGGTGCATGATCTGCGTGATGTGAATTGGAACGTGTGGTTTGTCATGCTTACCACGCTGAGTCTGGCATGCGCACGTACATCGCATGCACATGACGGTGTGGTAGCCAGGTGGGGAAATGCGGTCTACGTTGATCTGGCAGTGGGTAAACAGCTTCATCCGCTGGCGGCAATAGAGGCCGGCACAGTCGTCATGGCCGCCGGTCCGGATGTGACCGGCTCCAAGAACGAGGGCTGCATTATCATCAGGAGCGAGTCACAGCAAGACATTTATTACATCTACAAACACGTGTACGATAGATTCATGAGTGTCAAGAATGGCCAGCATGTCGTCAAGGGACAGACCGTTGGATATATCTGGGGTGACGGGAAATGGGGACACCTGCACTTTGCCGTAGTCCGTCGAGAAGAACGCCCGGGATACCGCGATCGTTATGACAATCTCCTAAACTGTTTCCCGCATTTGTATGAACTGTGGCATGGTGACCTGCGTCGGCGCCGGAGACGCCGGACTGAGGGTGAGTTTAATTTTGACAAGCCCTATTGGATTGACGGCTACCGAAGCGCCGCCTATGTCCACGACGCCATCGTCGGCTACGGATGGCGCTTGGGGCGCTGGTGCGCAGCAGGTAGGATCGAAGGTGACAACGAGCCTAACGGGAGACTAAGAAAGGTGTTGCATCAGGGGATACCGGCGGAAGCAGTCAATCCTCGCGACCACTACGATTTCGAGGTGGATGTCGAGCCCGGGCGCTACTCCATCCAGCTCAAGCTCGGCGATCGGGAGCACGCAACCTGGCAGCGCGTCAGCATCGAGGGAATAGACGTCGGCACGTATTCTCTGGCGCAAAACGAACTTCAATGGACGCCCGAGACAGTGGTTCCCGTAAAAGACGGGCGATTGACTATTCGCCTGCAAATCAAGGACGATAATTCTCTGTACGCCGCGGTAAAGAGAATTCAATATCAACGTGTCCGGTGACGATCTGCCCTGCATATCTTGATTCTGAGGCTTCTATGACGTATAATAGTCTTCGGTCTGCTAATTGGGCGATGGTTATCTCACTTTTGGGCCGGGGCGCACGAATGAACGTACTCAATGGTTTTTACGTTTTGACTGAGGACGGAATCACAAGGGTCTATTGTGGAAGGCAACAATGAAGCAAATGGCAATTGCATTGACTGTGATGCTGGTCTCGGCGTCCCTGGGCATTGCCGAATCCGGCAGAGACGTTGTCAACTCTTCGGGAATAGGGGGAGGGTTGATCGTTCACGTCGGCTGCGGTAACGGCAGACTCACGAGGGATCTGCTGGTTGACGACGGCTATCTTGTCCACGGCCTGGATGCCGATGCAGAGAGCGTCTTGGCAGCTCGTGAGTACATCAGGTCGGAGGGAGTTTACGGGAGGGTCTCTGTTCAGAGGCTGACCGGTGACACTTTGCCCTATGCCGACAACCTTATCAACCTGGTCGTCTCCGATGGTCTATCCGGGATCGGCACCGATGAGATCATGCGGGTATTATGCCCCGGAGGCGCTGCGTACCTTAAAGAAGGAGGAAAGTGGACCAGGACAAGAAAGCCCCGACCGGCGGAAATCGACGAATGGACACACTGGTTGCACGACGCCAGCGGCAATGCTGTCGCCCGCGATCGCGTCGCCGGACCTCCGCGCCATCTGCAATGGATGGCGAGACCCTTCTGGGCCCGCCTCCATGACGCACCGTCGTCCACCAGTGCGATGGTCTCCTCAAACGGGCGCATCTTCTATATTTCAGACGAAGCTCCGGCGGGGACGTATGAGAATCTTGAGGACAAATGGTTTCTCGTCGCGAGAGATGCCTTTAACGGCGTGCTTCTCTGGAAGCGGCCGTTGCCCGACTGGGGCTGGAAGCAATGGACCGCAAACTGGCATGCGCGCAACAATCAACCTTTCCAGTTGCCTAAGCGGCTGGTCGCAGTCGGTAACATCGTTTACGTGACACTTGCGTTTAACGCCCCGCTCACCGCGCTGGATGCGGCGACGAGTGAAGTCCTCAAGACCTATGAGGGCACGGAGAACACTGACGAGATCCTCGTCCACGAGGGCTTGCTGATCCTTGGTCTTAACAACACAAAACACAACCCGAGAACAGGTGATCCTGCGCCGATCAAGAAGAGTGTCGCCGTGCTGAAGGCTGCCACCGGCGAGATGCTGTGGAAGAAGGGCGACTACACGGGATTGAGCGCGAAGGCCGATTCAATAGCACCAGTCGGCCGGCTGGAGTTGGCGGTCGCAGACGGGCGGGTATTCTTCAGCGACCACGACTCGGTAGCGGCTCTGGACCTCGAAGACGGGAATGAACTCTGGCGGACCCCGCGCCCCGGCGGTCCCAGAGGGAAGGCCAATTTCAAGACCCGGATGGGTGAGCTTTGCACCCTCGTTTACAACAAAGGCGTGATCCTGTTCGCACAGCCGGAAGGGACTTTGGGATTTCACTCGTGTCCAGGGACGTTGTACGCCTTCGGCGCCAATGACGGCAGGCTCCTCTGGAAGAACCCGTATGGGGGCTGGGTGCACAACACCCAGCCGAACGTCTTTGTAATCGACGGTGTTGTCTGGATTCACGAGCATCAGGACATCAAAGACAAGAAACCGAGCGCCGAGATCCAGCAGGCCCTCGACTATGCGGTTCTGGGGCTCGACCTGATGACCGGCGCAAGAAAACATCGCTTCTCGACCAAGAGCATATTCGACGTCGGTCACCATCACCGATGTTACCGCAACAAGGCGACCGAAAGATTCCTGCTGACCTCGCGCCGAGGCGTAGAGTTCACCGATGTGGCCTCGGGCGAAATCGATCTCAATCACTGGACTCGCGGAGACTGCCACATGGGGGTGATGCCGTGCAACGGGATGCTGTACACGTCACCTCATCCCTGCTCATGCTACATCGATACAAAACTGAACGGCTATTTCTGCCTTGCGCCCGAGCAGGCCGCCAAACACAACACTAACCAACAACCTTTTCTAAAAGGCCCCGCCTACGCAAAACTAAGAACTCAGAACTCAAAACTCAAAACTAATAATGACTGGCCCACCTTCAGGGCCAATGCCGGGCGCAGCGGATCGAGCAAAATGCCCGTCTCGGCCGATCTCAAAGAAAGATGGAAGACAGCTTTCGGAAGAAACATCGGCCCGGTCGCAGTTGCCGAGAATAGAGTCTTTGTTCCCGTTATAGATGAGCATCGCGTCGTCGCCCTCGATTGCTCGACAGGCAAGACGCTCTGGGATTTTACGGCAGGCGGCAGAGTGGACACCCCCCCTACCATTCATAAGGGGATGGCGCTCTTCGGCTCTGCGGATGGATGGGCTTATTGCCTGCGATCCTCGGACGCAGAACTCATCTGGGCGCGCCGTCTCGCCCCACGAGATCGCCTGATCGGGAGCATGGGGCAACTGGAATCCGCCTGGCCCGTTCACGGCAGCATCCTGGTGGACGATGCCTCTTCGCCAGCCGTCGCCTATCTTGCCGCGGGAAGATCATCGTACATAGATGGCGGCATTCACTTTTATGCGATCAGGCCCGAGACCGGAGAATTGCTCGAGCACCGCATCGAGTACAGCGGCGATCCTGAGACGGACAAGATGCCCGACGGAGATGCGTCCAACGTGCCCGGCATGCTTGCGGATATCCTCGTTGGCAACGGAGCGACCGTCTGGATGCGACGGCACCAGGTCTTCGGGGAAAGCAAAGAAAAACAGCAGCATGTGTTTGCCACGGGAGGGTTTCGCGACGACACATGGTTCAACCGCACGACCTGGTCTGTGGGAAATGCCAATCATGCGCAGCTTCTGGTTTTTGACCGTACCACAGCATACGCAATCGAGGCATTTCAAAGCACGTCACGCGCGAGGCCTTTTACCGCGGGAGCGAAGGGTTATCATCTTTTCGCAACGGCTCTGAAGGGATCGAAACCGGACAGGTCCGCCGCCCGAAAGAAAAAAGGCCCGCCGCGCAGGACTTTCTTGTGGTCAACGTATGTACCTATCCGCGGAAATGCGATGGCGCTGGCCGGAGATGTTCTTTTCGTAGCCGGAATTCCCGATACGGTTGATCCACGGGACCCTCTCGCGGCTTTCGAAGGGCGCAAAGGCGGCGTGCTGTGTGCAATGTCGGCCAGCGACGGCACGAAGCTTGCTCAGTACGAACTCGAGTCCCCGCCGGTCCTGGACGGCTTAGCCGCGGCAAACGGGCGGCTGTACGTTTCTTGTGTGGATGGAAGTATAACCTGTTTTAGTGAAAGGTAAGAAATGAAACGGTTCACGCTCATATCGGTTCTTACGATGATGGCCGTCAGTACAGTTGCTGCTGGATCCGGCGCAGAGATAATTGACGCATCCGGAGTCAAGGGGGGATTGGTTGTTCACCTCGGCTGCGGGGATGGCCGCCTGACGGCCGAGCTGCGCATCGACGAGAGCTATCTCGTGCATGGACTCGACAGCAATGCGAAAAACGTTCGCAAAGCGCGGGAGCATATTTCGCAGCTTGGTTTATACGGAGTGATCACCGTAGATTGCTGGACCGGAGCCGAGTTGCCCTATATCGACAACCTGGTCAATCTTCTCGTTGTCAGCGACGGTGTGGACGTTCCTCGTGGGGAGGTTATGCGCGTACTTGCGCCGGCAGGGGTAGTGGCAGTGAAAAAAGACGGCCGCTGGACAACGGCCACCAAGTCCCGGCCCCAGGCAACCGACGAGTGGACACACTACCTGCACGGCCCGGACAACAACGCCGTCTCTCGCGACACAGCGGTATCCTACCCATATCACATGCAGTGGGTCGGCCTGCCGAAGTGGACCCGGAACCACAATTACCTCAACTCCTACAGCGCCGTAGTCAGTTCTGCCGGGCGGATCTTCTCCATCGTCGACGAGGCCCCCACGCACTCTGTCTATTATCCTCCCAAGTGGAGTCTCGTTGCCAGAGATGCGTATAACGGCATTGTAATCTGGAAGAAACCGATCGGCCCGTGGGAAGGACATCTTCGCAGATTCAGGAGCGGTCCGACGGAATTACCGCGCAGGCTTGTTGCCTGGGGCGAACGAGTATATGTCACGCTCGGATACGGCAAACCCGTGAGCGCGCTGGACGCAGCGTCAGGCGAGGTGGTCCGCGTATATGAGGCGACGGACGGAGCACATGAAATCATCTACTCGGACGGGACGCTCTACCTTGTCTCGGGCGTGATCGACTCGGCAGCGTACGAGGAGGCGCGCCGGACCCAATCGTTCAGTCCGCCGATCCGGAACAAACGTATCCTCGCCGTCGATGCCGAGACGGCAAGAGTAATGTGGACCAAACAAGACGCCGACACTTGTCACATGCTTCCCACGACCCTGTGTGTTGACAAAACAAGGCTTTTCTTCAATTCCCCCAACCACCTGGTCTGCCTGGATCGAAAGTCCGGAGATGTCATCTGGAAGAAACCGCGCGCGGCCGAACATGACAGACTGGCCTGGTCGGCGCCGACGCTTGTTGTCTATGAAGATGTTGTCCTTTCGGCGGAAGGAAAACACACACCCGGCAGTGTCAACGCCGGCAGTGCTAGGAGACGAGGAGGCTCCGGCGGCGAGGAGACTGATCCAGCCAAAGCCGAATCTTCGGCGATCAGGTGGACGGTCACCGCTCAACCGAACTCGACAAAGGGAGGTCAGGTTGTTGCCTTCAGGGCCAGTGACGGCAAGGAGCTTTGGCGCTGCGACGCAGCCTTTGGATATACCTCACCACCCAATCTGTTCGTTGCCGACGGCCTGGTCTGGGTGAGCAATGAGCCCGGCATGAATGAGACAGACGTCACAGAGGGAAGAGACCCCTTGACGGGCAAGATCGAGCGCAGCATCAACACCGTCGAGGCCTTCGACGCCGCCCACCACCACCGATGTTATCGCGACAAGGCAACGAACCGATATATCCTCTTCGGCCGCACGGGCGTCGAGTTCGTCGACCTTGCCACCGGGGACATCCAGCGTCATTACTGGATCCGAGGGACATGCCAGTACGGTCTTCTGCCTGCGAACGGTTTAATGTACCTGCCAGGCCATTCCTGCGGATGCTACATACAGTCCAAGCTCAACGGCTTCTGGGCCCTGGCGCCGAAAAGAACGTCTGGCGCGATTGCAGTTGACGAAAACAACAGACTCGAAAAGGGCCCCGCTCTTGCAGATTTCCATAGTGCCGAGCACACAGACTCAGATTGGCCCATGCTTCGCCACGACCCGGCGCGAAGCGGCTGCACGAAGACAGCGGTTTCAGAGAGTCCGAAGCTGCGCTGGAAGAGGAAGCTCGGCGGCCGATTGACCAGCCCGGTTATATCGGGAAATCGCCTTGTCGTTGCCCTCTCGGATATTCACTCGGTGGTAGCGATGGACACCAAAGATGGCAGCGTTCTCTGGCAATATACCACCGGAGGCAGAATTGACTCTCCACCCGCACTCTACGATGGGCTCGTAATCGTCGGTTCGCATGACGGATATGTCTACTGCCTCCGGCTTTCGGACGGACAGTTGGTGTGGCGCTTTCGCGCTGCGCCTGCGGACAGGCGATCTGTCGCATTCGGTCAGATCGAATCGGTGTGGCCCGTAGTCGGCAGCGTCCTTGTATATCACGACTCGGTGTACTGTACGGCCGGAAGGACTTCATATCTCGATGGCGGAATCACACTCTTTCGGCTCGAGACGAGAACGGGCAGAGAACTCGCGAGAAACCAGTTCTACAGCAGAGACCCCGAAACGGGCAAGCAGCCGGACAGCTTGCTTGAGGACGTCGAACTGCCAGGGGCGCTGCCTGACATCCTGACCGTTGAGAAAGACAACATATTCCTGCGGGACAAGAAGCTCGACGCAGATTGCACGGAAGACCAGGGCTCTTATCTGCCGCACTTGTACAGTTCGGCCGGCCTGCTCGACGACAACTGGTGGCACCGGACATACTGGATATGGGGCGAGCGGGCATTCGGCAGAGCAAGCGGCTGGGCTATTGCCGGCCAGTACCGGCCAAGCGGAAGAATCCTTGTCCACGATGGCGACGTTGTGTACGGATACAAGTTCAGCGAGGGACAGGGTGTAGAGAAAATTCGTCCTGGGAGCGGGCAGCATTCGCTCTTCTGCGCCGACAAGAAAGTAGTGAAAGTGGATAAGCAGCTCAAGAACAACAATGCGGCGGTAACGACACACATGACACCGGACAAAGTCGTGACTCACTGGTCCCGGAGCATCGATGTTTGCGGACGGGCCATGGTCAAGGCTGGAGACATCCTGTTTGTCGCGGGGCCAGCGTCTGCCGAAGAGATATATTTTGATGATGAAGACGCGCCATCGGTGCTCGCGGCATTTGATGCAAGAGACGGCCAAGTTCTTTCACAAACAAACATAAACTCGCAGCCTGTATTCGACGGAATGGCGGCAGCAGGCGGACGGGTGTACATATCGCTGATTAACGGAGAAGTTGTCTGCCTCGGCGACTAGGCTCTGTCTGAAAACTCCGTCGTCGGCCCGAGAGCGAGCGGTTTTTCGCCTGGCAAAGACGGCGAAGCAGGCGATATTGGTTGTATCGTCGATGCAGCCGGATGCAGTCAGGCGGACAACTGCGGCTGCCTTTATCCGACAGTCGCTGCGTTAGCAGCATGAGACAGCTAAAGAAAATGAGCCGCTCGAAGCCAGATCGAGTTTTCAGACAGAGCCTAATGGAAATACAGTTTGTTTCGATCAAAAGTGCTCAATGAGACGATTGGCTCTTGTATCGGCTTTCACGATGATGGTGGCCGGCGTAGCTATCGCCGAATCAGTGCAAAGTGTGACTACAAGCCACCATACTCTAATGTATTGCTCTCGAGCCAGTGTGCTTCCAATATGGCCAGATCCAGCTCGTCAACTATGCAGTCCTCATTAATATCGCCGGGTATCAACTGGAAATCGGGCAGGGACTTCGCGGCTTGGCAGCCGTCGGCATACACGTTGATCGTCACTGTACGCGAGCCCGTGTACTCGCCGTCATCAGCTTCAAGCTGCAGAATATATTGACCTGTTGCGCTGAGGCTAGCGACGGTATCCTCTGCCGCCGCGTCACCTATAACTGTCGTTCCTTCGTTAGGCTCGCTCACAACGGTCCACGCCATAGTATATAGCCCAGTACTGTCGTCTGTGACAGTCGCATCGAGATTGACATCAACAGTGCCGTCCGTCAACCAGGTCGTAACGAGGTCCTTTTCGAATTGTACGGTGGGCGGCTGATTGTCTGTGAAAAAAGTAAAGGTAGGGCCATAGACCGGAAGACTGCCGGGGGCGTAATAAACATCGATTGCCCAATAGTAAAGCGTCTTTGGCTGAGTTTGCACGACAACGGAAGATACGCTCTGGTTACTGACAATCCTGATGGCATCCGGATCGGTGAATTGCGTCAGGGCCTGGAGGTCATCGGTAAAGTAAACGTCAACGGATACCAGCAGTCCGGGCATAAGCTCATCAGGCAAAGTCCATCTCAGCTCGACCTGGCCCGGCGATAACGAACCTCCGTCAACGGGATTCGGTTTAAGCAGTGGAGTGGCTGTCAAGGTGGTCTTGCCTGCGTTCGTGACGTCATAATCGGCGTTGACGGTGCCCTGGCCTTCATAGGCGGTAAGCCGGCCGTTGTCGATATTGGTTTGGATTGTTGCCGTATCGTCGCCGTTTAGGATCAGTGTACCTCTGGTAATATCCAATGAGCCCGAGTCGGATGTTAAACGGATATCGGATGCATTGATAGTGCCGCCGCCGAGGTTCACCGTGCCGGTGCCTGTCAGGCCGGGTACCACCAGGTTGTCACTTAGCTCAACAGTACCGCCTGTCATATTGAGCGTGCCGATGCCCCTCCAGCCGATTTGCAGCGAGCCAGTGGCAAACAAACCGCCACTTACATTGAGGATGCCGTGGCCGGAGGCATCGTCCACACCGACGTAGGCTCCGGCTGCTGTAAGTGATCCGCCGCTGATGTCCAGATTCGTAGTGAAGCCGGAATTGCCGACCCTCAGTGTTTCGCATTCGGCGGTAATACCTTCGCGGATCTCGCAATGTGTATCTTCCGGACTGTCGATTGAAACGCTGTCTGAGCTTGTGGGTATGGTTGGCGAACTCCAGTTGGCTATCGTGCTCCAGAGATGGTCGGGCCCGCCGTCGCTCCACATTATTTGCGCCGAGGCACTTTCAAATTGAACCAGCAGCAGAACCAGTGAAATTAGACATGTCATTTTCTTAAACATTGTATTCCTCCTTCAAAAAAGAGAGTTAATATAAAAAACGACTAATAATGCTTTTCGCCTTCACTATTCTTTCTGACTCCCCTGCGCGGGGCATTTCTTGCTCTGTTGTGATTTGATGCCACCTCCTTCCTTCAAAAACCCAAAAAAATACACGTCCGCTGACCCCCTGCTATCAGCCTCATTAACCTTGCTTTATACGAAATTAGTCTGGTTCCGTCAAGGGAAATCCTTGGAATTGAAGCCGCACGATCGGCAACCCATTCGGCTTTACTCAGAGCCTGCCCCGTTCGGCTTCGCTCAGGGCAGGCTCTGAGCTTGTCGAACGGGGCAGGCCTGTTTGCCCATGCGGACCTATTGCGCAAGCACTGCGTATTGAGACAACGATGAATGATCCGAAAAGGTAGTCACCGTCTAAGTTCCAAGGCCGGATCGCCAAATAGACCGAAGGTCTGGATTACATTTTCTGAGCTCTCGCCGGCATTCTCAAAAACACTCAGTCTCGCTTGAGTCGTTGCTGCGCCTAAACTGGAGCCCTCGGCGAATATGCTCTCAAAGAGGTAT
>JADHXR010000180.1 GCA_016782865.1 Phycisphaerae bacterium
CGAAGGTAAGTCTGTTTGGTGATCGAGCGAATCTCGATATCGTCTATACGCCCCGGTTCGACCATGATCGTTTCATAAGCGGTGAGCGCATCTCGTACTGGAACTCTAACCTTGGAAGGCTGGCGGGTCAGGATGCGATTGTTCATACCGACAAACCGAATGAATGGTTCAGAGACTGCGAAATCGCAGGGCGGCTATATAAGAACATCGAGAATTACGAGCTGGCCTTCTACGGCTACCACGGCTACTGGAAAAGCCCCGGCGGGCAAACAGCAACGAGAAGCCAGGCGACTTTCCCCGACTTGAACGTCTACGGCACAAGTCTCCGCGGCTCGGTCGGCAAGGGCATAGGAAACGTAGAGTTCGGCTATTACGAATCGGCCGACGATCAGAGCGGCAGGAACGACTTGGTCAACAACTGCGAAATGCGATACCTGATCGGTTATGCTCAGGAAATCGGAAAAGATCTAACGATGGGCGTTCAGTACTACGTCGAGCAAATGCTCGATTACGGCCGGTACAAGAGTAGTCTGCCGGCCGGGCCCCCCCGCGACCAGTACAGGCACCTGATGACGCTGCGCCTCACGAAGCTGCTGATGAACCAGAACCTGCGGTGCTCGCTGTTCACTTACTACTCGCCGTCGGACAAGGACGTTTACATGCGCCCCAATGTCAACTACAAGGTCAGCGACAATTTAGCAGTAGAGGCCGGCGCTAATGTGTTCTTCGGAGACTACCCCAACACCTTCTTCGGGCAATTCCAGAACAACACCAACATATACACCGGCTTGCGTTACAGTTTCTAATCCTCGTCTTCGGCTTCCGTAGCGTCCTGCTCGGCCACGACCACTACGTTGACGGTAGTGGTCAGCTCCTCGCTGAACCGGAGCGTCACAGTGTGCGTCCCGACCTCTTTGATGTGCTCGGGCAATTGCACGATATTGTCTTTGATTTCAAAGCCCTGCTCTCGCAGGTTGGCTGCGATCTCGCGGGCGGTAACAGAGCCAAACAGATGCCCCTGCTCGTTGGCTTTGGCGGCTACCACAGCCTCGGCGCCCTCGACCGCCTTCATCGCCGCTTCAAGGCGCTTGCCGTCGAGCTTGCGCTGCTCGGTTCGCTCGGCTTTTTTCTCGGCTATAGATCTAATGTTGGCCTCGGTTGCCTGCGTGGCCAGACGCTGGGGGAGCAGATAATTTCTCGCATATCCCTCGGCGACCTCGACAACGTCTCCGAGCCAGCCGAGTTTGTCAATATCTTCACAAAGCAAAATCTTCATATTTTATCCCTCGTATCTCGTGAATCGAGTCACTGGCCAACAATCAAGCAGTGAAGGGCAGCAAAGCCATGTACCTGGCGCGTTTTATCGCCCTTTTCGCTTTTCTCTGGCAGCCGGCGCAATTGCCGCTGCGCTTGCGTGAATAAATCTTGCCGCGATTGGTCAGAAGCTTCTGCAAAGTCCCGATGTCTTTGTAATCGACGTAGTCGATGCCCCTTCTGCAAAAACGACATTGTGTCTGTTCACGGGTCCCGACAAAGCCCGGTTTTCTTCTGTTAATAACTCTTCTTGCCATCCTGAACCTCATACAATTAATTGAATGGTAACTAGCTAAACGGTTAAGCAACCGCTACCGGCCTTCCCATGAACAGCCGGTTCTAAAACGGTATATCGTCATCACCCACGGGCGGCTGTGCCGGCGCGGCCGCAGGGGCGCCGCCGCCATAACTCTCTCTCACCTGGCCTGAGCCACCTCCACTGGCTCCACCACCACCGAGAAACTCAAAATTCTCAACCGTAACTCTCAGCTTGCTGCGTTTCGAGCCGTCCTGGGCCTGCCAACTATCGAAAGTCAGGCGCCCTTCGACGAACAGGGGATTTCCCTTCTTACAGTACTTGTTGACAACCTCGGCTCTCTTGCCGAACATCCTGCAGTCCACGAAACAGGTTTCGTCCCGCTGGCTGCCGTCCTGGCCGGTCCAACGGCGATTGATAGCCAATCCGAAGTCGACCACCGCGGTCTGGTTCGGCGTATACGACAACTGCGGATCCCGGGTTAGACGGCCCATTAGCAAAACCTTGTTATAATTAGCCATGATTAAACTCTCCTTTCTGCGTTAGTCATCCGCTGATACTTTCGGCTGCGCCTCCTCCGAATCGTCAGTTTTTTCCTCGGCCGATTCGGTCGTCGCCGCCGGCTCGGGCTCCTGCGTAACCTCAGTTGCTTGTGCTTCGAGAGCCTCTTCTGGCGGCGGGACTTTGTCTGCTGCAGCGACTGCTTCGGCCGCTGCGGCTTCTTCTGCAGCTTCAGCTTCCGCCTTGCCCGCCTTGGCCTGCTCGGCGGCCTCTCTCGCAGCGGCTCGCTCCTGTTTTTCCTTCTCATCCCTTGTCGCCGGGGTATCTTTCTCGATATCCTCGTCTGTCATCCAATCGACGCAGAGAATCAGAACGCGAATGATCTTTTCAGAGAGCTGAACGGCTGTTTCGATCTGGGGGTTATTCTGGCCGTCCGATCTGAAATAACAGAGGATGTACGTGCCTCTCGCTTTGCGTTTGATCTCATAAGCCAGCCTCCGATCGTCCCATTTCGTTATCGAGACAATATCGACCTCGGCTCGTTCGAGCGTCTTTGTGATGGCTGCGATAACTCCGTCCCAATCCGATCCTGCGTCGGCCGAATCGACAAGAAACATCGCTTCATACAATTTTTTCTTCGTCACAGTTTCCAAGCTAATTACCTCCCGCTAAATTACGTATTGAGTATTTGGCTCGGCGCCATATACATAACGCACAACGGTTACTCACTAACACGATTAAATTCATTCATAGCCGTCTCGATACCACATTCGATCCAGCAAAACACTGCATCACGCGCCCTTTCTACGGCCGAATCCAGCAGCGGCTTCTGGCCCTTCTTCGGCCTTTCGAGAACATAACTGACCGCCTCTTGCCGATCACTGCACCCGATACCCACCCGGCACCGGGCAAACTCATTCGTGCCCAACTTCTGTGCGATATCCGCCAGGCCGTTATGACCCCCGGCCGAGCCTTTGGCTCTTAGGCGAATCCTGCCCGGCTCGAGGTCCAGATCATCGCTTACCACGAGCAGGTCGCCGACATCGAGCCTGTAAAAACCGGCCGCTGTTGCCACCGCCTGGCCGCTGCGATTCATAAACTGCCAGGGCTTTAACAATATTAACTTTTTGTCTGCAAATTCGCCGAGGGCGAAACGGGCCCCGAACTTTCTCTTTCCAACTTCTATTTTCAACGCATCAGCCAGCGAATCAATTACCATGAACCCCATGTTGTGCCGCGTATCAAGATACCTGTCGCCCGGATTGCCCAGCCCGACGACCATTCTCATATCGCCCATAGTTCACTTGTATCCAGCGAAGGCTCCTTGTTAGCCTTGCGAAGTCTCTCCCTCCCCCGGTTCCTTGACCTCGCCAATAACCTCCGGAGCAATCGGCATTTCCTCTTCGGCCTCTTCGGCGGTCTTGGCGGCAGCGACCAGGCGACAAGTCACCAGAAGCGTCTCAGGCGAACTTACCAGTTTTACGCCGTCGGGAAGCTCGATGTCACCTGCGTGCAGGGCGTCACCAACGTGCACGTCTTTTACCAAGAGTACGATCGTTTCCGGAATGTCAGTCACTTTGCACTCGATCTCGAGAGTATTGCTATGCTCCTCGATGATACCGCCTTCATGCGTGCCTGCGGCGATGCCCTTAAGCTCGATCGGGACCGTCACCTTAATCGTCTCGCCCATGTCGACCCGTATCAGGTCCACATGAATAATGTTGCGGCCCAGATAGTCGTGCTGCACCTCTTTGACGAGCATCTTTTCCTTTTTGCGGCCCATCTGGACGTCGATCAATCGATGCCCGTGATGAAGTCCTTCCACGAAATCGTGCTGGTCCAATGAAATGGCCACGGGTTCCTGCTTGTGTCCGTACACGATGGCCGGTATTCTGCCCTGCCGGCGCACCTTTCGGACGGCCTTGGAGCCGGTATGTTCTCGAACTTCCGCTTTCAAAAGCAACGTTTTTTCCATAATTTCCTCACTTCAATCCGAAGCTCAATCTTGTCTAATATCACAATATTCGTTTGATTCGCCTCAAACACTACTGGTAAACAAGCTACTGACCGATTCGTTTCTGTGAATTCTCCTAATCGCTTCGCCCAGCATGGTCGCGACGCTCAGAACCTTGATGCCGCCAACCTTCTTGGAGGCTTTGTTCAGTGGTATAGTATCGGTAACCACTACCTGGTCGATCGGAGCCTGGTTCAGCCGGTCTAATGCAGGCGGAGCAAGAATGCCGTGCGTGGCGCCGACAAATATCTTCTCGGCGCCCCGATCTTTGACTAAGGCGGCAGCGCTGCAAATCGTCCCGGCCGTTGCAATAATATCGTCGCACATCAAGACATTCTTGCCCCGGACGTCGCCAATGATCTCCTGGGCTTCCACCTTGCTGCCGCTGACACGTCTCTTGTGCACAATCGCCAGCTCTCCGCCGAGGCTGGCGGCGTATCTGGATGCAATTTTCATATTGCCAACGTCGGGCGAGACAACCGTCAAATTACTGATCTTCTTGTCCCTGAAGTATTTGCTCAGCACCAGTTCGCCCATCAGGTGGTCGACAGGTATATCGAAGAATCCCTGGAGCTGGTGTGCATGCAGGTCTATCGCCAGAACCCTGTTGGCCCCGGCCGTGGTAATGAGGTTCGCCACCAGTTTCGCGGTAATCGGTACCCGCCCCTCGTCTTTTCTGTCCTGACGGGCGTAGCCGAAATATGGAATGACCGCAGTTATCCGGCTCGCACTGGCTCTTCGCAGACAGTCCAGAAAGATCAAAAGCTCGACAAGGTGCTCGTCGACGGGATCACACGTCGACTGCACGACAAAGCAATCTCTGCCGCGGACATCGTCTTCGACCCTGACGGTCTTTTCGCCGTCCGGGAACCTATCGATATGTGCGCCGCCGAGTGGAATCCCCAAATAGTGGCATACATCGCTGGCCAATTTCGGATTACTGCTGCCGGAAAATATCTTCAAATTGTCATTGAGAAACATCTATTCTAAGCCTTCTTACTCAATTCTTCTGCATTTTCCTGTGAGACCACCGTCCCGGCCCCCACGTTCGAGCCTTCTTTCAATTCGAGCGGCGCTATCAGCACAGCGCCGGAACCGATATAGCAGTTGTCGCCTATGCTCGTGCGGTTCACTTTTTCGCCGTCGAAATTCGCTGTTATCGAGCCTGCACCGATGTTGACGTTTCGTCCCACGATGGTGTCACCGATAAAGCTGTGGTGCCGGGCTCGAACACCTTCGGCCAAAGTTGAGTTCTTGACTTCTGTATAGACTCCCAGCACAACGTCCTTTTCCAGGACCGTGCCGTCCCTCAAATACGCGAACGGCCCCACGCGGCAACCGCTGCCGATCTTGACCTCGCCGTGAATATATGTGAACGGCTCGATCACGGTGTCTTGGCCGATTTGGGCTCTGGCGTCGATCCAGGTATTGCCCGGATCGACTATCGTTACGCCGTCATCCATCAGCCTGGCCTGAATCCTGCGCTGCATGATCTTGCTCGCCGCACTGAGCTGCGCCCGGCTGTTGATGCCCACGGCCTCGTCGGGCTGCATCGCAGTAATTGCTTCGACCTTGTGACCGGTGGAAATAAGCCCGGAGATGGCATCTGTCAGATAATATTCCTTCTTGACGTTGTCGGGCTTGATATTGTCTATCGCTTCGAGCAGGCGCTTGTTGTTGAACAGATAGTTGCTCGGGTTGGTCTCCTTGATCTCCAGCTGCTCGGGCGTGCAGTCAAGGTGTTCAACGATGCCCTGTATGTTGCCGTAGGCGTCGCGGACAATTCGACCGTAGCCGGTCGGGTCGTCGAGCACAGCGGTCGCCAGGGTCGCCGCCGATTGGCCCGCCTCATGCTTGCCTATGAGCGTCCTCAGCGTCTGAGATCGAATCAGGGGTCCGTCACCGCAGAGTATCAGCGTCTGGCCTTCGAAGTCCTTCAAATGCTCCCTGCAGCACATGACCGCGTGCGCCGTGCCCAACTGCTCGGCTTGCTGGACCCAGACGATGTCGTCGTCGTCGAACCGGCTCTTCACCTGCTCGCCGGAGAAGCCGACCACGACATAAATTTTCTTAATGCCGACTTTTCGGCAGGCCTGGAGCACATAAGCCAGCATGGGCCGACCGCAGACCTCATGCAGCACCTTCGCGAGCTGCGTGTTCATCCTCGTGCTGCCGCCTGCCGCCAGGATTATCGCTACCGTCTCAGCCATAAAAACACCTTCTATAGTATTGCGTATCGCGTATTGCGTGTTGTCATCTCTGAACCTTCTATTGACTTACGCAATACGCACGACGAACGACGAACGACGCACAACGAATAAATCTACCCGACCAGGACTCGAACCTGGAATATGGCCACCAAAAGGCCATGTGTTGCCAATTACACCATCGGGTAAAACAAATGATTATTGATTAATGACTAATGATTATTGTCTATTGGCCATTACATTTCTGCGGCAAATGTACAATCAATCATCATTAATCATTTATATCGTCTGTCACGGAGACCGTATTGTCCCGGCCCGATTTGGCCCCGCCGGAGGCTTGAGTCAACCACGCCGTGATACTGTCGACCCCAGAATCATTGACTATTTACTATTTTCAATTGAATATTGCCTGTTTGCTACTTCTCAATAGTCAATATTCAATAATAAATAATCAATTTCAAAGCTACCCCATGCGACGGAGCGAATAGCAAAACAAGTATTATAGCCCTCCGCGAAGGTTAATCAACTGTTTTTTCGAAAAAAAGTGCAAATAACCTCATGATGCCCCTCAAATGCGGGCAGGGGGCGGCGAGAAAGCAACCGGGCAAATCTGAGCCGGCTGTGAGCGAAGACATACCGGGCGGCGCGCGAGTGGACTGGATCGAACTCAACGGATACGCCGCCACACAGGCATCTTAACGTGACTGCGCCTGCAGGTGGGCGGTTTTGTCCATGTCCTCGCTCGCCTCGGTGAACGAGCCGTAGAACGGGACATTCAAATCGATCCACGTAAGAACACGCTGTTTCTCGGCCCTGCTCAGATTCACGCGGGGCCGGCCGTCCTTGTCGGGATGCCCGGCAAGAATAATGTCCGCCAGTTTGCTCCGAGGTGAACCGAAACGCCTCGGTTCGACTTCGAGAATATTGCCTTCTCAGCCGGCACCTTGAAATAGGCCGAACCGTCCTCGGCCACGTCGGCAAAGCCCCACACTTTCCGGGTGGCGTAAGTCGATCCGCACGAAACCGTGACATTCATCACGCTGAACTTACAGCGGATGCGTCCGCTCTGCGCGTCGCGAGGCATTTCTTCGACTACACAAATGCGCTTGATTTCGCCTCGCTTGACGTGGGGCGCCAGCCCGTTATACACATCCTGCACATACACAGCCGCCCAGCGCCCGGCTTCTTGCGAGGGCGGCACCACCGAGGGCATCACCGGGGGCCTGGGTCTGACTCGCAGGGGACGGGGACTGTAGAAACCCATCTGGCCCCGGCGTTCGATGACCACCGCATGCGGTGTACCGTCGTAGTCGTACAGCAGGAGTGTGCCGTTTTTAGAGGCAAGATAGAACTCATCATCCAGAGGATAGGGACTGTTGTAGGGGCCGTGGAAGAGATCGCCGTCGGGAAAATCCACCGGGGGGACATCGACCTCTGGCGTCAGGTTCCTCAGCGCTACCTGATCATTGACGCCGCGCGCCGGATCGATCAGACCGATCGCTCCGCGGATGGGCTTGACATGGCCCGTCATCGTGCACAACAGCTTCTGCGTTCCGGGAATCTGCCGGGCTTCGATGAACGTCGCCGGCGAGAGTACCCGGTTGCCGTACACCACTGCGAGTCCGGTTCCATCGGGTCGAATCGTCCACAGGCTCTGGATCGCCAGCGGGGACTTGTCCACGTACTCCCAGCGGGTATACAAAATCCTGCCGTCAGCCGTCACGCTCGGCGTAAAGTCATTGAGCACGTTGGCCGAGAGACGAACTACATTCGAGCCATCATCAGCCATGCGGTGAAGGATGCCGACCGGGCCGCTGTTGCAGTAGACCCATCGGTTCTCCCTGGCTGAGACAAAGGCGATGCCGCCGTCGCCCAGCCAGCAGGGATCGTAGTCCATGTAGAAGAAGGTGTAGGGATGAGACGATTCGACCGGGTAGCGATGGACCAGCACAAGCTTGTCAAAGCCGAATCCACCCTCATGGGGCCTGCCTCCGGCTGCGGCACCGGCGAGTGTTACCAGAGTCAGCAGCAACGTGAACAGAACCGTCGTTCGACTCAATAAGCATGCCATAGTCAGTGCTCCTTCTGGACGCTGAGCAACAGTAAACCGCCGCTGCTCCATAACATAACATAGCATAACATAACGGGGACATTTTATTAACGGAAAAAGAAGAAGCAATGATGTCCGACCTACCGAAGCGGGTCTGCTTTGACCTGTATTTGCCGCCTCGCCTGGAGCCAGGCCTTGGTTTCCATCCAGCCCCACGCCTTCGCTGTAGCGACTTTCGTTGCGATCTCCAGTGCCGAGGAGGCATCGGATTTGTCGTTCAGCTCTTTCAGGAAACCAGCCAGCAGACAGTCGCCACAGCCTACGGTTGATAGTACAGTCGTGCGGTTGAGACATCGGGCCTGCCAGGCGCCTTTCCTTGTGACTGCCACGCCGCCTTTTACGCCGCGGCTTATCAGGATAATCTCTACCTTGTCCAGGAGTTTGCGCCCGGCCCGGGCCAAGCTCACGGGGCCGTCTTTGATCGGCTCGCCCAGCAGATCGCGCAATTCCTCGACGTTGGGTTTTATCAGCCAGACGGCGCCGGCGTCAACGATTTGCCTCAAAGCGTTTCCCGAAGTGTCCAGGACGATTCTCGCCCCGCGGTCGCGACAGAATTCCACGAGACGAGTGATATCGGCCAGAAGCTCGCCGTCCGGCATCGTCCCGGCAAAAACACAGACGCTGCCCCGGCGTACTATGGCATCCAGATCGGCGCGGAGTTTCCTGATGGTCTTTGTCGAGGCCAGTCGGCTCTTGTTGCGCAGATGCATTTCCCTGCCCGTTGCCGTATCGACGATGGTGACATTTTGTCTCGTACCGCCGGGGACGGTTGTCATCTTCAACTCGATCGAGGGCCACATCCTCCGCGTCGCCCCGGCCATCTGCTGATAGTCATCGCGCCCCCAGAGACCTGCTGCGATATTCTGCTGTCCTATCCACGCAAGAGCCTTGGACACGTTGAACGCCTTTCCGGCGGGCCGGATGCTCTGCTCGTCGATGTGCTGATGCAAATCCCAATCCAGATTTCGTCCGCAGCAGGTGATGTCCCACGCCGGTGACAGGCCTATTGTGATGATCGCCGTTGTGTTTGACATTGAAATTCCAATGAAAGGTTATCAGAGTATCTGGATATCAGGGTGCAGGAAATCAGGATGCCAGGGAATCAGGTACTGAACCACCCTGATAACCTGAAATCCTGATACCCACCACCTGATTGCCTGATATCCTGATCCCCATAACTCCACTTCTTTGCATTCTAATTCTTGGCATCTACGTAGCCGCCCAGTCGGCCCCGAGCTGGCCGCACGCTGCGCGGATGCTACGGCCCATCTTAAATCGCACGACCGTCTCGATGCCGGCATCTTCCAGAAGCGATTCAAAAGTGCGGATGCGTTCGGCGCCGCTGCCGGCATATTTGCAGCGCGGGTGGGGGTTGTGCTCGATCAGATTGACGTTGCACGCGAGCCCCTTCAACAGCTTGGCCAGCAAGGCGGCCTGGGTCGTCGAATCGTTGAGCCCCTTTATCATTACATACTCGAATGTCACCCGCTGGCGGGTCTTGGCCTGGTAGAAACGCACGGCCTTTAGCAGATCGGCTATAGGGTATTTCGCATTGATCGGCATTAACCTTGTCCGCAAGTCGTCACTCGGTGCGTTCAGTGACACCGCCAGCCGCGGGTGCACGTTTTCGCCGGCCAGCTTTCGAATCGCCGGCACGATGCCACAGGTACTGACAGTCATGTGCCGAATGCCGATGTTCTTACCCTTGGGATGGTTCAAAATGCCGAGTGACTTGACTACCGCGGCGTAATTAGCCAACGGCTCGCCCATCCCCATATACACGACGTTGCCGATTCTGCCTGTGTCTGCTTGAACAGCGTTGACCTGGTCGGCGATTTCGCCCGCGGTCAGGTTTCGCCCGAACGGGATCTTGGCCGTGGCGCAAAACAGACAACCCATCGTGCAGCCGACTTGAGTCGAGACACACAATGTCCTGCGTTTGTCGTCGAGCAGAAGGACGGTCTCAATGCGATTGCCGTCGCCCAGTTCGAAAAGGTACTTCGCCGTTCCGTCTTTGTCGGTCAGCTTGTCGGCAACGGTGAGACTGGAGATGTGGTAGCCCCTCGCTGTCAACTGCCAGCGAAAGGCTTTGCTCAGGGGAGTTATCTGAGAAACCTCCACAGCGTCCTCGACGTGGATGAACTGAAAAATATACGCGGCCAGATACTTCCTGCCGCCCAAATCCACAACGATGCGCTCAAGCTCGCCGGGTGTCTTATCTTTGAGATCCATGCTCATGATGGGAAAAGTCTACCAGATGCGAAGACAAATCAAAAATCAAAATAGCGGAGTTGCCGCGTTGCGGCAACGACTTCTTCAATTTTGCATTGTACATCTTAATTTTTGATTTTCCGTCTCACTCCTCATCGCTGTCGATGGCGATGTACTCGCGTTGGCCCTCGCTGACATAGGCCGGCTCCGACGATTCATCGTCCTCGGCCATATCCTCGTACCCCGCCCCGGCGTCCGCTTCCATCTGCTCACGGATGTTTTCGTACTCCTCACCGGTAATTACGACTTCCCTCGCCTGGGAGCCCTTGTACTCGCCGAGTATTCCGGAGGCAGCCATCATCTCGATGATCCGCGAAGCCCGGGCGTAGCCGATGCTTAGTCTGCGCTGAAGAAGTGAGACGCTGCCCCGCTTGGTCTCAAGGACCACACGGACCGCGTCATCGAACATCTCGTCTCGCGTCATCTCGGAGGTATCCACGGTCTTTAGCTTGGTAAGCTCGGGATGGAATTGGGGTTCGGCGACACCCTTGAGATGCTTGACGATTCGTTTGATCTCGGCGTCGTCCATGAAAGTGCCCTGAGCGCGAATCAGATCGCTCGTGCCGGGCTTGAGGAAGAGCATGTCACCTTCACCGAGCAGCGTTTCGGCGCCGTTCTGGTCCAAAATAATTCGGCTGTCCATCCTCGCAGCCACGCGGAAGCCCACCCTGCAGGGCATGTTCGATTTTATCAACCCGGTGACGACCGTCGCCTGAGGCCGCTGTGTTGCAAGGACTATGTGGATGCCGACGGCCCGGCTCTTTTGCGCAAGGCGGACGATGTAGCCTTCGATCTCTTTGGCCGCGGTCATCATCAAGTCGGCAAGCTCGTCGATTATTATTACAATGTACGGCAGCTTCTTCGGAACCTGCGCCTCTTCTTCGGCAGTAGCGGCGTCGAACCGTCTGGAAATCTCCTCGGCGCCGAGTTTGTTGAAGTCGGCGATATTCTTGACCCTGGCCTCGGCCAGCAGGGAGTAGCGCTCGTCCATTTTCACCGTGGCCCACTCGAGTATCTGGACCGCCATCTTGGTCTCGGTGACTATCGGGCACATCAGATGCGGAATGGTATTGAATGCCGTCATTTCGACCATCTTGGGGTCGATCAGAATCATCTTCACCTCGTCGGGGCGTTTCGTGAGCAGAATACCCACGATGACACTGTTTATGCAGACACTTTTGCCCGAGCCGGTTGTGCCGGCAATCAGAAGATGCGGCATCTTGGCGAGATCCGAAACAAGCGCTTCGCCGGAAGAGTCCTTGCCCAGATACAGCGGTATCTGCATGTTCTGAGGCTTGCTGCCGGCCAGCTCCATCATGTTCTTGATGCGCACTCGTTCTTTCTCGCTGTTTGGCACCTCGATGCCTATCGTATGCTTGCCCGGCAGGGGCGCGACGACCCTCACGGCCCCGACGGCCAGCGCGCGAGCCATATCATTGGCAAGTGCGGATATCTGACTGACCTTGACACCGGCGGCAAGCTCAAGCTCGAACATGGTGACAACCGGCCCGGTCTCGGCAGCCACCACTTTCGCATTGATATTGAACTCCGACAGCAGCGTCTCCAGATCGGCGGCCTTTGACTTGACCACCTTCTCCTGGACTGCCGGGAAAGTGCGTTCGGGCTCGGCCAGCAAATCCAAAGGCGGTAGTTCGTAGTCGTCATAAGAAGGCTGAACGAATGTCCCCTGGGCCGGCTGAGCAGTCGCACGGGCACGCTTCTTCTTAGCCATCCGCCTGACTTTGACCCCCTCCGGCCCGGCCACTGTGGCGTCTTGCTCCTCTATCTCCTTTTCCCACTCGGCTTGCTCCAATTGCTCGCTTTCACCGGCGAGAACCACCGGCTTTTGCCTGACGCTCAACTCGCGCCATATCTCGGAGAGAACCTGTGAATGCTGTCTTGCCGCCGAGAAGGCGGGAACCGCCGCACCGATCATCCTTTCGGCCACAAAGCCAAGCCCGCGCATCAGCGCGACCATCAAACCGTCGGCCAACAGAATCACGCCCACTATCCAGACCGCCACCAATAGTATGAAAGTGCCCAGCGAGGCAAAATGGCTTCGCAAGAGCTGTGTCAATCCAACACCGAGAATCCCGCCGGAACCGACGCGAAAACCAAAGACCCACTTGGACCACAGACAGTAGAAACTCATCGAAGTAGCGACCGTCACCAATGCTAATCCGATCATGCGCAAGACCGGCTGGCCCATTTGGCGATTGGCAAGCCTGGCAACCAGAAAACAGATCGTGGTCACCAGGACTACAAACGCGCCGGGGCCGATGTAGTAGAGCAACTGGTACGCACAAAAAGCCCCGATCGAACCGCACCAGTTGGCCGTTGGATTGTTGGGAGGCGCCTGATACTTGCTGGGCCAATCGCCGATGTCGAAACTCAGACAACTGCACAGCAAGACAAGGCACAGACCGATTCCGAGACACCTCAGTGCCGTGGTGACCAGCGAACGTTCCGCCTTGCGTTTGGAACGCCTCTTGTATGATTTCTTCTTTTTCACCCCGTTGGTCCAAATCCGACGGCTCTGTTATTATATTGGCCGTCATCTCCGGTAGTCACTCATTACATCCCACAAGCAGTTGGTTTTCAGCCCTGCTGCCTGCCCACCAGCATTGGCAGTGACGTTACGCGCAGTATTATCGGCAACGACCCGCAAAGGGCGGGATTACATTCTATCAACAAGTTTATATCGGCAGGGTTTGGTGTTTTTCTGCAAAATTGCCCGGAGTCGCAAATCGGGCAGGATGCGATGAGCAGCAGCTTTGACCGCTGGCAGGTGCAGCTCCCTTACGGTCACAGCTCTATCAGAACGGGCGCGTACCTCACTTGATGAAGTGGCTTGTTCGTAAGCCGGCGCGCTACTTTCTGGCCTGAACCGCTACCTTTTCTTTTGCTTTGGCCTTGGTCTTCTTCCTGCCGAGAAGCTTCTCGGCCTCTTCGTGCGTTGCAGGGGGCCACTGCCCGGCTGTCTGCAGCTCTTTGAGGTGGTCCAGTTGCTTGACGCTGACTATGGTCCTGCACCTGGGGAATCGGCTACAGCCCATGAAGGGGCCTCTCTTGCTCTGGCGTATTACCAGTTCGCCTTCCTTGCATTTGTAGCACTTGACGCCGGTAGGCTCGGGCGGCGGTTTCGGGGGCAGGACGTTACCTTCTTTGTCCAGCTTCAGAGTTGTTTTGCACTCGGGATAATCGCTGCATCCGAGGAACACACCAAACCGGCCGTTCTTTTGCAGCATTGGCTTGCCGCATACAGGACATTCGTGCTCGCTGACCTTCTCCTCGATCATCTTTCCCTCTTTGTCACATGGACATGCGAATTTGCAATCGGGGTATGTCGAGCAGCTCAGGAATTTGCCGTTCTTGCCGAATTTGTAAACGAGCGGCTTGTGGCACTGGGGACATTCGTACTCACTGGGAGTGACCTCCGCTTTGGCGTGTTTCATCTGGGCCATCGCGATGTCGAGGTTTTCCTGGAAGGGGCCGTAGAACTCTTTCAGTACGCCGACCCAATCGAGATGATGCTCTTCGATCTTGTCGAGCTGTTCTTCCATGAAGCGTGTGAAGGCAATATCCATTACTTTCGGGAAGTACTCGCTCAGTTTCTCGGTGACGATCTCGCCGAGATCGGTGGCGAAGAATTTCTTATCGGTCTGATCGACGTAACCTCGGTCCTGAATCGTGCTTATAATCGTAGCGTAAGTACTCGGCCTGCCGACGCCCTCTTTTTCGAGCGCCTTGACCAGACCGGCCTCGGTATATCGGGCGGGCGGCTTGGTGAAATGCTGATCGGCTCTGATATCGACCACAGCCAGCGGCTGGCCGACTTTCATTGCGGGCAACTGCTGCTCGGTCGAAGTGATCGGCCAGATTCTCGTAAAGCCGTCGAAAACCAGGACCCGGCCGGTGGTTCTGTACCAGCAGCAGCCTGCGGAGGTCTCGGCGGCGATGTTCAGATTTGTCACGT
>JADHXR010000181.1 GCA_016782865.1 Phycisphaerae bacterium
TTCAGCTCTTTCGATGCTCTCTGAGGGCGTCGAGAAGTCTGTTCATATCTGCGGGCAACGGAGCCTCGAATCGCACCATTTTCTCTGTTGCTGGGTGTCTGAATTCGATGCCAAAGGCGTGGAGCGCAACTCGGCCCAGAAGCGGCTCGGCCACGACGGGCTCAGTGTCGGCCAATTGCCAGAGGTAAACCAGCTTGCCGCCGTACATGTCGTCGGCGACGATAGGGTGCCTTATATATGACAGGTGGACGCGAATTTGATGTGTTCGTCCTGTCTTGGGTGTCATCTTCAATAGAGAAAAGCCGCGAAAGGCCTCGAGCACTTCATAGAACGTGATTGCTTCTTTGCCGGTGTCGGAGCGGACTGCGTACTTTTCTCTTGTTCTCGGGTGGACGCCCAGCGGCGCCTTAATTCGGTCGGCGATCAGCTCGGGCGTGCCGTGAACAATCGCCAGGTAGCTCTTGTTGACCTGCCGGTGTTCGAATTGCTTGGCGATTTTCCCCTGGGCTTCGTCATCTTTTGTAACGACCATGACACCCGTGGTGTTTCTGTCGAGCCGGTGTACGATGCCGGGACGAAACTCTCCGAGCCCGCTCGATAGCTTGTCCGAATAAAACACCAGGGCGTTCACCAACGTGCCGTGCGTGTTGCCGCGTGCCGGGTGAACGATCATGCCGGGCTGCTTGTTAATAACGATCAGCTCGGCGTCCTCGTAAATAATTTCGAGCGGGATGTCCTCCGGGAGAATCTCTTTGCTCGGCAGCTCGGGCAGCGTCATGTCAATCTCATCACCCGGGCTGAGCTTAAGGCTCTGTTTCGCAATCTTGCCGTTAACCTTTACGGCCCCTTGCCTGATCACATCCTGGATGAAACGCCGGCTGAGGTTGCTGAATCGGCCATGCAGATACTTGTCGAGCCTGCGTTCGGTGATCGAGCTTCCCACACGCAATATCAACGGCCCCGGTTCGCCATCGGTCATCGCATCGGCTCCGATCTGGAATTCAGAATGTAGAACATCGGATTCTCAATTCGCAGCTCCCTATTCTTCACTGCCGCCGGGTTCGTTGGCCTCCGCGAACATGCTGAGGTCGAGGGGTCGGTTGAAGTTAAAAGGTGGGATGATGTTGGCGGGCAGCTTGAGCTCGGCGGGCTTGGTATCAATCGACGGTTTCGAAGCGGCGACAGGTTCAGGATTCGGATCGGGCTCAAAGGCGATCTTCTGCTCGTAATCAGCCATCGTTTTGAGGCGGAATTCTGCCTGAGCTACAGTCACGATGCCCTCATAATCGGGATTTGCCACGATTTGACGGTATATTTGCCGGGCCTGCTCGAAGTTGCCAAGCTCTTCCTCGCAGAGTCCCAGACCGAATTCGGCGGCGGCGGCCAGCACTGGATTGGTTGAGCTTTTTGCCATCGCCGTGGTATAACTGGCTTTCGCCTTGTTTGTCTGGTCTATTATATACTGCTGCTCTACAGTCCCGTAGTGCAGCTCCGCCCGCAGGGCCTGGGCCCGCTTGACAAGTGCCATCGCCGCCATGCGGTTGTTCTTTGTGTTCTGGGCGAAAGTATCGAGATTCTTGGCCAGTTGTATGAGCATAAACGCCAGGTCTCTCCCCTGCTCCTTTGCAGAAACGATCTGTATCTTGGCGCCCGACACCTGGTTGACCAGGTTTGTGAATTCGGTTCGTTCCCGCACCTGCAAAATGTTCCTGTTGTAGCCTCTCCACAGGTAGACGCCTGCAAGCACAACGATAACGGCAGACACACATACGATCGTAATGAGATTTTCCTTTGTCCACTGGGGCAGGTTAATCAGCCATTCGGCCAGCTCGTTAGTCTTTAATTCGTGCCGATGTTCGGATTTCATTTCTTACTCCAATAGTTCGTATTGCGTATTGCGTGGCGCGCAAGGCCACAACACAATACACATCACACGCGACGCACAACGATGTCATTTTAGCAGGATCTGAATTGTCTTGCAATGGCCATATTTTCCGATTAGAATTTTCGTTGGTAATTAGACGAAAGGACCTGAATGCTCATGTCAGAGCGGAATTTCTTACTCATTGTTGTCCACATTTCCGCGGTTTTGGCCGGCCCGCTATGTTATGCCGGCGAGCCTGCACTTTCGGGTATGAACGGACCGGCGACCCCGGGCGGGCCCGAAGGCATTTGGGACCCGGCTAAATACATAAGCCTCGATGAAATCAGGCCCGGGACCAAGGCGTACTGTCTGACGGAATATGGCGTTGCCGGGATCGAAAAATTCGACCTGGAGGTGATAGATGTCGTGCGCAACATGGAGCCGGGCAAGGATGCGATCATGGTGCGGGGTACCGACGAGCGTTTTATCCATACCGGGCCGGTATCCGGCTGCAGCGGTTCACCTGTTTATATCGACGGACGTCTGGCCGGGGCGCTGGCTTTCACGTGGCCCTATGCCAAGGACCCGCTCTACGGCGCGACACCGATTGCCGAGATGCTAATGGTGGGCCGGGGCCGGCGGGTTGACTCTTCCCGGACAAATGCCGCGCAGGCGGGTTTTACGTTCGATTTCACCGCTCCGATCGATTTGGCTGAGATTGACAGGCAGCTTAGAAGCGCCATGCTCAGAACAAACCGGGGTCTCGGAGGCGCCAATTTTCTACCGTGCCCTCTTATCACTACCGGCCTGCCTGTCGCGGTCAGTGAGCAGTTGAGGGCAGTTGTCGAACCCTTTGGATTCATGGTTGTCGCCGGCGGCGGCAGCGGCAATATTGAAGGCGGCGGGCACTTACAATTGGTGCCGGGGGCCAGCCTTGCCGTGCCGATGGTTTCCGGCGATATAACAATGTGCGTCTATGGCACCGTCACCGAAGTTGTTGACGATAAGGTCTATGGCTTCGGACACTCGCTGCTCGGCTACGGGCAGGTGGACTTGCCGATGGCCACGGCGAAAGTGCACACGGTTATATCAAGCATTGCCAGTTCCTTTAAGCTGGCCAGCCTAGTTGAGACCGTCGGCGCCCTGGAGATGGACGAAGCAGCCGGGGTTATCGGGCAGATTGGCGCAAGAGCAAAGACGATACCGCTGACCATACGGGTAGACCGGTTCAACGACACAGAAGAGCGCCTGTACAATTGCCGGCTCGCACACAACCGGTTGCTCACACCGTTATATCTGCGTGCGACGGTCGCCGGGGCTGCATTGCGTCTCGGTGATTTTCCACCTGACCATACGCTCGAATACAGAGTGGCCATCGGCATTAAGGACGCCGATCCGGTTGCCTTCGAGAATATCTCCACTGGCCTGGGCCTCAACGAGATGATAATCGAAAGTATCAGTTCCGTGGCGCTTCTCATGAACAATCCGTACGAAAGAGTCGACATAGAATCTCTCGATTTCGATATCCGGATTCTGCCCAGGAACATCGTTTCACATATATGGTCGGCTGAATTGTCAGATTCGAAAGTCAAGGCGGGCCAGAGCGTCGATATTGGAGTTGTCGTGGAGTCTGTTCTGGCCGGCAAGAAGGAATATCGGCACAGCCTGGAAATCCCCAGAGATCTGGCGCCCGGAAAGTATGAGCTGACCGTGTGTGGCAGCCGTGATTATGAGCGCTTTCTTGCAAAAGTCGCGTCCTACAGATTTGTCGCGCAGAGTGTGCCGCAACTGATTGATGCGCTGAATAATTCACTGCAAATCGACAGAGACGGGTTATACTTCCTGCTGGCCTTGCCTTCGGGCGGAGTTACAGTTGAGAAGGCCGAGCTGCCCGATCTGCCGGCGACCAAGACATTAATCCTGCGGGATATGAAAAGGACCTTGAGGATACTTCCGTATTCGCATTGGATCGAGCAAAGTCTGGAAACCGGCACGGTCGTCATCGACAAGAAGACCCTGCACATAACGGTAGAAAGATAGAGGCTGGTGGTGTGCATTGCACAACGCACCTTGATTTGGCGGGCAGTGCCCACGCCACGATTTTCTTTGAGGAATTACTATGAGAGATAAGTTTTGCCCTGACTGCATGTTGATCTTTGCGATGCTGCTCTGCTTGATCTTGAGCTCACTTTGTCCGGCGGTCAACAGCAAGGTTGTGCGGCATACCAGCAGCTCTGCTCTGCTCAAGGGCAAAATCGAGAATGTTGTCATTGGCTCGCGCGGGACCATTCAACTGGGCAGGGCGGCCGAGGCAATGGTGGTCAAATCCGAGGACTTCGCCGGTGTATGGTCGATAAACAGCATCGTTACCAGCGCCGAAACGATCTATTTCGGTACGAGCCCGAATGGCGGAATCTACAAGTACGCCCTCGGCAAGCTGACAAAGATATATCCGCTCGATGAGAATGAGAATGAGGACGAGACCGAACCGCAGGACGAACTGAGCGAGATAGAGCAGTTGGTTCAGGAGATTGTCGGGGCCGGCGAGTACCTGACCAACGAGCACATTTTTGCGATGGCAATCGACGCCTCCGGCACCCCTCTGGCCGGCATAAGCGGCAGAGAATGCAAACTGTGCCGGTTCAAGGGCGACAAGATGGAAGTCCTTTTCGAACCGGACGATGCCAAATATATCTTCGCGATAGCCCTCGACGCCGACGGCAATATTTATCTGGCGACCGGCCCGGAGGGCAAAATATACAGACTCGATCCACGCGGCAAAAAGGCTCGGGTCGTTTACGATAGTCAGGACAAGAACATACTCTCGCTGGCAATCGGACAAGACGGCAGCATCTATGCAGGAAGTGACGGCCGAGGGTTGGTGTACAAGATAGACCCGGACACCGAGAGTGCAACGGTGCTGTATGACAGCGAGCAACCGGAGATAACGGCGTTGTTGATAGCGGATAGCGTAGAGCGTATAGCGGATAGTAAGAAACCAAACGCTATACGATATACGCAAAACGCTACTAATCTGTACGCCGCGGCGACCTCGGCGACGATTGTTCAGACCCAGACGCAGTTTGCAGCTTCATCCTATGGCGGCTCCGCGACCGGCCGGACCGAAGCCAAGGCCGAAGAAGACAAAAGTTCCGGTCAAGGCGATCTCAAGCTTGAAATCGCAAATACGAAACAGCCCGTTGCGTCCAAACCGCCATCGGGTCCGCCACCGATAATCAAGGGCGCCGAACCGAGTCAGGCAAGCCACATTTACGAGATAACCAAAGACGGTTTTGTCACGGACGTATTTGGCCAGGCCGTGGTGTTCTTCTGTCTCGTCGAGCAGGACGACAAGCTGCTCGCCGGGACCGGCAACAGTGCCAAGCTTTTCAGCATCGATCCGGCTCTGGAGCAGCAGGCGGTTATCTACGAGGACCAGCAGGCGGCGCAGATAACTGCGATAGCGGCCGCAGGTGCGGACGCATACCTCGGAACGGCCAATCCCGCCAAGCTGGTAAAACTGAGCTGCGGTTTTGCCGCCGAGGGAACGTACATCTCGGATCTTATCGATGCCGGCCAGCCGGCTAAATGGGGTAAATTGCAGCTCGAAGCGGATATCCCGGAGGGGTGCCACGTCCTGGCTGCTTCTCGCAGCGGAAATGTGAAAGATGTGAACGACCCGACTTTTTCGCAATGGTCGGAGCCTGTCGCTGTTACCGAGCCTATCCAGCTTCGCTGTCCTCTGGGCAGATTCTGTCAATACAAACTTATATTGCATAGCCGGGACGGCAGTGCCAGTCCGCTCATCAGGGAGATTGCGGTGGCCAGCACCGTCCCGAACCGTGCGCCGAAGGTTGCTTCGGTAGTCGTTAGCCGAGTCGCGACGGCTTCCAAACAAGGATATTTCAAGATCAGCTACGTGACCAACGATGTCAACGGCGACAGGCTGATCTACAAAATTGATTTTAGAAAACTCGGAAGGACGGGCTGGATCGAGCTGAAAGACGAGCTTGAAGCTACAAGCTTCGAATGGGATGGAAGGACCGTCGAGGATGGCCGATACGAAGTCAGGGTCACGGCGAGCGACGAGAGGAGCAACACTGTCACAACCAGGCTCCTGGGCAGCAGGGTAAGCGAGCCGGTGGTGGTTGATAATTCCGGTCCGGTTGTCACGGAAATCGAGACCACGTCGCCGCGCGAAAATGGGGGTCGGTACAAGGTCTTCAAGATCGAGGTTTCAGATGAGCTTAGTGCGATCGGCAGACTCGAATATACGATGGACAGCAACAGCGACTGGATCAGCGCCGTGCCGGACGACTTGGTCTACGATACTACCGATGAAGATTTCACCGTCAGGGTGGACGAGGAAAAAGAATTGCCGAAGGGCGATCATGTGCTGACGATCAGAGCCAGCGATGCGGTCGGCAATGCGACGTACAAGACCTTCGATGTCAGCATCGATTAGCAGTGAACACCTGTTTGTTGTGACAGAGGGCGCACAAGAACGCGACAATCCAGTCCCGTGCCAGCCGGCTGCGACGAAATTGATGTTGCAGAACGGACTACCGCTAGAAGCCGACCTTGCCCCATACGGATTTCTGGAAATTTACCAGTTCTTCGATGCCTTCCGGAGTCTGAGGCATGAAGCCGCCGCCGCCGTACCAATCCGCGGTGTCCCTGGCGCGTTTGATGGTCTCAGGTGCACTCCACTTGAGATGGCTGGCATGGCCGTCGGCCCACGATACCGTTGTGCCGTCGCCGTGACGGACGGGCGGATCATCCCACCAGGGCCCTCGCTGGCTGTAGTGCACGGCGAAGCTGTCCGGCGTCATTGCCCCTTCGTCGATGTAAACCATTCTCTCGGCCGGAGGCGGGCTGTTTATCTCGCTCTTTCGCTTGATCCACAACGTGGTCCCGCGGATCCTCTTGCCGACGGCGAACGGATGACCTCCGGACGTCTTACTTGTAGTGCCGGTGCGGTACAGGCCGTTCATAGCGTCTACGGCGGCATAGGTGACAAACTCACCGGGCCGTCCGGTAGGACACTTGTACACGCCATAGTCCTTGACTATCGGCCACATGGAGCCCTCGCGAATGCCTCTTCTCTTTTGCTCATCGGTGAGCCCGCTATTGTGGACATTTTGGTTGTTCCAGTTTTGTCCCCAACCTCTGCCGACCCAGGCTCTTTCTATAATGTTCGCTGCAGCGCCGTTTTCCGTCTGACCGCCACCGCTTACGTAGTGGAATCCACCGGCTCCATTGGCGATCTTATCGTCATTCTCGTCGGCGTACATGATCCAGCTCATCGTCAGGGTCTTGAGATTACTCTCACATACGATCCGCCTGCCCTGCTCCCGGACTCTATGCAGTGCCGGCATCAGAATCGCCATCAGAATCGCGATAATGGCGATCACCACCAGAAGCTCGATTAATGTGAAACCTTTTTGTTGTCTCATAATGAAACTCCTTCAAATCTGTCACCTCATTATTTGAACGGGTTCTTGTGCGGCCAGCCGTATTTTTCGAATCGGCCGAACTCCGCTTCCAGCCTGGAGCCGTCGGGAGCCAAACCGGAACGGACCTTTTCGACATGCGCATCGACAAACACGACGTTGACCATTCCGCTGTTGAGGTCTCCGCTGGCGGTGCTGTGGAAGGTGCCGAACCAGTCGCGACCATCGGGACACAGGGCATTATCGTTGAGCACATTGCTATTGCCCGGCCTTTGCCACATGTTCTCGGCGGCGAAGAAGAACACCTCCGCGTGGCTTCTGCTTATCTCCGAGCGTGTATAAATGCCGCCGCGCCCCGTTGAGTCTGTCGCCGAAGAACCCCCTGGATCGCCGCTCTTCGCGCCCAACCATGAGTTCATGCTATAGCTGTAGTATGGGACTACAGGATTGGAGGCGACATGATTTGGATGTCTTGTGCCCTCAGACTTGGCGAGGACCTTGAACGAAGGGCACAGGTGCACTCCCTCGTTCTTCAGATAGGGCCAAAACGGGCCGTCCGCCGGATATCTCGGGTCGTGCCAGCGGCAATACCGCTGGTATCCCGATACGGGATTCTCATTGGCAACCAGAGATCTCCAGGCCGACGGATAGCGGTCGCCATTATCGTCCAGGTACATGGCCTGCGCCACGCCGTATTGACGCAGGTTGGCCCGGCAGGTTATCTCCCTGGCCTGCTCTTTCACTCTTTGCAGTGCGGGCATCATGATCGCCATCAGTATTGCGATGATGGCAATTACCACCAGGAGTTCTATTAACGTAAATCCACTTCGCTTGTCCATGACCGGACTCCTTCAACATTGTCTCACTACGTCACGCCCGGCGATTCGCATCCAGGCCGAAGCGATTGTTTTCAAGGCCCTTTGAAGTCTGCCATCCAAGGGCGCCTCAGTTTCCCAGTTGGGAACCAGGGCCGACGTACTAAAGTTCCTTACCCATTTTAACCGCAACAGCTCTTTAAGCCAAACCTTTCTTACCGAATAATACAAAAATATGTATCAATAGTCTTTGAACTTCGCCATCCAGCCGGTCCCGTAATTCGCCCAGTCCTCAGGTCTGACGCCGCCGGCCTTGGTCCACGGATTTACCGGATTGAAGTCCTTGCTCCACCTGAGCGTCCACAACTGTTTCAAGCCTACCGACTGCACGTGATAGTCTATGAAAACGGCATTGACCGTCCCGCTATGGCGGTTCAGGCAGAAACGGTTCATTGCGTCCGCATCAGGGCGCTTTTGATGGCCATCATATTCCGGAGGAGTGTCGTCGTCGTCGGGCCACCCGCACCAGAAATAACAGTCGAGGAACATAGGTATTTCGCTGCCGCCCTTGACGTTGGCGGTTCTCCAGAATCGGTTGGCTGCTTTGCCGTAGACGTCACTGCCCACGGGCACGTAAATGAAGCCGTTAACGCCGTAGCTTCCATAGTAGCCTATAGTGCGTTGTCCTCCCGCATCCCAGCCGGGGACCTTTCCCCAGGCAAGGTCCCTGTTGCCCCACCAATCTATTGGCTGTGTCATATCCGGATTGGCGATTTTCGACGCTACCGGACAGCAACGGATGTCTTCGGTTGTTATGTAGTATTCGCGCATCGAGTCCATCCATCGCCCGTAGGCGTCACCGCCGCTCTTGCGCTCGGGGAACTGGCCATTGTTGTCATCTGTGTAGAGTGCAAAGATGGTGCCCCATTGTTTGAGGTTCGCCTGGCAGACGACTCCCCTTGCCTGTCTCTTAACTAGTTGCAGCGCCGGCATCAAAATCGCCATGAGTAATGCTATGATGGCGATGACCACCAGAAGCTCTATCAATGTGAAGCCTTTGCGTCTGAACATAATGTGCACCTCAACTTTTTGTATAAAACAGCACCCTGCAACCGATTGCCAAGAATCAACCGAAAGCAGTCAACCACAGCCGGGCCGACCCAAATCAGCGAACACGAGACGAGCACAACAGCGCGCTGCGTCCGGGCACTAATTGTGTTGTGCCTCCTTGCCCCACATAGAGACAGCGGCCCATTGAATATCCTCGTTGCCGGGTTGCTGCGGAGAAAACGCCGTCGGCGGTATCCGCTTGCCAAACTCGATTGTGCGAGGATCTTTCCACTTGTGATACTCACTGTGTCCGTCTGCGAAAGAAAATGTTGTTCCATCACCGTGCCGTACAGGCGGTGGGTCCCACCACCTCTCTTGCGTGACTTCGACGGTCCATCCACCAAGGGCGGAGGTTATCGTACCGCCGTCGTCGACAAAGACCATTCGGTAGGCCGGATTGGGAATCTCCAGCCTTTTCTTAATCATCTTGGCATTCATGCTGGGCCAATCCTTGCAGTTCATGGCATCGGACACCGAGTAAGTTCGCATGATATTTTCGTGCGTTCCTCCGCGAACGATCTTGGTGACGGTCGGGCATTTGTAAAGTTGCAGACTCTTCACGTACGGCCACATGGCTCCACCTTTAATAGCATCAATCTTCTGCTGCTCGCTCATCCCGCTTCGCCAATCGGCGAGCACCCAGGGCGTCTGGTCCTGATGGATGCCGTACTCGCCGGTATCGCCGTTGACGAGCATGTCATCGTTCTCGTCGGCGTACATGATCCACCCAAGGGTCAACTGTTTGAGGTTGCTCAGGCAAGTCGACCGCCTGCCCTGTTCCTTGACACGGTTCATGGCGGGCATCAGTATCGCCATCAGGATTGCTATGATGGCGATCACTACCAGAAGCTCGATTAGCGTGAACCCTTTCCTTGTTTGCATAATGACGCCTTTCCTCATCTGTTTTCCGAAAACCATCTTTTCGCGCAACAATTTGTTCTCAATAGTCCTTAAGAGGTCTAATCCATTGGGGCCAATTGCTCGCCTCGACGCCGCCGGCCTTGGTCCAGGGACCGGTAGTGTCAAATGTTCTGTGCCACTTCAGCGTCCACAGCTCTTTTAGACCGACCTTTCTGGCGGAAAAATCGCAGAACGAGACGTTTTCAAAGCCCACGTGTCGGTTGATACTACAAAGGCCCATCTGGCTGGCGCCCCAGGCGATAGTCTCGTCGGCCGCAGGGCCTTGGTGTGCCTGGGGCCGCACGTCGAGACTCAGGGCTTCTACAAGCAGCGGTATATTGAGTATCCACCAGGAGCCTTCAGTGCCGTGACCCGAGAAGAACTTGCCGTCGTTACCTTCTACGTATGTCGAAATGATAGGGTTCCACCGCCTGAGATTCGCCAGGCACTCTATCATGTTGCGTTGCTCCTTTGCCCTCTGTATCGCCGGCATCAATGTTGCTGTCAGCACTGCAATAACGGCTACTACCACCATGAAATCGATTGGCGTTAGGCCTTCACCCGTGCGCACAAGAGCACCTTCCTATTGCGTTGCGAAAACAACTTTTCGTGTCCAATCAATGTTCACTGGCAAGGATGTCCGGTCTGCAACATCCCGGGCGTTTGTCTGCGACAATGTATTGCTCAATAGTCTTTGAAAGGCCTGATCCACTCAGGCCAACTGCTCGCCTGGACACCGCCGGCCTTGGTCCAGGGGCCCGATGTGTCAAATTGTCTGTGCCATTTCAGAGTCCACATCTCTTTGAGGCCGATTTTTCTTACCGAAAAATCCATAAAGGCGGCGTTGAGGAATCCCTGGTGCCGATTGATACAGGTACGGGCCATGTTGTTGCCGGACCAAGCCGTGAATTCCTGCGCAGCGGGTGCGTGAGTCGGTAGCGGCCAGAGGTCAAAACGCAGGGCCTCGGTGAACCACGGCACCTGACTGGCGCCTGCTACACCGGCGGTCTTCCAGCCGTTCTGGACGGATACGCCGCCCTCGTATGTAGTCGCCGCGCCGGGTCCTGCCGGTATCAGGCAGTAGCCGTTGATGCCAAAGCTGCCGGCTACGCCGTCACTGCTCAGATCACCGCCTGTAAAGATGCCCCAGGCGTTATAGATGTTGAACGTCGCCGGCGTGTTCCCAAACTCGTCGATAACTGGTTTTGTGCCCGAAGGACAGAACCAAATCTTGTTTGTCCTCCAACTCTTATACTCTTCCTCCAGGTACCGTACCCACCAGTAACCGGGGGTGCCCGGCGCCGAATCCCAGAACCTGCCGTCGTTTTCCTCTGTATGCATTGCTGCAACCATGTTCCACTGTTTGAGATTTCCCATGCAGCTTATCATTTTGCCTTGTTCCTTTACTCTTCGCAGCGCCGGCATCAGAATAGCCAACAGAACCGCTATAATGGCGATCACTACCAGAAGCTCGATCAAGGTAAACGCTTTTCGTCTGCTCATAATGAAACTCCTCGTTCTTCCACCAAATGTATTAGTCACCTACACTCACCACTAACAAAAGGATGCGCCACAAAGCCCTCATGTTCGGCTAAGTTGATAATTCTCACGCTTTTCTGGCGTAATTCCACAGATTACAGCATTATACCGGACATCAGAGCTTCTTTCAACACAAAAATTGAGATTTTGCGGCACATTCGGCGATAGCGACATAATCGTCGGCGCCGAGCTTTTCCGGCCGTTGAGTCGGGTCGATGCGGCATTGCTCGAAGATATCGGGCCAGTCGGCGATGCGTGCGAGTTCGCCGCCGGCGAGCTTGCAACAAGCCGCAAGAGTCTTGCGCCGATGGCCCATGAACAGATGCACCGTTTTGCTGAATAGTCCCATCTTCGTAATCCGGCTGCATTTGGCCCCGTTGCGGACGAAGCTGACCATCGCCGAGTCAACCTGCGGCTGGGGCCAGAAGACGGTCGGTTTGAGGGTTCTCATCGTCTTGACGTCACCGGTCGCGTCCAAAAGGATGCTCAGAATCCCATAATCGCCGGTGCCTGGGCGGGCGGCCATGCGGTCTGCAACTTCTTTCTGCACAGTGACATACATTCGGTCCGCTGTCGTCGGGCCCGTGACCAAATTCATCATCACCGGTGATGCAACGTTGTAGGGCAAATTCGCAACCAACAGGACCCTCCCAGCGTGTTTTTCGCGGGCCCGGGCCAATGCACCGGCGACAGCAGGATTGATACGGTTCTTGCTTTCGAGAATATCGGCGTTGAAAAGATCGAAGCCCTTGGCCTGTGCGAGTTGTTTTCGGGCAATCTCGGCGAGGTTACGGTCAAGCTCAACGGCTATCGTCCTGCCCGCTCTGGCGAGAAGAGCTTCTGTTAAAGAGCCTGTCCCGCAGCCGACTTCGAGCACTATGTCGTCTTCTTGAATGCTCGCCGAGTCGACGAGCAGCCGCATCAGATTCAGATCGATCAGAAAATGCTGGCCCAGCCGCTTGTTGGGAGAAATGCCTGCCGATAATAGCAACTGCCGGATTTGCTGCTTTGTCTGCATTAGAATTTAACTTCTAAATTCTAACTTCTAAATTCTTCTTAGCTTTTGCCATTTGTATTGCAGTCCTTATAGCGGATTTCATGCCGGCGGGGTTGGCAATGTTCTGGCCTGCGATGTCGAAAGCCGTCCCGTGGGCGGGTGACGTTCTTATGATCGGTATGCCGATAGTTACGTTTACCGCCTGCTCGAAGCCGATCAGCTTTACCGGTATCATGCCCTGGTCGTGATACATTGCGACCACGCCATCGAATTCGCCCTGGATGGCCCTCAGGAACAGCGTGTCGGCGCTGTACGGGCCGCAGCAGTTTATCCCCTGCTCCTGCGCCAGCATGATGGCCGGCGATATGATTCGCTGCTCCTCATCGCCGAATTGACCGCTCTCGCCTGCGTGAGGATTCAGTGCGGCGACGCCAATCCTGGGATTGTCCATGTCAAAATATTGCTTCAGGGCATCGTTGAGCAAGTCGATCGGCTCGAAGACGCAGCCGATAGTAAACTTGTGCCTGACCTCGAAAAGCGGCTCATGAATCGTCGCCAGCGCCAGTTTCAAGCGCCCGGTGACGAACATCATCACCTTTCGCTTGGATTTGCACAGAGCGGCGATCATCTCGGTGTGCCCGGGCCACTGTGACCCGGCCAGCTTCCAACTGCTCTTGCTGATCGGCGCTGTCACCACCGCGTCGATTATGCCGCGCTGGGCGGCGTCAACGGCGTCAACACAAAACCTCATCGATGCCTCCCCGGCCATTTTACTGGGACTCTTGACCCAGGGCGGGACCGAATATTCGTCGTAATCGGCCACAACGACCTTGTACGGGTACTCGCGACTGATCTTCTCGTGCTGATGCCGGCCCCAGAACGGCTCGATCTCCGCCGCATCGGCGACATAACAAAGCTGCTCGTTCATGCCAAAGACAATAAACTTCGCCGCTTTGCGGATTTCCGGGTCGGCCAGCGCCTTGACAATTACCTCGGGCCCGATGCCCGCGACATCGCCCATTGTTATGCCAATGACCATCTGTTCGGTTATCGAATTGTTGCCGTTGGTTTTCATAGCGACACTTATCGCATTGGAAGTTCGGTTTCTACCGGATCCTGCGCCGGGTTCAAAAGCCCAATTGCCTTAGTTTTTCGGCCGTTAGTGGCTCGGCCTTTGGCAAAATATTTTCAAGCTGCCTTTTTACAGTCTTTACAATTATATCAGTTTCTATATTGACGCAATCACCTGCTCTTGCTCTGCGCAACGTGGTTCTTCTCAGCGTCTCGGGTATTATAGCAATTCGGAATCCATTTTGGTCAATATTCGCTATCGTCAGGGAAACTCCATCCACGGCCACCGAGCCCTTGGCCACCATCGCATCGAGCAGCTCGGAGCCGGCCGCGAATCTGACATCGGCGAATTCGCCGTGTCTGTCGATTGCCTCTATCGTTGCCACCCCGTCGATATGGCCCTGCACGAAGTGGCCCCCGAAACGGTCGGTTGCCTTCATTGCCCGCTCAACGTTGACTTGCCAAGCAGGCCTGAGCCTGCCCAAAGTGGATTTTGCCAAGGTTTCGGCACTGACATCGAAGCTCACAAATGGCCCTTCAATCCCAGAAGCAGTCAGGCAGACTCCGTTTACAGCGATACTGTCGCCGATCTCGCTCTCGCCGGCCAGTTCGCCCAAATCTATGGCCAGCACCGTTGAATCGGCGCTCGGGCGGATCGACTTGACCATACAAATTTTCTCTACAAGCCCAGTGAACATTTGTAATCGAATACAAGGTTGTGAGGTTATTTGTTATTGAAAAGATCAG
>JADHXR010000053.1 GCA_016782865.1 Phycisphaerae bacterium
GGAACATTTCACCAGCGCAGGCAAGCACATGGCTGAGGCTTGTTAGAAGGGTTCTTATGGCATTCATGTTGCTAGGATAATAGAATCAGCCGCATGACGCAAGTTACCGTAAGTCCTGTAGGAATAAGGAGGACCGAGTTTTTCGGGTGGACAGGTCAAAAACGTAGAGTGGTCGATTCGGTGTTTTTGAACTTGAGTCTCGATGGCGTAAGTCTATGTGGAGACTACAGGTTACCGTTCTCAATACTCGCTGAAAACGGTAACCATCCTCTCAACTCGGAGAGACAGGACTTGAACCTGCGACCTCACGGCCCCCAGCCGTGCGCTCTACCAAACTGAGCTACTCTCCGGTACGGCAGGTGCATTCTAATACGATAAGTTTTATAAGACAAACACATTTTGGAAATATTACGTGCCGTCTGCCGCCGGATATCCTAAGTCGATATCCGCATCTGAGATAATCCTGGCTTCGTGCCCAGGAGCCGTCCGTAACAGCCGACTCGATGAGAGATGACTCTTCGATACGATACTTGAATCGCGTGGCGGCCGGGTCATGGTAACTTACGGTCATCTGCCTGATGTTTTCATAGGAAGCGCGATACAGTTTTCTTGCCATCCGGGGCGAATCCCATATACTTGTCCACTTCATGACCGATTTGGGCTTTATTGATTGGTGTGTGTGTATCGCATATCTTGCGGTGGTCTTTGGCCTGGCCTTCAAGAGCGCCGGAGGCCAGCAGAACAACGAGGACTATTTCATAGGTGGCCGGAGCATGAACTGGTTCGTGGTCGGCGTATCGATGTTCGCCACCAGTTTCAGTGCCATTTCATTCCTTGGGCTCCCGCAACGGGGGGCCTACCAGGACTTCAGCTTCTATCTGACCATTTTGTTCATCCCCTTTGTCATCACGCCGATTCTGTGGTGGATTTTTGTGCCGATGTTCGTCCGGCTCAAGGTTAGCAGCGGATACGAATATCTGGGTCGGCGGTTCGGCCTGCCCGCTCAGCTCATCGGCTCGGGCCTGTACTGCATCTACGCCCTCGGATGGATGGGGACCATGCTCTATGCGGTGGCCCTTACTCTACAGACCGTGATGGGGCTGACGCACGCCCAGTATTACCTTATGCTCGTTGGCATCGGGGCCTTTGCCACCCTCTATACGGTGATGGGTGGATTGAGGGCGGTCATCTGGACCGATGTCCTCCAGGCGGTCGTGCTAGGCGGAGCCATCATAGCCGTCATGTTTCTTGCCGTAGGTCGCATCGACGGAGGTTGGTCGGGTTTCTGGTCGATTGCGGCGCAGCACAGCAAGTTCAAAATGTTCCATCTCAACCCCAGACTCCTGTCGGTTGAGAACTTCACGGGCAGCAATACCATATTCACCGCCGCCGCTTTTGGATTGTTCATGTATTTGCCCGGCTACGCAGTCTCTCAGAACATGATCCAACGTTATGTTTGCGCCGGAACCCTCGCCGGAGGACGGGGCGTGGTAATTCTCAGTGCGGCAATCAACGCCGTGCTCGGCCTGCTCTTTCTGTTGGTTGGGACGGCGATATTCGCCTTCTACAGCCAGCCGGGGGGGCTTGGCCTGCCGACTGCCGGCGTCGAGTTTGCCAAAGAGGACCAGATTCTGCCCTACTTCGTAACCACACAAGCCCCTGGCGTGGGATTGACAGGGCTTATCCTGGCCGGGCTGTTTGCCGCGGCTATGAGCACTATGGATAGCGGAATCAACGGTATCACCTCGGTCATTGTTTACGATTGGCTGGCCGGCAAGGAACTGCCCTTGAGAGTCAGCCGAATCCTCACCGCCATGCTGGGAGGGATCGTTATTGGAGCGGCAATCCTTGTCCCCTTCATCGGCGATACGGTGATCGACATCATCATGGTCATTGCCGGAACTTGTCTGGGCATACTGCTGGCCATCTACCTATTGGGGATGTTTACGCGTAGCGCGAATCTGCCGGGAGTTCTGATTGGTGTTGTGGTTGGACTTGTATGTTTCGCACTTGTTCTGATCTGCACGGATATCCCTAAATGGTGGCTCGGGGCCTTTGCCATGTTCCCGACCTTCATCGTCGGTGCCATTGCCAGCCTGTGCTTTCCGGCCCCCCCTGAATCTGCGTTAAGAGACACACTTTTAGTAAGAACGAGCGAGTGAAAGAATATGAAAGTGACGCGAAGGAAAAAAAGAACGGCCAGAGTGGGAATCTTTGGAGTGGGTTTCCACAAGTACTGGCCCCAGTTCGATGGTTTGCTCGATGAGCTGACGCACAAACTGGATGTCTTCGTCGAGTGCATCAAGACCCATGACGTCGAAGTGGCGAGTTTCGGTATTGTTGACGATGCCGCCTCAGCTTACGCTCTCTTGCCTAAGCTCAAAGCCGCCGATCTTGACCTGGTGTTCTGCGACATGCTTACCTATGCGACGTCGGCGTCATTCGCGGCGATCATCCGCGGGCTGGATATTCCTGTAGTTTTGGTCGCACTTCAGCCGCTTAAAGCCTTGGACTATTCACAGGCCTCGACCTACATGCAGTTGTGCAACGATGATTTCTGCTCGGTCCCCGAATTCACCTCAGTGGCAATCCGCATGGGCAAAAAGCCCCCGCCCGTTATTCTGGGTACTCTCGATGACGATCCAACGGCAGAGGCCGAAATCGCCGAATGGTGTGACATCGCAATGGTCCTGCATGACCTCAAACGCGCCCGGATTGGTCATTTCGGTCACCCTATCGAACACATGCTGGATATGCAGACCGATCAAACGGCGCTTACTGCGTCTTTTGGCTGTCACATTGTCCAGACAGAGTCCGATGAGCTTCTGAAGTCGCAAAGCACTGTCACCGAAGAGGAAATTGAAGTCAAGAAGGTAGAGATTCTCAATCTGTTTGACACGCCCGATCCGAAGTCCGATCCTATAACTGAGAAGCTGACCGAAGAAGACCTCCAGGTTGCCGCACGCGCGGCCGTTGCGCTGGACAAATTCGTCGATTCTCACGATCTGGAAGGGCTTGCCTATTATTACGAGGGGCTAGAGGGCAGTCCGATGCGGCAATTGGTCACCAATCTGATCGTCGGCAATTCACTGCTTACCGCCGCGGGTTTTCCCATGTGCGGTGAATCTGATTTGAAGACCTGTGTTGCCATGCTGATAATGGATCGCTTGGATATCGGGGGGAGTTTCGCGGAATTCCATCCCATTGATTTCAAGGAAGGCTTTGTCCTGGTGGGCCATGACGGTCCGCATCATATCAACATCGCTGAGGGCAAACCCCTCTTGCGCAGCCTGTCGAAATATCATGGCAAGCCGGGTTCAGGGGCCAGCCTGGAGTTCAAGATCAAGGAAGGCCCCATCACCATGCTCAGCATTGGTGTTACGGCCGGCGGGAAATTCAAGTTCATCCTCGCAGAGGGCCAGAGCGTCCACGGCCCCATCCCGCCGACAGGCAACACGAACACGAGAGGTTTCTTCGAGCCTGATGTGCGGACCTTCCTCAAACGCTGGGTAGCGGAGGGACCGACCCACCACTTTGCATTGGGAGTCGGGCATCATGCCCGCACAATTGAGAAGATCGCCGAGATATTGGATGTGGAGAGCGTAATCGTAACACCGACGCGCCCGCATTAGACGCTACGGTCTCATCGTTCTTTGTCTTTGGCAGGGTTCTTCAGTTGACGCCTTGGAGGTAATTGGGTACAATTACTGTACTGTCTGGCCTCAAGGAGGATTATGAAGAACCTGACTTTGAGAGAAAGGGTGTGACTATGAACCGCTTGTTTGTGCGAATCATCCTCGGTTTGAGTCTGGCTGCGATTCAGTCTCCGTTGGCATTCTCTACGATCCTGCCGCCCGAACAGACGGGTAACTTCTATGTGGGTGATTTCGCCAATGACCGTGTGGCTGTGTACGATTCTTCGGGAACCTTCCTGAGCAGCCTTACCGCCTCAGGCTTGAGCGGGCCTCGCGGGATCGTGGTGCAGCCGGACGGCGCGACTTATGTGGCCAGCCAGTTCACGGACGAAGTATTCGTATTCGACGCCGAGGGGCACTTCGAGACCAAGTTCACCAGCTCCGAACTCGACGGACCGACGGGCATGGCGATCAGCGACGCCGGGCAGCTCTATGTATCAAGCTTCGACAATGACCAGGTGGTGGTTTTCGGATTGGACGGAACCTATGTCCGTACGTTTACCGGTGGCGGGTTGAATGGTCCCAACTGTGTCGTGTTTGACTCTTCGGGCAATATTTACGTCAGCAGCGCTTTGACCAACAACGTCGTCAAATTCGACGCCGGTGAAAATCTCATCAAGACCTTCACCGGTGGTGGTCTCGCCAGCCCGATGGGGATCGCCCGAGACACCGATGACCTGCTCTACGTGGCCGGCGGCGCCTCACATAACATCGTCATGTTCGACACTGATGGAAACTATCTAGGCGAGCTTGCGCACGGCGACCTGACTGGCCCGCAGGGGGTGGCGTTTGATGATCAGGGAAATCTTTTTTCATCGTCATTCTTCCAAAACAACATCGTGCAGTTCGACGCCGACGGTTCGTACCTGCGGACAATCACCGAAGGCGGGCTGAGCGTTCCCCGGAGCGTCGCCTTTGTTCCAGTGCCTGAGCCGTCGACCGTGACTCTTTTGGCTTTCGGAGCATTGATGCTGATCCGTAGACGACGGACCGTTTGACCGCATATCCGCCAGCCGGGCGGAGCCCTGAATTGACGTATCTGAAAACTCCAGCAATTGTCTTGATTCGGCCAATCCAAAACGGTTAAACTTATGTTAGCTGGAAAATGAGGCGATAAGAAAGGCCCTTATGAAGTGGAAAAGACGTAAAGAGCAGCCTGGCGCCAAGGGGCAAAAGTGCCCTCACTGTGGTGCGCAGATTGACAGTGACAAGGGCGAGAAGCCGAAGAAGTGGCACGAGAGAACGTCAGTCACTCTGTGCATAGCGGCCGCCCTTGCTGTCATCGGTCTTGGCTTCATACACATTATTACCGGTGTGGTCTCGCCCTTTGAGCTGCCCTTCGACGTCGTTCTAAAAGAATCCTTTGGGTATAGGGAAACATTTGTAGATGCCAGGAAGATAGAAGCAATCCCTTATGTCGCGGCGAAGATCAAGTACCCCCTCGGCTGCAGAGCGCTCCAACGCAAAAATTACCTCGCATCGGGCAAGGTGTTTGAGACCAGAATGACGAGCCAGTTGAAGGGGAATATGAAGAAATGGCAGGCGGAATTCGAGACAACGCTCGATGAGCCGAGACAGCGATGGCAGGACAGGCTACAGGGGCAGATGGATATCTCAGAGATGGACCCGGAGGACGCCAACGCCTACAACAATCGCGGCATCGTTTCGGCGCAGAAGGGTCAATATGAAACAGCCATCTCGAATTTTACGCGGGCTTTTCAACGAAATCCGGTGTTTGCCGAAGCCTACTTCAATCGGGGGCACGTCTACGTCGCTATCGGCCAACTAGGTCGAGGAATATCGGATTTCAGCCAAGCCGTTGAGATAAAGCAGGGATTTGCCGCCGGTTACATAGATCGAGGGCTCATCTATGCAGCTATGAGCCAATACGACCAGGCTGTTTCGGACTTCAGCAGGGCCGTTGAAATCGACCCCGCGTGTGCTGAAGTCTATTTTAGGCGCAGTCTTGTCTGTTGCGCAAAGGGAGAATATGACCAGGCATGGGCCGATGTGCACAAGATAAGGAGTCTTGGGCTGGCAGTTCCCACAGAATTTCTCATTTACCTCCGTGCCGCTTCGGAAAGACAAAGATGAACAGAGGCATTCGATATTATTTCGCACCGGCACTGGCGATTGTCACTGCCGTCTCCCTCGTGGGCTGTTCGCATGTTGACCGAGAACAACAGCGGCAGGCCCGCCTGCGCGTGCTTACCTACAACACACATCTTTGCCATCGCAATGAGCAGGTTCGCACGATGCAGACCGCCGGGCTCAGCGAATTCGCCGATTCCGAAGGCGACGCCCCGGTCATTCTGGCGGGCGATTTCAACGCACGGCCGGCAAGTGGACCGATGAACGTGCTGCTTGAATCCGATTGGCTGGACGCCGTGGCGCCGCAATCTCGCATCGACTACGTACTTCTGCGCAAGGGCGACCCTTGGAAGATCGTCGACGTGAGGGTCATCGACGAACCAGTCGCGTCCGACCACGATCCGGTATTAGTCACCCTCCAGTGGATGGGTAAATGAAACTAACGAACGTTTTTGTGTCGTCGTCTTGTTTTGTTGTTGCAGAACACGCCTAGAATCATCAGAATACTGCAAGGAACAGTCATTTGGCGCAGGCGTCAATTCAACGAATGATAACACCTGTAATGAAAGGAGAACCAATGAAATCAGCACTCGGCTTCGCGTTATTCCTGGTGATGGTCATTAACGGACTGCCCGTCATGGGACAGGATTACCCGTCGATTTCAGAGGGCCAACGTATCAAAATGCTCAAGCATCCGGGCAACAGACCTGTCCGGATGGTATTCGATACGGACACCTACAATGAAATTGACGATCAGTTTGCTCTGGTCTATGCACTGATCTCTCCTGAACTGGATGTCAAGGCTGTCTATGCCGCTCCTTTCAAGAATAGCAGATCGACCGGCCCGCGGAACGGCATGGAAAAGAGCTATGAGGAGATCCTACGTATCCTCGACAAACTGGACCGCTCCGCCGAAGGATTTGCTTTCAAGGGCAGCACAAGTTACCTGGCCAATCCAAAAAGCCCTGAACGCAGCGCTGCCGCTCTCGACTTGATCAAGAGGGCCACCAAGAGCGGTCCCGATGACCCTCTCTATGTCGCGGCTGTGGGTGCAATCACGAACGTCAGCAACGCGATTTTGATTGATCCGTCCATTATCAAGAACATTGTCGTCGTCTGGCTCGGCGGCAACGGACACAACTGGCCTCATCAGAGAGAATTCAATTTCAGGCAGGACCTGAATGCCTCCAGAGTCATCTTCGATTCCGGCGTACCTTTCGTGCAGTTGCCGTGCACTCCTGTTGTCACGCACTTCAGGACCACTGTCCCTGAGATGGAGCGATACGTGGGCGGGCGAGGCCCGATCGGCGATTACCTGCTCGATATTTTCAAGCGATATAAGAAGGACCATTTTGCATGGTCGAAGGTGCTGTGGGATATGACTGCAATCGCCTGGGTCATCAATGACAGTTGGCTGCCTTCCGATCTGGTGCACAGTCCAATAGTGACGGACAATTACACGCTCAGTTTCGACAACTCCAGACACATGATAAGAACAGTCTATTACGTCAATCGAGACCCAATATTCAGGGATTTCTTCACGAAACTTGAGAAACAATCAGCGAAGTAGAGTTGCGCTTTCGCAGATGTTGAAAGGAACACGTAGATGTATAAGCACACGAGGAGACAATTCCTTAAAGCAGCAGGTTTTGCGGTTGGTTCTGCTGGAATCATTGGTGCACCGCTTTACGCAAGGCGGCGGCGAGGCGGCCAGGATCGCCCCAATATCCTCTGGATTACCAGTGAGGACAACAGCCCGCTGCTGGGCTGCTACGGGGACGAGCAGGCGCACACTCCCAACCTTGACCGGCTCGCGAGGCAGGGGGTGCGCTATCGCAACGCTTTCGCAAACCCGCCCGTCTGCTCTGCGGCGCGTTCGACCCTGATCACAGGGATGTATGCCTGCTCGGTGGGGCTGCATAACCATCGCAGCAAGGTGCGTATCCCCGATTCGTTCCGGTCCTACCCTGAATACATGCGCGAATCAGGCTACTATTGCACGAACAATTCGAAGACGGACTACAACTACACGCGCAAAGCGGGCGAGGCCTGGGATGAGAGCAGCAAGAAGGCCCATTACGACAATCGCAAGCCGGGCCAGACGTTCTTCGCTGTCTTTAATACGACCCTGAGCCATGAGGGTCAGCTTACCGAGCAGGCGGTCAGTAATCGCCGCAAGCAGGGGATCCTGCCGCCCAGGCCGCGCATCGCGCCTGAAGATGTGAAATTTCCGCCTTACCATGCCGACACACCGATTGTCCGCAGAGACTGGTCCATTTACTACGACAACGTGACACTGATGGATAAGGAAGTCGGCAGGCTGCTCGATGAGCTGGACGCCAAAGGTCTGGCCGATGACACCATCGTGTTTTACTACGCCGATCACGGCGGCGCGCTGCCTCGCGGCAAGCGCAACATCCACGACTCGGGCACGCGTGTGCCGTTCATCATGCGTTTTGGCAAGAAATGGGCGCACCTGGCACCGGCCGACCCGGGCGAATGGGTCGATCAGCCGGTCAGTTTCGTCGATTTTCCCGCTACTGCGTTCAGCCTGATGGGTGTTCCGATTCCCAAACATTTCGAGGGCCGTGCTTTTCTGGGCAAACAGGCCGGCGAGTTGCAGGATCATGTGTTCCTCTTCCGCGCTCGGATGGACGAGCGCTATGACACCGTGCGAGCCGTCCGCAATCGGCGCTATCGCTACATTCAGAACTACAGCCCGCACCGTCCGTGGGGACAGCAGTACTCGTATCCTTTCCGCGTGATGCCGTCCATGGGGTCGTGGTACCAGGCTTACGTAGACGGCAAGTGCAACCCGGTTCAGGCGCGGTACTGGCAGCCCAAGCCCTCGGAGGAATTCTACGACATCGAATCCGATCCATATGAGGTCAGGAATCTTATCGACGAGCCCCGGCACACCGATCGGATTGCGCAGATGCGAGAGACTCTCAAGCGGGACATTGTGCGGACCCGCGACACCGGCTTTATTCCCGAAGGGATGTTCGAGCGGTTGTCGGCGGATAGGACGCTATATGAGTATGCGCAGAGCGATGCTTATCCGATCGAGAGGATCGTCGACGTCGCCAATCTTGCGGCCTCGCGCGACGCCTCGGCGTTGAAAGAACTGCTTGCCGCCTGCGATGATCCGCATCCGGTGATACGCTACTGGGGCGCGACCGGCTGTTTGATCTTGCAGGACAAAGCCTCACGGGCCAAAGGCAAACTCAAGGGCCTGCTCAAAGACGACTGGGCGGACATTCGCGTAGTCGCGGCCGAAGCTCTCAGTTATCTTGGTGAGACGGACCTAGCGCTGCGGACGATGGAGTCCATCATCAACGGCAAAGAGACCTTCGCAACTCTTGCCGCGCTGAACGCTCTCGATTTTATGCAGCAGGCTGGGCATGTCTCCGTCAAACGCATTCAGGGCATTGTCAAAGGCAAACGCTTCAAAGATGTTTCCGGCCGGATGGTTGATTACTTTAACGCGATGGAATGACCGAATGTAACATGAAGAATCCGATTGATTGCTCGATTAGCCGGGGCCTCGTAGCACTGCTAACGGCTCTGTGGATGTGTTGGCCGGCCACGCCTGTCCAGGCGACGACCTATTATGTCGACGCGGCAGGGGGGGCGGACAGTAATTCCGGGATTAGCGTCTCCCAGCCGTGGAAGAGTCTGGAGAAGGTGAACTCAACGACATTTGCCCCGGGGGACTGCATCCTTTTCTCTTCCGGAAGCCGCTGGGAGGGCAAGCTTAATCCCAAGGGGTCCGGCGCTCCCGGCAGATCCGTCGTTGTCGACCGATACGGCGACGGCCCCAAGCCGATTATTGACGGAGCCGGGGCGACGGGAGACGGCGTTGTCTATTTGCACAATCAGCAATGCTGGGAAATTGCGAATCTCGAAATCACCAACGACGCTTCCGAAGGTGGTGATCGGCGGGGCGTTATGGTCGCTGCGGCAAACTTTGGGACTGTCCATCACATCCACTTGAAGAATCTCCACATCCATCACATCAAAGGGATCATAGGCCAATCCATCCAGGCCAAGGACACCGGCGCTATCGGCATCTTCGTTGAGGCCGACGACGTGAGGGACACCCGGTTTGACGATGTCCTCATCGAAGGCTGCCGAATCGAGACTATCGACAACACCGGCATCTTCACAAGAGCCAAAGCCGGCGGTTCCAACACGCCGGGTCAGGCGAACTGGAATCGTCGCAGGATTACCAATCTCAGGATCCGGCACAACAAGATCAACGACATCGCCAAGAACGCCATGATTATTCGTCTGGCCGACGGTGGCGTAGTCGAGCACAATATTTGCTGGGATACCGCCTATCGTACCGGAACAGGTAACACCATATTCTCGCGGAGCAGCCGCGGCACGGTTTTCCAGTTCAACGAAGGATACCTCAACCGCTCCCGCGATTATGACGGGTGCCTGTACGACGCGGACTTGGAGAGCCCCGGCTGTATCTTTCAGTATAGTTACAGCCACGACAACAGTCACGGCCTGTTCTGGATGTGCACCGTGCAGGCCGACGCCAACATCATCGTGAGGTACAACATCAGCCAGAACGACAAGGGCAATATCTTCTGCATCAATTACCCAAACACAAGTTTCTATATTTACAACAACGTGGTCTTTGTCCCGCCGCACCTTTCGCCGAGAATCATTGACGAACGCAGAAACGCTGACAAGACCTACTGTTTCTATAACAACATAATCTACAACCTCAGTCCCACCGCGTCGTACAATTGGCGCAACGCCAAACGTACGTTTGCCAACAATGTCTTTTACGGATATCACCCCGGCTCCGAGCCCAACGATCCGACGAAGATTACCGATGACCCGATGTTCGCAGATCCGGGCAGTGGCGGCCTCGGCATAGATTCGCTGGATGGATACAAGCTCAAGGCCGGCTCGCCCTGCATCGATTCGGGTGTGGGTATTGCAGATAACGGCGCACGAGACTTTTGGGGCAACCCCGTGCCGAACGCAGGCGGGTCCACCGACAGGGGAGTGCACGAGATTCCCGGCGCCGGTGCCGCCGGCAGCAAAGATTAGGCAAGCTATCAAGGAGATTGGGACTATGTCGAACAATACAATTTCTCGAAGACGATTTGTCAAAGATTTGGCGCTGGCCGGCGGTGCTGTACTGGCAGGCAGCGGGGCAGCAGGAGCGGGCGAGCACAGCAAGCGAGATAGGCTGCACGTAGCGTGCAACTCATATTCGTGGCTGGTGTTCTACAGACGTGAGAACCGCAACTTTCCCGCCGAGCTGGACGCTGGATTGGGAGAACTCGCCGCGAGCAAACTCGACGGCTATGAGCCGGGTGCGAACAATCCGCAGGAACTGGACCGGCTGGGTCCGCTGTTGAAGAAACACGGCATTGAGATGCGTTCGCTCTACGTCAACAGCGTCCTGCACGAGCCTGCAAAGGCCGAGCAGAGCATCGAATCCGTGCTGGCCATCGCGAGCGAGGCAAAGATCCTGGGCACAAAGATAATCGTGACGAACCCAAGCCCTATTGCCTGGGGCGGTGCTCAGAACAAAGACGATGCCCAGCTCAGGGCTCAGGCCGCGGCGATGAACAAGCTGGGACGGCAACTCAAAGCGATGGGCCTGACGCTGGCCTATCACAACCACGACATCGAATTGCGCAACGCGGCTCGCGAATTTCATCACATGATGGTCGGCACCGATCCGGCGTATGTGACGCTGTGCCTCGATGCCCACTGGGTCTACCGCGGCGCAGGAAACTCGCAGGTGGCACTGTTCGATGTAGTGAAACTCTATGGCTCGCGGATCACCGAACTGCACCTGCGCCAGTCGAAGGACGGCGTCTGGGCCGAAACAATGTGCGACGGCGACATCGACTACCCGGCCCTGGCCAAACGCCTGCTGGAGATCGGTGTGCGTCCCCACATTGTCCTCGAACAGGCAGTAGAAAAGGGAACTCCCAAGACAATGACCCCACTCGAGGCCTTCAGCAAGAGCTCGCAATACACAAGAGATGTGTTTGGAGCCTTTGCGTAGAAATGGGTCCGCCACAGGCGGATTGCCCATGCTGTCTACTTAGTTCTTCAGATTTTAGGCATCCGCTGTCCCTTATCAAAACCTGTCATTATCAAGCACAACTCATAGAAAAATGTACCGTACACCTTCAAGTCCCCATAGAAAAATGTACCGTACACCTTCAAGTCCCCGGAGAAAAGAAACTAGCTTACAGAACTCTGTGTCTTTGTGTCTCCGTGAGAGATTCATTTTCATCGATCAGGAGTCATCCACAAAAGCAAATTCCTATGCAATCAAGTTACACTCATTCCGTGTGCGCTGAGATAGAAAAAAGGGCTGCGAGTTTTATACTCACAGCCCTTCCGTTTTGTGATACGAATTGTGCCTTACGTCCTGCGTCTTCCCGGCGTTGCTGCCGTCTATCACAGCCAGCTTGGTTTGTTACTCCACTGGTGCTGGTGGTACATTGCTGTTGAAGCAATCGTGGGAAAGCTTCCAGGAACCATCGGGCTGCCTTTTCAAGATGGACAAGGCTTTGCCATCAGTAAAAATTGGCTCGCCCCCTGCCTTGGGAGTCATTAAAGATGTGTAAAAACACCAACTATATCCCAAGTCACCATCTACTTGAGTTTCCACGGTATAGATGGCCATCTCGAATGTGAAGTTATCGAAGAGGGGCTCCAGATTTGCCCGTAACTGCTCTTGTCCGAAACTGGCAGGGGCGTCTGGTGGCATCTTTACTATGTCATCCGTATGTAAGGACAACCAAAGTTCTAAATCTCCAGTGTTCATAGCGACAGCATACAAGTCCAAAAGCTCTTCGATTGCAGCGACGTCAGCCGATACAGGGTCGTCCGAAAGAACCATATGCCCAAATCCGAGACTTTGGTCATGAGCTGTACGGCCAGTCCAGGTCATCTGAAGTTCTCTATTATCATTGTCGGTGTCGTCGAATACAGCGTTGAATCCAATGGTACTGCCTACTGACCAGTCTAATGGAGTGATTTCTCCGTATGGGATAGAGACCTCGCAGACGTATCCATCGGCAGTTTCGGTGGAGGCTATCTGTAGGTAATCAACCGCGCCCCCAGAACCTTCCATGTCGTCCCAGTTCCATTTCTGTTCATTGGCATTAAAACCGTACTGGTAATGTTCATTATGTCCTGCAACGGCGTTTGTCGTAGAGAAAAATATTTCTACAGCGTCCGCATTCCAGATATTGCCGCCGGTTTTATTCATGGATAACTTTTCGTCTTTCATCACCACTGCGATGTAGATGTTCTCGTCATCCCATAGCAGATAGAACTCTCCGCTACTGTCCTCAGGGCCGTCCCAAGTAGCGGCTCCCTGGGGTATCTGCTCTTCCATATCAAGAATTGCTGGGGTCATAGCTCCAAGATTCCAGTCGCTCAGATCTCCGTCAATTGCATCAGGAGTACCCCTGAGACAGTCTATCACCAGCGGTTCTCCAGTCGTTGGGTGTACTGCAGGTGGGGCCGCAATCGCCAAACTCACACTGAGCAAAGTGAAGATTCCCACCAAAAAGTATTTCTTAGCTAACATTTTTGTTTCTCCTAATATTGCCGTGGTTTCAGGAAGTTAGCGAATGGTGAGATCTGTCTGCAGTCAAAAGACCCAACAGTTGATCGCCCTGGCTAAGACTGGCGACGACGACGCCTTAGACCGGCTGTGCAGGGTCTACGGTGAACGGGTCCGGCGAATCGTACGCCTCCGTATGGGAAGGGAGCTTCGTGTCAAGCTGGACTCGATGGATTTGGTCCAGGATGCTCTCCTTAACGCCTTGCGAGGTTTAGGAGACTTCACATATGAGAATGAGGGTGATTTCCTCCGATGGTTGTCGAGGATCGCTCAAAACACGCTCGGCCACCACGTAGAGAAGCTGCAAGCCGATAAGCGCGACATTCGTAGGGAAGTGCGACTTGATGAATGCAAGCCAACGACGGGAGGTGGATTGGCTGGAATTCCAGGGCCTGTTAAGATCACCACGCCAAGTGTGATAATGGCCAGAAAGGAAGATTTGAATAGGCTTGAGGAAGCGATCGATGAATTGAAACCTGAGCACAAAGAAGTAATTGTCCTGGCGAAAATTGAAGAGCTTTCATACAAAGAGATCGGCGAACGATTAGGCAAGAGCGCCGATGCGGTGGGGATGCTGCTGTCTCGTGCGATGGTTGCCCTGACAGTTGCCTATGGGAAAGTCTGATGGTTGCGGCAAGTGATGACAATCAGAATAAGGTTCTCGAAGAGGCTTTGAAGAGGTTCGTCGATGCGTTTCTGCGGGGCGAGCAACCCGACACAGAGGAATTCGTCAAGCAGTATCCCGAGTGTGAGGACCTACTCAGGCCGCGTATACGCGATCTGCTCAAAATTAATACATTGTTTGATACACTTGTGCAAATGGACGAGAGCGACTTCGACGATACGGCGACTGGACATGACCTTGTCGGCCAAACAGTCGGGAGTTGCGAAATCGTCGAGATGATCGGTCGAGGGGGCATGGGAGTCGTCTACTTAGCTCGCGACACCAAACTCAAACGTTCTGTTGCCATCAAGAGCATGCCGGTTGAATTGCAGGCCGACTCAACGGCGCGGACGCGTTTCAGACGTGAGGCCGAACTGTTGGCCTCGTTGAATCACCCTAATATCGCTGTGATACACGACATCATTGAACAGGACGAGAGTGCCGGTTATTTGATTCTTGAATATGTTCCGGGCGAGACATTGGCGCAACGTATAGCTCGCGAGCCGCTGAACTTGGAGGAAGCTCTTTCAATCAGCCAACAGATTGCTGAGGCCGTCTCAGCAGCTCATGAAAAGAGCGTTGTCCATCGGGACCTCAAGCCGGGCAATATCAAGATTACACCGGAAGGCAAGGTGAAGGTACTGGACTTCGGCTTGGCCAAGGCCTCCGTGGGCGAAAGCAGGAGCGGTGAAGCCGCCGTCACTCAGCCCGGCCATGTAATGGGCACGCCGGCCTATATGAGCCCGGAACAGGCCCGCGGCAAAGAGACCGACCATCGCACGGACATCTGGTCATTTGGCTGCATCATGTACGAAATGCTGACCAATCATCTTCCATTTGAGGGCGAGACGGCCACAGACACGCTGGCACGCATTCTCGAACGTCAGCCCGATTGGGATGTTCTGCCAGAAAATACTCCGATGAATATACGAGTTCTGATACGCCGTTGCCTGGAGAAAGACCCGCGCCGGAGGCTTCAGCATATCGGCGATGCTTTTATCGAAATTCAAGAGACGTTGAACCTCCCTGCTGATTTTCCTCCTCAGGCTACCACCGTGCAGACTGATCGGCAGCCATTAAGTTGGCCACGACTGCTAACGGTTATGGCAATCGGTGTAATCATAGGGGGCATACTCATAGGCGTGGGTATTTGGGGCCTTTGGCCTTCAGATTCCATCCCGAGAGCAGCCGTCAGGAGCTTTAGTATTACCCCTGAGACAGAACTCGGGGGCGGGTCGCTTGCCTTGTCACCTGATGGGGGGCTCCTGGCCTACATCGAACACGGAAATGACGGGCGAAGAAGAATCTGTCTCCGGAGTATGCAGACTGGTGAGACAACACTGCTTTCAGGAACCGAGGGCGGGACACATCCATTTTTCTCGCCTGACGGGCAGTGGGTGGCATTCGTTGACAACTTTCAGGGAAAGCTAAAGAAGGTATCGATAAAGGGAGGCGAGCCTATCGCTCTGGCCGAGTGCGTCAATTCCGCGGGCGGAACATGGGGAACAGACGATTACGTTATCTTCGCACCAATGTATTTAGGAGGTCTTTGGCGCATCTCGGCCTCTGGAGAGGCGCTGGAGGAGTTGACTCACCCAGACCCAAATCTCGGTGAGCGGGGGCACCGGTGGCCGCAGATCCTTCCGGATGGCGACCATGTGCTCTTCACTAACCATCGCGGTGTAGAATCGAATCAAATAGAAGTCTATTCGTTGAAAACAGGCAAGCGCCGCGTTCTATTCAAGGGCGGCTCATACGCGAGATATCTGCCCACCGGCCACATAGTGTACGGTCATCATGATACGCTGTATGCGGTGGCTTGCGATTTGGCGAAGTTTCAGGTCGGTAGATCTCACGTTCCAGTTGTTCAAGAAGTTCTCACCACCTCAACGACTGGCTCGGCCCCGTTCACCTTTTCCCAGGATGATGGGTCGCTGGCTTATATCCCGTTCAAAGTGCCTAACAAGAAGCTGGAGCCGGTTTGGGTTACCGAGGCCGGCGCTACCAGCAGCCTGGCGATGACCAAACGCAACTATCATTCTGTAAGCGTCTCGCCTGACGGTGCGTATGTAGCTTTCAGAGTCCCTCCACTTGAAGATAATGTAGGAGATCTATGGATATATGATTTAGAGCGTCGGCGGAGATGCCACTCGCGAGAGACATTAGTGGGTCGACGCCCGTCTGGACGCCCGACTCCAATGAGGTGATTTATATGACATTCAACCCCTGGGGACTATTCCGCCTGAAGATTGACGGCACCGAAGAGCCGAGATTAATAGCTCAGTTCGAGAGAATAACCTCTTCGAGATCTTGTTCGCCAGACGGCAAGGTATTGCTTGCCGACAGGGATAACGATCACATACCGATGATGGATTGGGATATCTGGACAGTGCCGCTGGACGAAGGCTCAACGGCAACTGCCGGCCCAGTCATTGAACGGTTTCACAGCCAGAATCATGGGACATGGTCACCCGATGGACACTGGATCGCATACAGCTCCAATGAGACTGGAGCAGTGGAGGTTTATGTGGAGCCGTATCCCGTCACCGGAAAGAGAACGAAGATTTCGAATGGCGGTGGTCACCATCCAGTCTGGTCGCGGGACAGCATGAAATTGTTCTACCTCACTGGCGAAAGAAAGATGGTCGCTGCAACGATAGAGACTGAGCCCAAACTTAGAGTGACCGACCGCAAGGAACTGTTCGATTGGAAATACTCGTCTTGTGGGCGATGTCAAACCTACGACGTTGCACCGGACGGAAGATTCCTAATGGTCCGGGACCCGGAGGGGCCGCCGCTTCAAAGAATTAACGTGGTCTTGAATTGGTTTGATGAGTTAAAACACCTCGTGCCATCGCCAGAGGCCCCTTAAGTTCTCAGCGAGTGCGAAGCTCGAGCCTGCCTCCCTCACCATCGACTTGGGGGAAGATGCTGGGGAGTTTCATCTGCAAATCCTCATCTAATAAAAGTTACGACCGAACGCGATAGAAAATACGCCCCGAAAACAAATAAGAGTGAAAGCGAGTTGTTCAGCCCAATATTCATGAGGCCGAGCATCGCTTCTTTGTCCCTGAACAGGTTGAGTGTTTCCATTGAGTATGTCGAGAATGTGGTGAATGCCCCGAGGAATCCGACTGCAAATAACAGTCTGACTGCCGGCGATACAGGCGTCAGTTCCGAGATCCCGAGAAACACCCCGATCAGCAGCGAGCCGACCGTGTTGACACACAACGTGCCCTGGGGGAAGGTAGCCGGGCCGATATTCTGGATCCAGCCCGAAAGGCCATAGCGGGCAACAGCACCCAATGCCCAACCCGCTGCTAAACAAGAGAGCTTCAACATAGACTGATATCCCCCATTTGGAGGGCCATTTGCTTTGTGCTTATCTTCGTGTGATTACGTCAAGTCAGGCTTCGCGTCTGAGCCACTCGGTGAAATTGGCCAAACCTGTCCGGATATCCGTTTTGGGATCGTAGGCTAAATCTTTGCCGGCTCTTGTTACATCGGCGTAGGTGCGCTCGACGTCGCCCGGCTGAGGGGGCAGATACTCTTTGGCTGCTTTCTTGCCGAGAGCGTTTTCGATTTCCGCGATTAAGTCATTGACAGTGATCGGCTGCGATTCGCCGAGATTGTAGATATTGAAGCCGACGCACTTGTCAATCGCTGCGACGGCGCCGTCGATTATGTCGTCGATGTACGTGAAATCGCGCATCATGGAGCCGTCACCGTAGACGGGGACCGATTCGCCCCGCTCGATGAGTCTTGCGAATTTGTGGATCGCAAGGTCCGGCCTCTGCCGGGGGCCGTAGACGGTGAAGAAACGCAGGCAGGTTATAGACATTCCGTAGAGGTGGTGATACGTGTGGCAGATAAGTTCGCCCGCCTTCTTCGTTGCCGCGTAAGGCGAGATGGGAAAGTCCACGTTATCATCCTCGGAAAACGGCACCTTCTCATTATTGCCGTACACGCTCGAACTCGATGCGAAAATGAATTTGTCAATCTCATGCTTTTTCGCTAATTCGAGCAAGACCATCGTCCCGTTTATATTGACATCGTTGTAAAGCAAAGGTTGAGCGATTGACGGGCGGACTCCGGCTTTGGCGGCCAGGTGCACAATTATTTCAACGCCCTCGCCGACCACATTGTCCATAGCGGCACTGTCACGGATGTCGGCTTCGAAGAGCTGGAAATTGCTGTCCTTCAGACAGTCGGCGATGTTCCGGTGTTTGATCCGAGGGTCATAAAAGTCGTCAAAGTTGTCGACGCCGGCTACGGTACAGCCGTTGGCAAGAAGTCGCTCGCACAGATGCGAGCCGATGAAGCCAGCAGCTCCGGTTACCAATACTCTCATGCCTTCTTTGCCTCCCGTTGTGTTAAAGAGTGACAGTCAACCCACTTGCTGTTACGCAGAATAAATAATTATGGCTCCGAAGGCCAAGACGATCAGAGCGATAACTCTGAAAATGAGTATTGGTTGCTCTTGATACCAATCGAGCATCCGTCGAATTTTCTCGGGCCCGAGCATAAATATCAGAAGGCCTCCAGTCAGGAAGATCATGCCGGAGGCGAATATTACCCAGAAGTATCTGCATTCGCTGGCACCCAGGAAGAAGACGACCGCCAGGGCAAGTCTCAGCAATCCCGGCAGATAGATTCGTCTGCTTTTTTTGAAGAAGTTCATAAGTTGCTTGATCAGATCTGGCCTGAGCAAATACACCACTCCCATCAGCGTGATGATTATTCCCACACTCTTGATAGCGACGTAACTTCTCAACAAATCTCTGAAGGCGATATCCAAACCTTCGTGCATAAGCGTATCCCTTGTTCAGGCTTACGATGTTCTCAGACACAGGCCCTTCCTACGCTGTGATACTCGATTCGGGCTTTTTTGACAACAGCGGGATCGTAGAGGTTTCTTCCGTCAAAGATTATGGGCTTAGTGAGTTTTGACGCGACGGCATCGAAATCAGGATTTCTAAATTCCTGCCAATCGGTGAGGATGATGAGGGCATCTGCGCCGTCGAGCGCATCATATCCGTTTTGGCAGATCTCAATCTTGCCGTCCAGAACCGCCATCGCCGCGGCTCCCGCTTCGGGGTCGTAGGCACTTATCTTCATGCCGCGATCAAGGAATTTTCTAATGCAGTAGATTGCAGGCGATTCTCTCACGTCATCGGTCTTTGCTTTGAACGCAAGTCCCCAGACGGCCAATTTGGTCTGATCATGCCTTCCTGTGAAATAGTCGGTCACGCGCGCGGCGAAGCGCTCTTGCTGATCCGTATTCACCTGCTGGACGGACTTGGCCATTGTCATTTCGACGCCGTGCTCGGAGCCTGTGTGAATCAGCGCCCGAATGTCTTTTGGAAAACAACTGCCGCCGAATCCCACGCCGGGGAACAGAAAAGCAGAGCCTATTCGCGAGTCACTGCCCAGACCCTGCCTGACCAGCTCAACGTCGGCGCCGAGCTTTTCGCACAGTGCCGATATCTCGTTCATGAATGAGATTCTCGTCGCCAGCATTGTGTTGGCAGCGTATTTTGTCATCTCGGCGGAAGCCGGGTCCATAAACAGTATACGGCTTCGCTGGCGCATGAACGGGCTGTACAATTGTCTCATTATTTCTCGCACCGCCGGATTGGTTGCCCCGATGATTATCCTGTCGGGGCTCATGAAATCTTCTATCGCCGCGCCCTCCTTCAGGAATTCCGGATTGCTGACATAATCGAACGGCGTGTCGGTCTTGCCTTTGATGATGTCTGCGACCAGTTTATGCGTGCCGACCGGGACGGTGCTCTTGGTCACAATGATGCGATAGTCAGTAATGTTCTTTCCTATATCGTTGGCGACCGAGAGTATTGCAGATGTGTCGGATGAGCCGTCCGGGGCTGATGGCGTGCCGACCGCGAGAAAGACAACAAGACAATCGTCCAGGCCGTTTTTCAAATCGGTTGTAAAGTGAAGTCGGCCGAGCTTCCTGTTGCGGCTGACCATTTCGGTCAGAGACGGTTCGTAAATGGGGATTATGCCATCTTTCAAACCGGCAATTTTCTGGCTGTCACTATCGACACATATGACATCACTGCCGGCTTCCGCCAGGCACGCAGAAGTGACCAATCCGACATAGCCAACGCCAACCACACAAATACGCATTCTATCAGCTCCCGTTCTTGACTTCGCTTAGAGCGACGAATTCGCTCAATCTAGAGTCTCTATCATGTCAAGGTCTATCTCAACGCTCGCCGCCTGGCCGAGCATGTCCACCTGTAGCACCAGTCGCATAGCGCCTCTTGTCTGGACGGCGACACCTTCTAATCCAAGCAATGGTCCGGCAGTTACGCGGCACTTCTGGCCCTTCTTGACATACTTGTGCGGTGTCAGCGGCGCGCCGGCTCTGATGGCCTGCTCAATTTGGAGCAGCTCCTTTATGAACTTCTCCTGATTGATGACCTCGATCACATTTGCCACGCGATCCGTTCGCAGAAGTTCGAGGCGGTCGTCCTCTTTACCGCAACAGAACAGGTATCCGGCAAAAAGAGGCAGCAGTGATCGTATCGTTCTTCGGCTCTTGCGCCGAACCTTCCAGCCCATCGGAAGAAAGTAGCTGACTCCTCTTCGGATCAAATCCTGGGCGAGGGCCTTTTCGTTCCGGCTCTTGGTGTGGGCGACCCACCATTCGCCGGTAAAATCGGTAATCGATTCGGCTTCGGGCCACGTCATCGGGGGATTTTCACTTACTTTAAGCAAACTTGTCGTCCTAACTCATACCGTAATACTTAAGCACTATCCCAGCAACATGCTCAATCTTCTCCGGTGACAGTTCCGGGTAGACCGGCAGCGATAGAACCTCGTTACAAAGCCTCTCGGTGACCGGCAGGTCACCCTCTTTGTAGCCCAGTTCGGCGAAGCAGTCCTGCAGGTGCAGGGGCTTCGGGTAAAACACCGCCGAACCGATCTGGTTCTCGGCCAGGAATTCTTGCAGCTTATCTCTTTCGGGCACGGTCACGGTGTATTGATGATAAATGCTCACGTTGTCTGTGTCGATCTCAGGTGTCTTGACCGGTGAATCGGCGAAGAGACTATCATAAAGCCAAGCGTTTTGCCTACGTTTGTCGTTCCAGCTATCGAGATATTTGAGCTTGACGTTGAGAACCGCACCCTGGATGCCGTCCAGGCGGAAATTGCCGCCAATGATCTTGTAGAAGTACGCCGGATCCTGGCCGTGGTTACGGAGTATCTTGATTTTCTCGGCGATATCGTCACTGTTGGTGGTTACTAAGCCGCCGTCGCCGAAACAGCCGAGGTTCTTTGTAGGATAAAACGAAAAGCACCCACAGTCACCGAAGTTGCCCGCTTTCGTGCCGTTGCGGCTGGCGCCTATTGCCTGGGCCGCGTCCTCGATGACGGCCAGATTGTGCCGTCGGGCAATCTCATTGACAGCGTTCATGTCAGCTATCTGCCCATACAGATGGACCGGAACAATCGCTTTTGTCTTTTCGGTTATCTTCTCTTCGATTGCAGCCGGATCAATGTTGAATGAATCCGGATCGACATCAACGAAGACCGGCTTTGCGCCGACTCTCACGATAGAACCGGCAGTTGCAAAAAACGTAAAGGCAGTAGTGATGGCCTCGTCACCCGGCCCGGCTCCAAGGGCCATCAGGCTGATGAGCAGGGCGTCGGTTCCGCTTGAAACGCCGATTGCGAATTTACTGCTGCAATACGCGGCGACATTCTCTTCAAACTCCGCGACGGCCGGGCCGAGAGCAAAAAACTGACTCTCACAGACCTTGTCGATCGCCTGGGCGACCTCATCTCTTATGGCTGCATACTGCAGCTTCAAATCCAAAAGTGGGATCTGCACTGAAACTCCTCTTGAAGTATTACGCTTTTACGACTTTTTTGCCTGTTCCGCGAATCCCCGCCGTTGCGTTTCGGGTGTCGACAACGAGCCTGGCGTTCTTGACAATCCAATTGTAATCATAGTCACTGTGGTCGGTTGCGATCAAAACCACGTCGTAGCCGGCCAGCATTTTCGCCGACAATTTCTTGCTGGCCATCTTCAGGTCGTGTTTTCGCTGCTTGTGCGTCTTCGCAATGAAGGGGTCGTTATAATCGACCTTTGCGCCTTTTTCCCGCAATAGCTCGATAAGTTCAATCGAGGGGGACTCGCGCAAATCGTCGATGTCTTTCTTGTAGGCCAGGCCCAATACGAGCACGCTGGAGCCCTTGAGGCTCTTTCTGTGCTCATTTAGCGCCTCCATGGCTTTCGTTACGACATAGCGAGGCATGCCGGTGTTGATCTCGCCGGCCAGTTCGATGAACCGGGTCGGCATGCCGTACTGCCGGGCCTTCCAGGTCAAATAGAACGGATCGATCGGTATGCAGTGGCCCCCGAGTCCCGGCCCCGGATAAAAGGCCTTGAAGCCAAACGGTTTCGTACTTGCAGCGCCGATGACCTCCCAGACATCGATGCCCATTTTGTCAAAGACCACCTTCAGCTCGTTGACCATAGCGATATTCACGCAGCGATAGATATTCTCGAGGATCTTTGCGGCCTCAGCGGCTTCGAGACTCGATACAGGGATCGTCCGGACAATGGCCGCGTTGTAAAGTTGGCAGGCCATTTCAAGGCATGTCTTTGTCAGCCCGCCGACGACCTTCGGGATAGTCTTCGTGGTAAAATCCTTGTTACCGGGATCCTCACGCTCAGGCGAATACGCCAGATGAAAATCCTTGCCCGCTTTGAGGCCGGTTCTCTCCAGTATAGGCGCCATTAGCTCACTTGTGGTGCCGGGATAAGTCGTGCTCTCGAGAACGATCAACTGGCCGGCCCGGAGGTACTTTGCAATGGTCTCGGTACTTGCGATTATGAACTGCATGTCCGGCTCACGGTTCTCGGTCAGCGGCGTAGGCACACAGACTAGTACAGCGTCAACGGTTCGCAGCCGGGCCATCTTGGTCGTGGCGCTGAACAGGCCCGCTTTCACCATCTGCTTGACTTGTGAGTGGGGAACATGCTTGATAATGCTCCGGCCGGAATTCAGAATCCTGACCTTCTTGTCGTCGACGTCGAAGCCGACTACTTTCAGGCCCGCCGAAGCAAACTCTCTTGCCAGAGGCAGACCCACGTAGCCGAGTCCCATGACCCCGACGACAACTTCCTTGTTATCGACCTTCTTCTCCCACTTACTCATACACAATACCCTTTCGTCAAACGAGCGCAGCTAAGTTTAGAGCCAAACGGCCAAAATGTCAAAACAATTGGGAACACATAATTATATGTTGACTATTTGGTCCTTTGAATTGAGAATCTGATGTTATTGAAAACCACCGACCAAAGGAAATTGACTGGCTGGCAAAAAATCGCAAATCGCAAATCGAAAATCGCAAATGATTTCAATGTCTTGTTCACGTGCATAGGCAGGCGCGTCTCGCTGCTCCAGAGCTTTCGCAGGGCGGCGGCGCAACTGAAGATGAACGCCGCATTTCTCGGCACTGACCGCGCCGGGCTAAGCTCCGCTCTGCAACTGTGCGACAGACGCTTTCTGGTCAAACCGACTACCCACCGCGGCTATATCGGGCAGTTGCTGTCGATTGTCAAAGCCAACAGAGTGAAGCTGCTCGTGCCCACCGTCGATTTGGACCTCAAGAGCCTGGCGCGAAACGAGCCGAAGTTCGCCGCGGCCGGCTGCCGTGTGCTTGTCTCAACTCAAGACGTGATCGATATTTGCCAGGACAAGAGGAAAACGTACCGGTTCTTAGTCAAGAACGGTTTTGATGCCGCGATCACTATGAGCGTGCGTTCGGTACTCTCGATGAGTAAGATCAACTGGCCCTGTTTTCTCAAGCCCTGGGACGGCTCTGCCGGCAGAGAAAATGCCGTCGCAACCAATCGCAAAGAGCTGTTGTTCTACGCCAGGAGGATACCGAACGTCATCTGCCAGGAGTTTGTCGAGGGCGCCGAGTTCACGTGCGACGCATACGTCGACTTCGGCATGAAGGTTCGCTGCGTTGTGCCAAGAAGACGCATCGAGGTGCGGGCCGGCGAGACGAGCAAGGGACAGGTGACCATGAACGGTCGCATAATGGATGAGGCCGCAGCTCTGGTCGAGAAACTTGGAGCCGGGCCGGGCGTAATCACTCTGCAACTGTTTCTAACGGACGACGGCAAAGTAAAATTCATCGAGATAAATCCCCGTTTCGGAGGCGGCGTCCCGCTGTCGATTAAGGCGGGCGCAAACTTTCCAAAATGGATATTACAGGAACTGACGGGCAACAAGCCAAACATCCGCCCGGACGGCTTCAAGGACAATCTTACGATGTTGCGCTATGACAGCGAGGTCTGGCTCGAAGGCTCCTGACAGCATGACTCGCTCCTTCAATAGTCAATAGCCAATAGTCAATAGTCACTTATAGCGTTACCGTCAGGTACTGCGTGTCGTCGGCGAACCGCACCGCCCCTTCGAAGGCGGCGGGCACAAGGATACAATCGCCGGCACAAAACTCAACTGGATCCGCCTCGGTTCCCAGAATCGTTCCCGAGCCTGACATGAAAATCAGTGTCTTCATCTTGCCGGGCGACAGAAGAACCTCGCAATTCTTGCTCTGATGGCCCTTGTCAATCTTGAAGTATTCGCAATCGACCAACCGGCCCATGGTAGCGACGCCAAGATCGTCACTGGACATGTCAAAGTGAATGCTCTCGAGGGCCTGCTCGATGTGCAGCTCTCTGGCGTTGCCCGCGTCGTCGAGCCTGTTCCAGTCGAATACGCGATACGTCGTATCCGAAGGCGTCTGAATCTCCGCTATCAGCAGACCCCGACCGATCGCGTGAGCGGTCCCCGCCGGAAGAAAATGACACTCGCCCTCGGTTACCGGCACCCTGACCAACATATCGGCCACCGTGCCTTGCTCTATCGCCCGGGCGAATTGCTCTTTCGTCACGCCATCCTTTAGCCCCTTGTAAATAACCGCACCTGGCGCCGCCGAGATAACATACCAGCACTCGGTCTTGGGCTCGCCCTGGCCCGTTCGCTTACAGGTCTGGGGATCGGGATGAACCTGCACGCTGAGAACGTCCTCGGCATCCAATATCTTAATAAGCAACGGAAACGGCGCCGGAAAATCCTTGTCTCCTGTTATCTCTTTCGGATATTTCTCAATTACCTCGCGGATACTCAGCCCGGCCAATTCACCGTTAGCGATCACGGACCTATCCTTCGGCAGATCAGCCAATTCCCAACTTTCCCCGATTCTTTCACCGGCGGGGAGTTCTTTGCCAAAGACCTCTTGCAGCTTCCTCCCCCCCCAAATCCGCTGCTTGTATATCGGCCCGAATTTCAATGGATATGGTTTCATAACGATAATTCTAACAGCAGCCTTGTGTTTGGTCCAATCCAATTCCAGTAATGCCGTTTCGAATCTCCTATTAACCTCAGAGACCGCGGAGAACGCAGAGGAAACAGAGTTTGCAGTCAATTACACCCACGTGAGTCTTTACGCATCAAGAACTTCCGCGCACTCTGCGTTCTCGGCCGTAAAATGGCAATATTGGCTTTGTTTTTTCAACGGACCCATAGCCACCAAGGCACCAAGCATGCCCTGAGCGTAGTCGAACGGGGCACTAAGGTACACTTCGACGTTGGATGTTCCTTGTTCGATATTCGATATTCCAACGCGTGCTATCGGCGATAATCGCCGAAGATCCTGGAAATCTTGTCCAAAAAGGCCGGCTGGAATTTGTCTTAGACAGAGGATGTTGAAACATCCCCTTAGAGTGTGCTACAATGATCTGAGAGAAGTGCCGCCAAGACCATCATCTCTGGTAAGTAGAGTGTCCGGGTCAGAAAGGCCTTCTTCGAGCGAAGGAGAACAACTATGTGCAGGCGAAAAGGTTTCACGTTAATAGAGCTTCTGGTGGTGATTGCGATTATTGCGCTGCTGCTGTCGATCCTCATGCCGGCCTTGAGCCGTGTCAAGAAGCAGGCCAGGGGCGTCGCCTGCCAGGCGAACCTGCACCAGTGGAGTCTCATATATAAGTTGTATTGCGATGACAACGATGGCAACTGGCTCAGCGGCCGCGGCGGCGGCAGCGGTCGCTGGTGGTTCCAGCCTATAACCGACCTCTACACGGTCGAGGAGAAAATCCGCGTCTGCCCGCAGGCGACTAAGCCTCCCGCCTCCGGCAACATCGGCAACTGGGCCAACCACGCCTGGCAGACGGGCAACCGCGGTACTACCGACTACTACGTCGGTAGCTACGGGCCGAACGGCTGGATGTGCAACGTACCGGCCGGCCAAACCAGCATGTGGGGCCGAAGCCCCGCCTCCGACCATTGGCGCAGGCCTGACGTCAAGGGGGCCTACAACATCCCCATGTTTACCGGCATGTGGTGGGTCGACTCCTGGCCACGCCACACCGACGCCCCGGCCGGCAGCACCACCACCGTTACGGGCAACGTCAACTCTCAAGAGATGCAGCGGGCCTGTGTCAACCGCCACGGCGGATTCCAGAACACCGTCTTCTGCGACTGGTCCGCACGCAAGATCGGCATGAAGGAGTTGTGGACGTTGCGGTGGAACCGGAGTTTCGACGTCAGCGGGCCCTGGACAAAAGCTGGCGGCGCCAACCCCGACGACTGGCCCCAGTGGATGCGCGGATTCAAAGATTACTAGCTTCTGAATGAATCGCTCACGGTCCGAATCTTGCCTAAAGATACAAATTGGCTCACAAAATATAGTTCACGATTCCGCTGATAGACCCATGGAAATCGGCAAAACACGCTCGTGTTTGATAGTGCCAGTGCATGCCACAAGGGGTTTTCAGCAGAACCAGTTCATAAGGGCCCCAGATTTTGCCCCAAAAGCCCAAAGAAGTCTATCAGAGTGTCGAGTATGTGGTATAATCCATTAGGTTCTTTGGGAGAAGAATATGGCCGCTAAGAAGAAGGTAAAGGCGCGCAGCAAAAAGAAAGCAGACGATTTGACACAATGGGGCAGGACTGTGCTATACGCCGCGATTTCGCTCGGCAGTTTCCTGTGCGCCTTGCTTCTCTTAGTCTTGCTTTTATGGAAAGCAGACAAACTTACTGCGCTCGGCCTGACCGGTAACTTGTACTACCTTATCCTGCTCCCACTGGGGTTGTCGGTAGCGGCGTTTCTGTTCGGTACAATGAAATCGTATGCCCGTTATACGGGAAAACACCTCGGAGGGACCCTGGTGCTGGGCGGTCCGATCGTAGCGGTTGCCATGGTCGTCATCGGCGGATTTTGCCTCGTACCGGATGTTACGACCTTTCCGCTTACGGTTTACGTGCACGGTGAGAGCGGCCAGGACTCCATCGTTCTCAAAAACACAGGCTACGTTCTGATTGACCTTGGGCTGGATCGCCGACGCGAACCGATTGGAGACAAGGGCCAGGCCTACTTTCCCGCGATCCCGGCCAGTTTCCGGGGGCAGGAGGTAATCGTTTTGCTTGAGTCCGACACATACGAGCCGGCCAATTCGGGTCAAAAGCACAACCTTGACGGTACGAGTCTCTACCTGCCCGTGCGAAAGAAATCTGGGCGAATCTACGGTCGCGTGCAGGATGAGGCCGGCAGACCATTGCTGGGCGTCACTGTCACTGGTGCCGGCCTTTCGATGCAAACCGACAAGAACGGCAGTTTCGAGCTTGCGATCCCTCCCGACCTCATGCAGGAGGAATTCTCCCTTCAGGCTGTCGCTACCGGTTACGCCCCGTGGCACGGGACCGTCGTTGCCAACGCAAACGAGACAGTCGTGATTCTCAGGGAGGGCCAGTAGTTGACTATGCGATGCCGAACGACCATTTCGTGCATCCTGTTCCTGACGGGCGCTCGCATTGACGCGACCACGCTCAGAGGCCTGGTCATCGAGAACGAACTGGGTGGGCCGCCGATGGCCAATATAGAAATCAGCGCAGTGGCGGGCGCCAATTCGTGGGCAACACAGACGAACGGTGCGTTCAAGCTGGAGTTTCCCAAAAAACACCCAGGCGACGTTGTGCAGATTGTTGTGAACAAGCTGGGGTACGTTGTGGTCAACGAGGTACAGTTGCGCCGTCCTCTTCCCAGAGATGCCGATTCCGAGCCTCTCACAATTGTACTGTGCAAGGCGGAAGTTCGGGAGGAGATGGCCCGGCGCTTCTACCGCCTCAAGAGCTTCGAGGCAATCGAGCAGACGTATGAGAAACGTCTGGCAGAACTCAAAGACGGACGCAAGGCGGATGCAGAAGCCCTGGTCAGGCTCAGCGCCGAACGCGACCAGGCCAAAGCGGCGGCGGAGAAGGCGGCCGAGCAGCTTGCCAAACTCAGGCCTGAACTGACCTCAAACCTTTATGCAGAGGCCACGCGTTTGTTCCTGGAGGGTAAGGTTGAAGAAGCGATAGGTGTCCTGGACGAAGAGAAGCTGCGCCGCTCGCTGGCGGTTGCGAGAGAACTGAGGGCCGAGGCGCAGAAGGCCATCGATGAAGCCATCCAGGGTTACCTCCTCAAAGCCCAACTTCTTACGACCCAGTTCCGCTTCGACGAGGCGGAGATGACCTATCAGATGGCCTGTGACGCTGAGCCCCAGAATTTCGAAGCCAGTTTTGCCTACGCGAAATTCAGTCTTGATCTAAATCGCTACCACAACGCACTCGAGGCTTATCAGCGCTGTTTGGAGTCAGCGAGGAAAACCGCGGAGAAGGCCAACATAGCAGGCGCGCTGAACGGTCTGGGGAATCTTCACTATCGCCAAAACCGGATGGGAGAGGCCCACAAAGCCTACGAGGAGGCCTTGGCGTTTCGCCGTCAGTTGGCTGAGCAGAACCCAGAGACCTATCTGCACGACGTGGCGATTACGCTGAACAACCTTGGGAACCTTAACGTCGACCGGAGCCGACTGGAAGAGGCCGGCAAGGCGTACGAGGAGGCCTTGGCGATTCACCGTCAGTTGGCCAGGCAAAACTCGCAGGCCCATCTGCCTTACGTGGCGATGACGCTGAACGGTATAGGGATTTTTCATTGGCGCCAGAACCGGATGGAGGAGGCGCGCAAGACGTATGAGGAGGCGCTAGCCACACACCGCCAGTTGGCTGAGCAGAACTCGTGGACCTATCTGCCCTACGTGGCGACCACGCTGAACAACCTGGGCGTTCTACATCGCGACCAGAGACGGTTTGAGGAGGCCTACAAAGTGACCGAGGAGGCGCTGGCGACGTATCGTCAGTTGGCTGAGCAGAATCCGCAAACCTATCTGCCTTATATGGCGACCACCCTGAATAACCTGGGGCTTCTTCATCAAGACCAGAAACGGACGGGTGAGGCCCACAAGGCGCACGAGGAGGCGCTGGCGATTCGCCGTCGATTGGCGGAGCAGAACCCACAAACCTATCTTCCAGACTTGGCGATGACGCTGAGCAACCTGGGGATTCTTCATAAGGACCAGAACCGAACGGGTGAGGCCCGCAAGGCATACGAGGAGGCGCTGAGCATATATGAGAAGTTTGCCCGGCAGAATCCTGACCGATACAATCGTGACGTCGCGCGCGTGAAGCGTCTTCTACGAGAACTCTTCGGCGCGAAGAAGGAGGCGAGAGACCGGTGAGGCGTTCTTTATGTTGGGTCTTGGTGGATTCTGAGGGCCAGATCATTTCCCGGAGTCCGCCTCAATAATCAGTAGTCAATAATCAATAATCAATGAGCGAGGCTTGCCTCGGCGTTTGGTTAGCTCAAGTAATCTAGGATGCCGTCGGCGATGGCCTGGGCGATGCGGTTTTGGAAGTAGGGGTCTTTCAGCAGGGCGGCTTCGCTGCGGTTTGTCAGGTAGCCCATCTCGACCAGGACGGCGGGGCCGCTGGTGTCGGTCAGGACGCGGTAACTGGCTGTTTGCGTTCCGTGGCTGGCCAGACCCGTTTGGGACATTGAACGCGCGATGGCGCCGGCCGCCCGGAAGGAAGACCGCGAGGCTGAGCGTGCTACGTACATTGTGTAGCCGCGCCTCGAACTTTTCGGGAAGGAATCCGAGTGGATGCTCACAAACAAGTCCGCCTCTAGTCTGTTGGCGATGGCCGCACGCTCATCCAGCTCGACGAAGCTGTCGCCCGAGCGGGTCATTCGCACGTTCAGCCCCTTCTCGCTGAGCAAACGGGCGACTTCGGATGCGACCGCGAGGTTGATGTCTTTCTCGTAGAATCCAAGAACGCTCTTTGCGCCGGGGTCTTTACCGCCGTGGCCTGCGTCGATAACGACACAGGCCGACAACCTGCGAAGACCGGCTTGCGGCCCGCCCTCGGGGTGCTGCATTGCGGGCCGTATCTTCGATATCAGAGACCTCGATACGCGGATTTGCCCGCCGCTTTTGTCGACTTTGCCCACTGGGGCGACCGGCTTGGCGTTGACGTATACCCGCGCTCCGCTGATAGTAAAGATCAGTACGGTATTGGCCGAGTCCTTCAGCATTACGTGGGTAGACGTCGTTTCGCTGACGCGCAGTCCGAGAAGTCTGCCCAACTCGCCAACAGTGACCATCTGCGAGTCAGTGCCGGATTGCCCGTCAACGACAGGGCCGTCGGAAGGTTGCCCGCAACTGGCGGTCAGGAGAGCTGCCGCGGTGAATAGCATTATCAAATTCGACTTATTACCCATTCCGCAATTGTATCGGCAGTATAGGTCGTTTTACATTAGAATCTTACTCGCAATTCTCGCTATTGAGATTTCACGTGCAGGCCGGGCACCTGCCTTCAAGCCGACCCGGGCGGCTATTACCAGCATTCACTTTGCGGCCTGAGATTGCACGACAGCCAGCTTTCGGCGAAAAGGGCAAAATCCTGAAAATCCACTTTGCCGTCTCTATTTGCGTCGGCTCGTTCATAGTGATCGTTGGTCTTGTCGCCTTCGTCGCCGAGCCAATAGTAGCTAAACTCCACGAGGTCCCTTTCGTTCACCTTACCATCGACGATCAGATCTCCGGCCGGAGGTTCTGCGTTGAAGACAATGGTGAAGGGCTCCGACGGTTCATACTGCTGTCCGTAGTCCAGACCATCTAAAAGGCGAAAGGTGATCCAATGCAGATTCTCGCCATCCACTGCCTGATACGACATGTGCATATGCCCATAGCCGCGTAGGTTGTGGATATAGCTATGGCTGAAGCTCTGGCCGACGGCGTCGATGATAAATTGCGGATATTCTTTGTGCACGGCGCGGAGCCCCACCGACATATCGATACACTCCACGATGATGTTGTAGTCTACATCGGGATCGCCGGCGAGCGTGCGGTTGGGATCGTACGTATAAGCCGCATTTGGATTCGTGCTCTGAAAGGCATCGAAGCCGGGCTCGCCAATTCGATATGAATAGCCCGGAAAGATGCTTCTGTGTAAGGGATAAAACCAGTTGGCGTATTCGGTATCTCCGCTGTCCCGGTATTTCTGTCGGCAATCGACAAATAATTTCTTGTCGTCGTCGGTGTCTTCGATGCCGTCTCGATTACGGCCGATGATGAAGTGATCGAGCGGACACTCCGCTTGCGCTCCGGCGGATGCCGTCAGGATGATGATCAATACTATTCCTATGTTGATTCTTGATGTCATTTTCTGTTCTTTCATCTCTCTTCTCACGCATCCGATTCTCAAGGTATGTCTGGCCATTTCGGCGCCGCTTCGGGGTACCAGTAGCACATGCCCGGCCACTGGTACGTCTGCTCGAAGGCCAATCCCTCGGCGTGCCCATCGGCAAAAAGATAGTTGGAGGTTTTCTTATGCCGGTCCCAAGCGATGAACCGCTTGGCATATTCGATCGATCCTTCCCAGGTCTCCGGGTGGATATGATCGGCCAGATTGAAGCTCTCCGTGTCGGGTGCCTCGCTGATCCAGATGCAGTACATCGGGCGTCGAATTTTGGTAACATCATTGTATCGGTTCATGTGTGCCCCGTAGCGGTAATGGATAGGATCCAGCAGGGCGTTGACGGCAAAGCTGGAGTATCGCGCATCTTTCTGGTCTTGTATGGGTTTGTTCCAATCCACAAAGTCCTTAGCCCTGTCACCGGGACATTGGAAAAGCAATCGTTCGCGTGTGTACCCGGCCAGGATACGAAGCCAGTGGTCGTTCGGATCTTCACAATGACATGAGCTCGGAGGCAATCGGTAGTCGGAGTCGAGTAGATACGCCGAGACGGCGATACCCATCTGGCGCATGTTGCTCAAGCATGCGATCTTTCGGGCCTGCTCACGGGCCCGGCCCAGGGAGGGCAGCAGAACCCCTAAGAGAAGGGCGATGATCGCAATCACGACCAACAGCTCAATAAGCGTGAAACCCGGCGCTCGCCTATATAACGAAGCACGATATCCGTGGTGTCGGAAGACATCGCGGATACGTTGTGACGTCGATCTCAATAGAAACAAATCCGTTTTCATGATCGATCCTCTTTTTTCAACGGTCACTCATCATAATGGTGGTCATGATCGTGATCGTGAGGTTCATGGTCCTCACCGCTGTAGACGCCGGACCGGCCCCAATGCTCGATAAGAATCTCAAAGTCGCGGAAATCCACGACACTGTCGCCGTTGAGGTCGCCGGGTATCGGTTGATGCACCGTCCTGGCGAAGCGCATGACAAAATCCGCCGAGCGCTGGTACATTCCGTCGGCATCATGGGCCGAGAGCACGACATAGACCTCTTCGTCATCTTCGTCGAGCCAGAAGTAGAAACCCATATGATCGTGCATGCCCCAGGCATTCTTTTCCGGCAGCCACCGTTTTTCTAAAAAGAAGGTGTCGCCATCTTTCTCCAATTCCGGAGTATCATCATGCAGAAGGGCGAAGAAATCGTCCTCGTCAAGGTTGTCACCGACACGCTCGCGCCTGACGTAAATGTCCCAGGCCGGCACGGTATTGGCATCGACGCTATCGAGATTCCAGGCTCCTTGTGGGCCGTGCGCCGAATGCCAACCATCCAGGTGCTGTAGGCCGTTGGGATCACCGTAGCCGTCCGCCTTGCTGTATGTGAAGCTGCACGTATACAGCTCCTTGCTCGGATCATCGGGTTTTGTGATATGCTCCTCACCGTCCTTCACCGATGTCAGAACAAGAAAGGTATTGCCGTTGACATGTTCCCAGTGGGGCCAGCCCGGCGTCGCACAAGCATGAACGGGCGGCAGTGAGAAGAACCACAGCTTGTCGTCGTCCGTGGGATCAAGATCCACAGCCCCATCGCCGGGACGGCACCAGTCTGCTGGGCGCCAAGTCGGATTCTTACCAATATGAGTATGTGCTACAGGACATTGTGAAAGACATAAATTCGAAAAACCAAGAACGAATACAATAACGATTATGTTTGCTCGTTTTTCAAACATAGTCTAAAACCTCCTTCTGTTCGATAAGGAGAAATTCACTTGCTGTCTTCGTTTGATCAAACAGCTTTGAGACCCATTCACGATTTGACCGCGCGCATCGGTTCCGGAAGAATCCGTCGTTGACAAATGTGAACGGCTTAGCTCTTAAGAAACAGCGGAGGTGGACGAGGCCTAAAGGGTTCGAAGTGAAATGCAATGACATAGGGTTGGGTTTGAAGCTGAATGTTGTCCTTCTGCGGATTGTAATCGGGAAGACTTGATTCAGGCTCCGTGATGAATTTACCGGGCGTAACGAGTAACTGCTGACAAACTGAACAGTTGTCGAGATCATGCTTGTCCTGATGGTCATGGCCCAACAAGTGCAAATGCAGCGATACACCTGTGACCATCGCCACAAAGCTGACAGTCGCGACCATAAGAACGCTTTTGCGAGCCGGAAAACGCATTCGAACCCACTTAATCCTCAAGATATATTGCCATCTATCAAGCGCACCTCGGGCAGAGACCTTCGAGTCGGACTTGCTGACGGTGAATGACGAAGCCCTGATAGGGGCTTTTTGCCATTGGCAGCGATATTTGCGTCAGGCAGTGTGTGTCGCCGCAGCTTGAGCACGTAAGATGAGGATGGCACTGATGTTCCGTACAGTTATGGGCCAATTCGAAGTGACATGCTCTTTTCTCCATGAAGGCCTTGTGTACGAGCCCGACCCGGAGCAGACTTTCGAGAGTGCGGTAAATCGTGACTTTGTCGAAGTGTTTCTTGCCCGATCGCCGGGCGATCTGGTCCTGGCTGAGCGGTTTGCCTGCTTTGGCCAGAACTTCGAGGATGGTTAACCTGCTCTCGGTGCAGTAAAGCTTCGCCGTTTTGAGCATCCGGCGGGCCTGCATGTCAAAATCCGACTTGGTCATTGTCTCTCCGGTTCAGTTTGCCGCCCACTCACGGGCTATGGCTGGGGGCCCTCACTTTAGTGATGATGGTGCGGTATTTCAGCTCCCGACTTTACGAACAACAACGGGAAAACGATGTCACTGAAGCAGCATGGTATCCAGACTGCCAAGAATAAGAATCCGAAACTGCCGATCATTTTCAACAGTGAGATATCTCCGGCCATCGCCATTAGCATGTGGAACGAGGACGCCCAGGTGCTGAGCAGGACGTGTCCGGCGTGCGGGAATTTTGTCCTGGGCTTGAAAAATGCTATCAGAATGCCTGCGATTGCAGCCGGGATCACTACGTACCAGCCTTCAATAAAGCCAATATGCGCCTCCTCGGCGAAACCTTCGTGCGCAGCGTCCGCTCCGTGATCGTGTTTGTCGTCCCGTGCATCCTCAGCGGCGGGCGCCGGCCCGTGCGAATGGTCGATGTGCATGCCGAGCACCAGCTCGCCGGCATAAGGTATCAAGGAGTCGCTGACGGTTCCGACTCCGATTGCGCCGATACATCCGACTATCAGGATAAAGATGAATCTGCGTTTGCTGGAGTAGAGTTGAAACAGCGATGCGATCACTATTGCACTCAAGAATACATGCCCCGGGTGGAAGACGTAGAACACCCTGCGGCTTATATCGTGATCGAGATTCCTGAATATCAGCATGCAAACTACGCCGGTCAGAGATCCGAACAGGGTGAACGGGGCATGGCTTTTCAGCTCCGTGAGTATAGTCGCGAATCTTTTTGTCATCCGTGCCTTATCCTCAAAGTCTTTGGTCAAATCCAACCGCTTGAAACCAAATTGTGTTTATGGTACCTAATGTGCAACTAAGTTGCAAGTGTTTTCTTTCAATACGTGCGTATGCCGGATGTGTTCGAGCCGGGACAGGACTTTTGTTGATGAATCAATGTCCGCGCACTATAATGAGTGTTTTGGCGAAGGAAGAGTTGCCGGACGATGGTGGCCGGACAGGCATAATGAAGATTGTAGAGACTATATCAGGGTTGGGGCAGGCGACAAAAGGTTGCGTCTTGACGATTGGGAATTTTGACGGCGTCCATCTGGGCCATCAGGAGATTATAGCTGCCGGCCGACAAATTGCCCGTGAAAAGGGGACCGAGCTGGTGGCGATGACTTTTGAGCCCCATCCGGTCGCGGTTTTGTATCCTGAGAGGGCGCCGGGGGTGTTGACGCCGCTGAAAATTAAGCAACACCAATTGGCCCAATCCGGTGTCGATTCGCTGATTGTGCTGGATGGCGATCATGAGTTGCTCAGCCTCTCGCCCGATGATTTTGTCTCGCGTTTTCTCGTCGAGAATATTCGGCCGAGTGTGGTTGTCGAAGGCAGCGATTTCAATTTCGGTGCGGACCGCGCGGGCAATATCGAGACGCTGCAAACGTTCGGCTCGCGGAGGAGCTTCGAAGTTCGCGTAGTCGAGCCGAAAGAGATCAAACTCTCGACAGGCCAGTCTGTCAGAGTTTCGAGCACGATGATTCGCTATATGCTCGAAAGCGGTCACGTTGCCGACGCCGGCGCGGCTTTGGGCAGGCCATATCGACTGGTCGAAGAGATCATCCCGGGCCGGGGGATCGGCAAGAAGCTGGGCTTTCCCACGCTCAATATGAAAAGACCGGGGCAGGTAATCTGCGCCGAAGGCGTGTACGCCGGGTTCGTGAGAGTCGGCGACAGCGAAGAGGACGTTCTGAGCTGCGACGAGACGATACCCGCAGCGTACAGCATAGGCCAGGCCAGGACATACGGCGACGATTTTCCATTACTGATAGAGGCACATCTGCTCAACGAGCACATCGACGCAGTGCCCGGCAAATATATGGCGATGGATTTTATCGAGCGCATCCGCGCTCAGCATAAATTCAAAACGCCGGAGGAGCTTTCCAAACAAATCGCCGACGACTGCGCAGTTGCGAAGAAGATGTTACTGAAAGAGACGCAGCTTCTATGATAAGAACCGATGATTTTCAAAAAGCAGTTGAGCTAGTAAACAAGTCCGAAAGCATCCTAATCACTGCTCATGACAAGCCCGATGGGGACGCGTGCGGTAGTATCGTGGCATTGTGCGAGAGCTTACGGGCTCAGGGCAAGAATGTCCGGCCGCTGTTACTTTCGGCATTGCCCGGGTGGTACCAATTCATACCTGCCGAGCAGATTCCTATTCTCGACGATGATCTGCAGGCTGAGGAGTTGATGGAGGGGCGGTTTGGCGAATTTGATTTGATTATAATCGTAGATACCAACAGTTGCAGTCAACTGCCGAAATTCGAGGAGTATCTGAAAAGTTCGACTGCGCCGGTTCTCATACTCGACCACCATGTGACCGGCGATGGCCTCGGCGATGTGGAACTGACCGATACCACGGCTGCGGCGACCGGTCTGATCGTCCTTGACTTGCTCAAATATGCCGGCTGGGAGATGACGGAGAAAATAGCCGAGGCGCTATTCGTCGCGACAGCGACCGATACCGGCTGGTTCCAGTTCAGCAACACCGATAGCAGGGTGCATCGCGCGTGCGGCGAATTCATAGACGCCGGCGCCAAGCCGACGCGAATCTACGACAATTTGTACCACAACTTTTCGCACGCCCGTTTCAAGCTGATGGCTGCGATGCTCGGCTCGCTCGAGCTGCACTTTGACGGCAGGTATGCCGCCATGCACGTATCGCAAAGAGACTTCGAGAGAACCGGCGCCGGTTACAGTGACACGGAGAATTTGATCAACGAATGCCACCGTATAGGGACGGTCAAGGCTTCGGCTCTGTTCGTCGAACTCAAGGACGGGCGGATCAGATGCTCTTTGCGGAGCAGAGGCAGCATGGAGGTCAACGTGATCGCTGCCGGGTTTGGCGGCGGCGGCCACAGGATGGCTGCTGGAACGTATCTGCCGGGGCCCCTGGAAAATGCCAAACGGCTTATTCTGGACGAAATAACTCAAGAACTCCGCTGAAGGGGGCTACAAAGAACCCCTGACTTTCGATTCCGGGCGATAGGGGACTAATATGACTGCAATCTCAACTTCGCGATTGCCTCCCCTACCTATAGGGACATCACAAACTCTGCAAGGTCCTTTATTTGTCGATCGGTCAAATCGGACGTCTGGCCGTGCTTGTCGTCGACGTTATGCTTGCTCAGCATATCTTCAATGGTTGCGGCCCGTCCGTCATACAGATAAGGTGCCGTGCGCCACACCTCGATCAGGGTCGGCGTATCGAAAGACTTACCCTCATCGAGCCATTTGCCGATACCAAGGTTGTGTTTCTTGAGGTCCGTATATAGCTCGCCGGTATGGCATGAGGTGCATCCGGCGGACTCGAATACTTTCTGGCCTCGCTCGGCGCTCCTGCTCAGCTTGCCCTTGGCCAGACGAGGGCTTGGACCCGGCTTGAGCGATTTCAGGTATTCGTCTATCGCCACGGCATCTTCCTCAGGGCGCACGGCGAACTGTATGTGCCTGATGCCGGCACGAACGCCTGTCTCGGCATCAGCTCGAACACCCAGCCCCATTGATGGGGGGGTTTTGTGGGCGAGAAGGAGGCTCTTTGTATTCTTGGGGTTGCCAAGACCGTCGTTCATAAGGTCCCAGTTGAGAGCATGGGTGCGTGCATCTCCGGGGTGGCAGCTCGAACAGCTCTGCCACTTCTGAAAGCACAATGTGGCGTCATGGAAGTGTATCTCGCCCTGGCGCACGGCGCTGATGGCCTTCTCCGCACCCAACGGGGATGACTTGGCATTATTCGGTCTGACGTCGGGGTTTATGTCCACCACACCAAGGCTGTCCGTGAAGTATTCCGCGATGTATGCAGTAGTTCCGATTATAGCCAGGCCGCGAGGACCATTGCCTGAGAGTTTGAGCCTTCTCTTGAGCGTGACCAGGAACGAAAGATCGTTGGGCACATCGTCTGCCGAAGAAGTGGCATCGGAGACCTTCTCGCCCCTGCCGGCTCTGTCAACCTTGTCGTGAAGTTTCGCTCTGTCGATAACGCTCAGCTCATGAGTACCGGCTGTGGTCACGCAGATATACTTGCCGTCGGCGGTGCAGGCGACGCCCCAGGGATTGGCCGCTCCGAGATCGACGTCGTCAAGGAGGACGGTGTTGATGAACTTCTTGCCCGGCACATCAATGATCGTCAGGGCATTGGTGTTCATCCAGCCCCGTTCGAGCTGCGTGGTGGGAAGCTGATAGCGAGCCAGTATGTGCGTTACGTAAGCGTGTTTGCCGTCGGGAGAGATCGCGATGCCATGCAGGGAGGCGCTGCCGTTCGGAAGCTGGATGGAATTCACGACCTTGTTTGTTATCGTGTCAATTATCGAAACTTCCGCCGCGGCATAATCGCCGTCGGTGGCGCCCGCGGGCAGGTGGTTGGCGACAATGAGGGTCTTGCCGTCGGCTGTGATTGCAGCGGCGACTGGCTCACGCCTGACGGAGATTTTTGCCAGCTCCTTGCCGGAAGACGAATCCAGGACGGAAACGTTGTCATTGAACTTGTTGCAAACGTAGAGTCTCTTGCCGTCAGGGCTGACGACGGGCGCGTTGGGTGCGTACCCGGTGCGAAACCTTTTGGTTATCTTGCCGGTCTTGGTGTCGATGACGAACACGCGGCCTTTGGGTACGGCGCCGGTAACATAGAGCTTTGAGCCATCCGGAGCCAGCGCCAGTCCGCTGGGCGGGGCCGGAACAGAAATGGTTTTGGTTACTTTCAGGCTGCCGACGTCAAGAACCGCTACCTGGCCGGCCGTCTTCTCGGCGATGTACAACGTCTTACCCGATTCGTCCGCCACTACATCCAGGGGTGAAAGGTATTTGTCGTTGCTGTTTGCGGCGTGCCCGCCCGGGCCTGCACACAACATGAGGATCGCACTCAGAAATAATACCGTCGCACCAACTGAACTCGTTTGTCGTCTGTTCCTGGACATCATCATAATTCCCTTAATAACTTAACTGTTTCTCCGATATGCCAAACAACTATATGGTCTTCCTTTCGATCATTTGCCCCTAAGGGCTATTGCCAACCGCCGCCCGGCGATTCTTGCCTACCTCGAGTATTTTTTCGACCACCTGCTCGGTCAGTTCATGCCCTTTCAAGAGCGGGAATCCCTCCCACACTACGTACCCGTCGGGCTCCACAATTATAGCGTGGGGAATTCCAAATACACCCATTTTTTCTTTCATGCGGGCCTGTGTGTCAATCGCAATATAAAATTCCATGGCCGGCTCTTTGAGCCTGCGCACGAATTCTTCTGTCTTGTCGGATATGCCGATTATCACCAGTTCTTTGCCGAATTTTCGGTGCAACTCGTTGAGCTTGGGGGCTGCCAGCCTGCACTGCCGGCACCAGGTGGCCCAGAACTCGATCAAGAGATATTTGCCCTCGGTATCGGGCTCGTCGGCGAGCCATTTCTCCACCACGAACTGCGGCGACTTCTCCCACAGGTAAGACCGCGCCCAGAGGCGCTTTCCTTTTTCAGGCACAGGCGATTCGTACTTTGTATCGAATGGAGAGTTAGCTGCGAAGCGCGGAATATCATAAGTTCTCACGGCCGACGGCGACGCCACTTGCGGGCTTGTCGATTCAGCAGAACTCGTCAAGTCGGAGCTATTCGATTCTTCAGGTGCGCTGCAGCCGGTGACAATCGGCATCAAGATTGCCAATGTCGGGGCCATTATCCGAAGGGTGGTTTTGCCGTGCCTCATGCTCAACGTCCTCATCATTTGCCGCTCGCCAATCGTTCGGTCCGCTCGTCGGATTCGATTACTATTCTAAAACCGACGTTGTACACTTTCTGCCACGCCGGGTAGTCCAGCCGAACGGCCGAACGGCAGTACTCTGGTCGATCTCGCCAGGAGCCGCCCCTCGCGGTTTTTCTGCCGTCCGCACGAATTCCGTTGCGACCGTCGTTGGGTCTGTAAGGATAAGGTTCATATCCGGACCTGGTCCATTCCCAAACGTTGCCGTGCATGTCGTGCAGACCCCATGCGTTGGGCCTGTACCGGCCAACCTCAGCGGTGACGAGTCTATCATCATCGAACCGTGTCTCCCTGGGGACCAGATCCATCGTATACCTGCCGTCGGTGTCGTAGGCCAATTCCCTGATAGTCACATCAGCCATATTTGCAAACCCAGAAAAATCGTCGTTTGTGTCACCATAGTAAACGGCACTTGCGGTCCCCGCCCGGCAGGCCCATTCCCATTGAGCCTCGGTGGGCAGCGACACCTCTTGGCCGCACTTGGCGCTCAGCCACTGGCAAAACGCTGCCGCCTCTTGCCACGAAACGCGCACGACGGGTTGTTTCGGCTCATTGAGCAGCCAGCCGAGATGCCTCTCGCTGAATATCCAGGAGCCTTTGTGCTCGAATTTGCTGTCGTGAGACGGATCGAACCTCCCATATTGCTCGTTGGTAATCTCGAATTTGCCCATCCAGAATGGTTTGGCGATTTTGACTCGCGCGACCGGCTGCTCATCGGTCCAGCCTCTCGAATCACCCATGACAAACTCACCGGCCACAACACGAACCAGTTCAAGTTTCAAACCGTCACCGAGGTCGATCGTGCGATTGGCTGAGCCCGCAGCCGCCTGGCGTCGGGCGGCCTCGACAGAATCGAACGGCCAACCCGCAGCCTCGGGAGCCTTCGTCCTGGTTCGGGCCGCATGTTTCGGCATGATTGGCTCGGCTCTATTTGTGGCCATATCGGGATAGACCTCAGGATCCTCGACGATGCCGCCGTAGAGACTTTGCAGGTCGCGCCGACGACGGTGATCGTTCTGCGTCTTTTCAAGGCCGACGATGTCCCGCCAGGTTCCGTGGCAGGGCGTGTTCAAATCGATCCACACCGTCAGCCTGTCCCATGCCTCGTCGTCGAGCTTGACGCCGTGATGACCCTTTCTGAGCATCTGAAAAAGCTCGCTCGAATCGGCGTGGAATTCGCCGGGGCTAAGCAGGCGAATATCGCTTTCGAATCCTCCGACCCGGACAAGACGCCGCAGCTCGACGTAAGAAGGCTCGAATACGCCGCCGTATTTTCCGACAAGTTCGGCCTTGGGCGTGCCCGAAATGAACCTCGGCTTCGGATCGTTGTTCTTCAACGCGACATACATACCCTGTTCGGCGCGCAGATCGGGAATTTGCCGCCCATCCTTTCGCGGCTCGCCATTGTGGCAGCCTGCACAATATTTATCGAGTACAGGCTGTACCTCCCGACTGAAGCTGAAACCTCTGACCGGTCCGCGCCAGGGCTCGATCTCGGCGGCAACCTTGCGTGCGGCAATAGTCTGCCGGCTCGGCGGTCCGGCGTTCTGTTTCTGGTGGCACCCGACGCACGAGAGAATCTCACCCGGCATGGCTGTCATCCAGCTTCGCATCAACTGCAGCGCCTTGCCCTCGGCGTCGAGCGGCTGAATCGATATGGGGGTGTTGGCCGGGACGCGGAACATGGCCGAGCCGTCCGTTTCGACCTCAACGGTGCCGAGAACGCGTTTCGGCTCCCATGGCCCGTCGGCACCGACGCGGTGGTTAATCCCGGCGATTTTATGATACGCAAAATGGTAGGTGAACAAACGCAGCTTCTTGACCGCGCCGTGGGGGACGCCTTTCAGGCCAGGCCCCTTGTAAATGTCCTCAAGATAGACAATGGCATCTTTTCGGCTGAGATCGACCTTGTCCGGAATCACCGGTTGCCGCTTGATCTTGCGCAGCGGAATAGGTTCGAGCAGGGCGTAGCCTTCGACTTCCTTGACCAGCACGATATTGTCGAAAGTGTCGACCAGATATATGCCCCACAGGTCCTGCGCGGTAGGTTTGCAGGCGACGAGGAAGTACTTTTCATTCAAGGGCCAGGGATGCAGGAATTTGGGCCATGTCCCCAGGGTCAGCTTGTCCTCGATAAGGGGGGCTACTTCCTGATTGCGCCCCGGGATTCGCTGTACGACTCCATCGGTTGCGTATCGGCCCAACCCCGGTTCGAGGACGACCAGCTCACCCACGCGTCCGACGTGATGTCCGGTGACAATGCCCGCTATTTTCGTCGGATGTCCCGGCACGGGGCGAGCGAAAAAAATCCCGTTGGGCCAGTAACCCCCGCTGCCGTAATATTCTCTCTGTGTTGTCCCGTCGGGATTCATCGTGAACAGAAAGCGCGCCCAAACATGCGGAATGTCGGTGTATTCCCATCGCAGGTAGAGAATGCGCCCGTCTTGCATGACAGTGGGGCAAAAGTTGTGGTCCTGCTCGAAACAGACCTGACGGATATTTCTGCCCGGTGAGTCCATGATGTACATCATTCCCACGTTGACCGATGCGTTGCACGGGACGCCCTGGAACGGGGCGGTGGAGATGAATGCGATGTTGCCGTTGGGCATGTAGCACGAGTCGAAGTTGTGCACGTCCGGCTGATCGTCGGGCGAGACCTGATTCAGATTCGTACCGTCAACGTTGATCTCGAATATCTGCCAGAGTCCGCGACTGTCGGGCATCGAGAACATTACTTTTTCGGCATCGTAATGCAGGTCCATCTCGTTGACAAGCCGTCCGCCCGTTGGCCTGTAGATGGTCGCAAGCGAGCCTTTCGGATTGACCGACGAGAGAAGGGCGATTTCATTTTCCCAGCCGTCCGTGTCGGTCATCGTGTGAAGCTGCCATGAACTCTGCTGCGGTATCCCGAGGAACTTGCCCAGGCCCTTGTCGTTCTCGGGGTCTCCCGTCGATCTTCTCGGGTCGCCGAGCGGCTTTCGCTTGATGAGCAGCATTCTGTCGAAGTCAAGCAGAGGGTTGGAAAGCAGGGCTTTTCGTTGGAGGGCCACGATTTCATCGACCTGCCCGGCCGCTGCTCTATCGCCGCGATCGAGCGCGTTTTTGATCTCTGCTGCGCGCTGCTGCCAGCGGTCAATTGCTCTTGAATATTCGCGGCCGTTCTTGTACTTATCGCCGAAGTTCTTCGCCAGATCTTCGATCGCCAGTCTCATCGCGGCGAAATCGACCAGTTCGAGATTCGCCCTTGCCTTGGCCAATCGCCCGGGCGGTGGGGTATAGACCTCGGATTCGGATTTCTCACCGGCGAGAATTCGAGGGCAGGTGGATGAATACAGACAGCAAACGATGATAAAGAATAGAACTGTGGGGATGGTTCTTCTTGCTGCCATCTTCGTTTGTACCTCACAAAAGGACCTTCGTGGCTTCCCAAACATCAGCTTGTCTGGCCGGCCGGAGCGAATCGACACCTCTCTTGCAGCCGGGGCGATACCCAGGATGGGCAATATAACAAAATGCGCGGAGAATTGCCACGAATATCTTGGAAAAGGCTCTGCGAATAACGTCGCATACAGGGCAAGGGGCGCTACTGTGAAACGTCGGACTCCTTTTCAAAAAGGCGTATCCCCTCGGAGTAAACCACAATCATATCCGCATCTTCGTCGCTGATGCATTTCGCATCGTGAAAAACACCTGCGGGGATCGTTATGGTGTCACCTGCCGACAAAGTGAAGGTCTCGTTGCCCAGGCTGTGCACTATTCGCCCTTTCAACATGTAGAGTACTTCCTCGCACCTGGGGTGTCGGTGGCGCGGGTTGAATTTGCCCGCCTTGATGGTGACACGTCCAAGCACCAATCCGTCGGCGTTTCCGTATTTGGTACCGGCCAGCCAGGTCAGATGCCCCCAGTCCTCGTGGATGTCCTGTTGCTCGCCGCGGGCCCTGACAGGGTATTGCGGGCAGCGAGGGGTCGTGTCGATAGGCAAATCGCCCAGCGCGAACTGTATCCCGTCGAGGTAGTGCCTGAGCACGACGGCTTTCCAAAAGATGTGA
>JADHXR010000054.1 GCA_016782865.1 Phycisphaerae bacterium
GCCCCTTCACTGTTGCCCTCACCAACTTGACGTTTCTCAATAGATGAGACCTAATGTCACTTCTTATCATAATCACGCTAATACTATAAAACCTTATTCATTGCCAAAAAAGTGACCTTTGGAATTGTGAACGCACACAAAACCGATAAGGTCCAGTACGTTGTCGTGATTCTTGTCAACAAGACAGTAGTATAGACCATTTATTGTATTGTTTGGGTGATAATTATCCTCCAGACCGAATCTGTCATGCCAGTCGTCCTCATCATACTCAGGTCCATATGACATTAAGGTAATACCGTCACCATCCCAATCGCATAAGTCAACCTCGTTGGCTTCTATTATCGTATTTCTGTTCAGGTCGCATTTTGCGTAGCTGATAATCTTTTCAATATATATGTCGCTGTCGGATACCATCCTGCCATCTATCAACTGTAAATCGCCGAAATGGCTGAGAACTTTGAACCGATAATAACAATCACCCGCCTTGAGGAAAGAAGGATAGTAATCGAAGCATGGTAGAAACTTGTCCATGCCTTTCGGAATGCCGTCATACTTCACACAGTTGACCTGGCCGCTGGGTATCAATTCGGTTTGAAATTCATCTTCTTTGTAATCAGGATCGTCATATTCAGATACATCAATCGATCCCTCGTAAATGGAATCAGGTGTCACGCCGTGCCAATACGGCCTTTTTGTCCGCGGACCATAATAACCGCTTCCATCTCCATCAAAAATAAGGAATAACCAGTCATCACCATCCAACTCAGTGGAAAGACTCTGAAAAGTGTCCTGTAGAATGTCAGGATTAAACGTCCCTTCAGTCCAGAGGCTGCCATCTATCCAGGATACATCAAAATCATTCAAGCTCGCGGGGACATCCGTATCGTAGGTAAGCAGGATTATCTCTTCATCGGTAAAACTGTACTTTCCTTTAAGAACGTGATATGCCAGATTAATATCAATCCAGAATCTCTCAGCCCGACTTCCTAAGCAGAGGACAACCCGCCTTTTTCTTACACCATCCATTCCGCTCGCAACCTTTATGTCTTCAAGCTCCATCTGATGTAAATGCAGGCCTGATACGTTTCTCACCTGTCCAGTTGTTATTTTGCTTTCTGTTACGTGCACATATAGCACGGAATGTGCAGTTCCGTATCCGTCTTTGACTTTCACTCTAATGGGATGTATGCCCTCCTGTTGAAAATCTCCCTGGATAAAGAAGGAATCACCTACTATACGGCCTGAAACCTCATAAATGCCGTCCGCATTAAGGTCAACATGATAAGTTCTTTCTGATGGTGGGCAGTCACTGAAATCTGCAAATATCTCAATATCAAATTCTTCATTCGGTTTGACAACCGTTTTTGACTTGTACAGCAGGTAAGGTTCCCTTTCTTCGCAGTTGCCCATCTGAATCGTGGACTTTGCAGATAGTCCCCTTGCAAGAAAAGGCCAAATAGCTCGATTCTTCTTCGGACCGCAGTATCGAATGACTCCCATGCTGTCAATAATGAACACCTCGGGAATTCTCCTGACACCATATGCCCGCCCGACTGTGCCGTTTCTGTCGACCAGAACATCAAACTGGATGTCCTTATTCTCTATGTACTGTCTCACATCTGTGGCAGTGTTGCCAATCGCAACAAAGATGACTCTGAATCCACCCTCATCAAATCCTGCATCAAGTTCATTAAGCAGCGGTATTTTGACAGCACAATTGGGGCAATGTATGCTACCAAACACAAGAACTATGTCACGTCCTCGTAATTCGCTAAGTGTCATTGAATGGCCGTCCATGTCGGGCAGTGTGAAAACAGGTGCGAATCGGCCAAACTCAGCATGGCTTTCGATCCCAATGTGTTCACTATCTGCCGACATGTCGCATCCGGCTTCACTGCCAGTTGGCTTTTTGATCCATCCATCCATAAGTTCTGCCTTGGCGGTATTGCCTAAAACCAATTCTTCGGCTGTGACATGCCCCACGCAAAACCACGTGACTAATAGAAGACAAACAGATAATGCGAAAGATAATTGATGAGCCGTCCTCTTATCCATGTCTTTGTTCTCCTCTTGCTTCATGAGATATTCAGTGGATGGTGCGCGACTGGCTCCAGACCTACGATAACCGGGATCGCCCATGTACACGCTACTGAACCACTCCTGTAGACTCTACGCCTCATATTACTGTAATTACATCTCAATCTCAAGATAATTCCAGCTCAAACTTAGGTTTCTTTTCGCAGGCCCTCGCTCTTATTTGACTGTTTCGTTGCAACTTCAATCCATTTAAGCAGTTATGGCAACCACAATATGCCGATACAAAGCAGAGCGATTCTTGAAGAACCCCTAAGTTTGAGAATTCCAGCAAGTTCAGCATACCGTGCCGGAAGAGCCGCCAAAGAGACGAGCACGTACGTCAAGAATCCGTTCTTTTTCCACCATTTTGGCACACCACCACCGTTGCCCTCCATTCCAGAACCCGGTTTTCAGTAGCTTCACATATCATCCCGGCCTCGCAGGCATTGTCATAAAACGCAACTGCCGGATTCGGGCAAGGATTTCCCGAAAGAGCGTCTGCGGAACCGCCACTTCCGCCATCTGAAATATCACGTAGCGGGAATGGCTGACCACCTTGGCTTCTATCTTGATGAGCTTTTCTCTTTGTCACCCACTACTTGGGAAATTCGGGTTGAGATTTTGCATTCTGAATTCTTCATTCTCAATTATCAACGGATCTAACCTTCCGCTGCTTTTAGCATGAGCTTGTGGACCCAGTCTTCGAAGTATAGAGGGTAAAGGTGCAGTTTTTCGCTGGCCAGTCTTATTCCCTTTCTCGATAGCCAGGCTTTCAGTTGATCGGCGTGGTTGGGGAATTGCTCGATCATCCGTTCCTTGTACAGATGCCTGAGTTTTCTGAGTCTTTTCTTGCGCACCTCATCCTCTTTGCCGATCGCTCTGAAATAGCGCCTTATCTTATCGACCCTCATGTCCTCATCCTGCTTGAAATGCGGGACAAGCCTTCTCGGGATCTTGTCCGGGATCACAAATTCGAAATCTACCCCCGAACGTTCAATCTCGTCAGGCTCATAATGAAGCAGGGGGTCATAGAAGAACACAGCCGGATGAAAGTCTACTCTATGGCCGGCGAGATGGAGCACGAAGACATCCAACGCCTGTCCGGCGCGAAACAGATTCCCCGGACCATCGCCTATCAGTATGATGTAGCACAACCTGTTCAAATCCCTGCGATTGTAACCGACGATTTTGTTGTAGGCCCATTGAAGCTTGGTCAGGGTAATCTTGCGAGCGTCGATTATCAGCAACCTCGAATGAACGGTCTCTCTCGCCATCGCGTCGATTTCTTCGACGGTCTGGCGCACGTTTGTCTGTCGGGGCCTGATCAATTTGGCGAACTTCATCCTCGGATCGTTGTGTATCCTTTCGCAGACGTCGTCAGCCAGGGCCTTATCCAGAGTGAGGACATGTATCCGGTTTCCTCTTCCGGTATGGCTCAATATATCATGTTCGTCATCTGTGATGTCCCATCTGTCTTCCAAGGTTTCAACCCCGAGCTGAAGCAACCTGCAATACCGGATTACAGACCGGCGAAAAACGTATTTTAGGACCCGGGCCCGCTTGGATCAACGAAATATTTTTCTGGATGTCCCACCTTCCACTGGCAGGTCCATCGCTCGGTCCGGGACGGCATCATACATCGTCGGTAGGGCGATGGTCCCGGCCGACAGGATGCTACCTCCGGGCTACTGTTGCGGACCCTCTGTATTAATGGGGATGCTTTTGGTTACCGAGCGGATATGAATATCGCGCTGCGGGAAGGCGATCTCGACGCCTTCCTTTCGGAATGCGTCGTCTATGGCGCAATTGATGCCGTGCCAGACCGGAACGTAGTTGTCGATGCCTGTAATGTACACACGCAACTCGAACTCCAGGCTGTTATCTCCGAAGCCCTTGAAGATTACGATGGGCTTTGGCTCGGCGAGGACCAGCGGATTTGCCCTGGCAACCTCATAGAGGATTCTCTCGGCCTTGGCAATGTCGGAGCCGTAGGCGATGCCCACGACGAATTCTCGTCGCAGGACGTTGTCCGACAAGGTCCAGTTGATCAGCCGTCCTGTGATGAATTCCTTGTTTGGCACCACAAGCTCGCGCTGGTCCCATCGGCGAATCGTGGTCGCCCGAATCCTGATCTTCGACACATTTCCGGTCACCTCGCCGATGGTGACGACATCATCGACGCGAATCGGCTGCTCGAAGAGAATGATCAGGCCGCTGACGAAGTTGGCAAAAATCTCCTGCAAGCCGAAACCCAATCCTACGGTCATCGCGGCGACGAGCCACTGAACCTTTGCCCAGCCTATCCCCATCTCACTGAAAGCGAGCACGGTGCCGACGACGACCAGCGTGTACCTGAAGAGTGTCGTGATGGCAAAGCGAACGCCGCGGTCGAGCGGCAGTCGCCTCAATATTATTATCTCCAGCAGACCTGGCGCGTTCCGAGTCACAATCACGGTCAGCGCCACGACCAGCAGGGCCATCGTCACCGATCCAACAGTCACTGGCCTCTCGCCGGTCATCCCCCAAAGCTGTATTTCCGCCAGAGCGCCCAAAGCGGGCAGGACGTCTTTCCACACGTACCATATGCCGCCTATGGGCAGGAAAACCGTGATTACGTCTATGAGGCGCCGGGTCTGCCGAGACATCTGTAGGATTGTCGTATCGTCCTCTTTTGCCTTGGTTTGCTGTGGTTCGGCGGTTGAAGCTGACTGACCCTGGGTTTGCCCGTCTCGCTCGGCGGCCTCGCGTTTCTGCCTTTCGAGAAGGGCAAGTCTGCGCTGTGCTACGATTAGCCAGCGCATGAAGATCGCTCGGACCAGAATCGTCAGAAGAATCAGGACCATCGTGACCACGAGCTTCTGGTACAGATGTCGTGCTGCGTAGAAATACCCCAGGCCGGCCAACGCTGCAAATCCGGCCGGAAGGACAAAGCACAGCGGGTACCAGAGGTAGCGCAGGCGCTCCAGCCAACCACCATGTCTCTGCCTGAGATATGGCTCCATGAGCTTGCCGGTCGGGCGCAGAAGATGCAGCAGCAGGAGTGAGAGCACAATAAGACCGGCCATAAAGAACAGGCGGCCCGCGGAATTGTACCACTGCTCGCCGGTCTGCTGGGTCTGCATGAGCTGCACTATCAACGTAAGCGGAATCGTCAGTACGAAGTACCAACCGAGCAGTCGCCGGAAAAATGAAAGCGGCTCGTTGCGCATGCGCAAGTGGTCCTGAGCCAGGCCGTGGGGCATGGCAAAATGCCGGAGGAAGCAGAGCGTAAAGACGACCGGTACAAGTTCAAGCATGCCGGCAGCAAGTGCCTGGGAGAAGTCGTGATCCCCAGCGGCTGCCAACAGACGGCTTTGAATCACCAACAAAACTGCAGGCCAGGTCGCCGCGAGAAATATCGTCAGACCGAGCGCCTTGAGGGTATGGAGAAAGCTGTCGGTCTGCACCTGACGGACCTGCTCGGAGAGGGCCTCGACGCCGGCGTGCGCCCGCGGGTGGAGCACGACCAATGAGACTATGACAAGAAGCGCCGCCAAATATAGCGAGAGATTGTTCTGGAAGTCGGCCCACAGGGCAAGTGCGCTGCGGTGCCAGTTGGCCGGCGAAAGCAGCCACCCGACGGCAGAAATGCTCGTGCGAAGGTCGGACAAACGCAATGCCGGGCTGCTCTTGACCCACAGAATACTGGCGTCGATGAAATCCGCGTATGACTGTACGGTTTCCACGTACTGACGTTCTTTCGGGTCGAGATCTGCCAGTCTGGTGGAATAGTCCCCGTACAAATCCGCCGTTGCCCTGAGCAGCTTGCGCTGGCTCTCGTAGTAGTTAGTGGCCTCGCTCTTTATCGCCTCGCGCTGCGCCTCGCCGACGTTCGGATCAAGCTGCGCAAGAATCTCATCCAGCTCATCTGAAAGATCGCCCAGGTCGGACCATTCCCTGTCGCGTTCCATCCCGTGGAACTGAGCCAGTGAAATCTCCGCCGGCCGGTTTCGTATCTGCCGCTGGTTCGGACCGACGTTGGGGAGCTTCTCCCGCTCACCCAGTAAGAACATCCCCATCACATCGGTGACCTGTCCGGCAGTATCGACTCTTGCGCGTGTTTCGGCAGAACTCTTCTTGACGGCCTCGAGCTTGGCGTCAATCTCCTCAGAGTACTTCGTTACAGTCTGAACCTTGGTCACCAGCGAGGTCTGGGTCTCCGCGAGTTCGGCGTTCTTCTCGGCTATGGCCTGAATCGCCGGGTGGGTTGTCTCTTCGCGGGCGCGGATCGCTTCGTCCTTGGCCGCCTCGGCTTGCTTCTGTCGCAAATCGCCCACCTTCTGCTTCCAGAACTCCACCACCTTCTCCGCCGAACTCTGTCGTCGTGCGGCCAGATCCCTTTGGGCGGCGAGCAACTCGCTGCCGGCGTCGTAGTACAACAGCTCCTCGGTGTTAGCCGCTATCTGGTTCTCCAGAGCGCGCTGCTGGGCGAGCAGAAGAATTCGGTTGGCCTGTGCCAGTTCGTTGCTTTGACCTTCAGCCGGGGGCAAGGCAAGCTTGGCCTTTGTCTCTTCGAGCTTCTGGCTGACCGTGTTCGATTCCTCCGGTATCCTGGTTCTCCTGTCGGCTCTGGTCTTGGGCTCGGATTCCCAGTTGGCGACGTTCTTCCTGGCCTCTTCGAGGGCCAGTCTTGCCGTCGCCAGCGCCTGCTCGGCCTCTGTCGGCGTAGTGCCAGGAGCGACCTGCGGCGCCGCGGGCGCACCCTTAGCGCCAAGCAATTCCTTCGTCTTCTCAAGATTACCCGGCGCGTCTTTCCGCTGCTGACCGTACTGCTGTCTCTTGGCTTCGAATTCACCCGCCGATTTCAACTGAGCCAGAGCCCTGTCGTATATCTCAACGATTTTGGCTTTCACATCTTCGCTCAGCTCTTGCGATTCTGCGATTTGTTTCTTCTGCGTCTGGAGTTGCTTGACGGTTAGCGTTGCACCGGCATCGGCAGTCGCCGGGCTCTGCGTTACAGTCGCACTAAGCCCCGGTAAGTTGACGTCCTGTGATTCGCTCGCGCTCGGCGCGGCATCCGGCCGGGACTGGCCCGACAGCAGGATCGGCGAGGCGAAAACAAGAAATGCTGTAAACAGCACCGCGGAGACGCCGATTTTTCGATTCATAATTCCTATCTGCCTCCGATCGAGATCAAGTGGGTATATGTGCGCAGGTACATTCGGCCTTCGGCGACAGCCGGGGTAGCCTGGCTGCCCTCACCTAATGCGTTGATGCCTTGGAGTTTGTAAGTCGATGCCGCTTCGATGACGACAATGGCGCCCGCTCGGTCCATGCAGTACAGAGAGCCGTTGACCCAGACGGGTGATCCATAGAACTTGCCAGCCGGCTTTTCACACCAGAGTAGTTCGCCGGTGGCTGCACGCATGCAGCAGACGTCTCCCTGATCGTGAAAGGTAAAGAGCAGCCCGTCTTTGACCAGCGGCGTGGGGACATAAGGAGCGGACTTGCGCTGGTGCGTGTAGGCGAGCGATGGTTGTGAGGAGCCGTCCTTTGAACCGGGCCTAACTGCCGACAACTGTATCCCTGCTCCGCCTTTGCCGCACGTACCGATCAGCAGATCGCCTGCAATGACGGGCGAGCTGATCGCCCGGGCGGGCAGCACAGGCTGCAATTCCCATATCGTTCGCCCCGAATGAGGATCGACGCTCGTGATTCCGTGGGCCTCGCTGGTGAAGATCAACTGGGGCTCGCCACCCGCGGGAGAATAAACACAGGGCGTCGAATACGATTCCTGCTTGTTGTTTCGCTTCTTTGTCCAGCGCGTCTGGCCCGTCTCTCGATCCAGGGCGATCCACTTGCTTTCGTACCCCTTGTCATTCTCCCATTGCTCGTGAGTAAACACCACGAGATCGTCGTAAAGCATTGGTGATGTTCCGGCCCCAAACTGAGTGTGCATGCCTGAGAGCTTGCGCTGCCAGAGTTCATTGCCGGCATGACTCACAGCGGCGATAATCGTCTCGGCGTTCGTCTGGAAGAGGACGTAAACGTGGTCGGCATCTACGACCGGCGTAGAAGTCGCATAGCTGTTGTCCTTGTGAAAGCGATAGGGGGACAGTTTGTATTCCTCCCGCCACAGCACGCGACCGTCGGAAACACCCAATGCCAGAAGCATCCCGCCAACAGACTCGGGATTCTCGCATGTCACGAACACCTTGTCCTTCCATATCACAGGCGACCCGTGACCTCCGGCGGGCAATTTCACCTTCCAGTTGTAATCATGCTCGGTCCATTTGACGGGAATCGTCCGGTCCGCCAGAGGGGGACTTATCCCCTGACCGTTTGGCCCGCGAAATCGCGCCCACTCTTGCCCCTGTACTGCACTCGTCAATATTATCGCGACAAGCAGAGCTGTAGGATGGGCAGGTTTCCTGCCCATGCGGTTCCGGGCTGCATTGACAGCATGGGCAACCCATTCGGCTTCGCTCAGGGCAGGCTTGTTGCCCATCCTACAAATTCTCTTAATCATGGATAACCTCCTATGCCGTTTTCATCATGTCCTTGTCTTTCGGCAACAATATACTCTCCCGACAGTACGAATACCACACAAAACCCGTTCACGCAAATAACCGAAACGCGCTTCAACAAAACAATGTGGAGTTCGGCGGGCGATGCCGGTACAATGACCGGCGGTAATTCGTTGTACGTCGTGCGTGATGCGTCGTGCGTGCTACGCAATACGCAATACGAGATAAGAAGGGAGCAGGTAAAATGAAACATGCCGGGATGACAAGAACCGTGGTGCTAATGCTGTTGCTCTGTTGGCCCCTGACCTTGCCGGCTGCCGAGAACGACCAACTTCTCTGGCAGATCGGCAAAGCCGACAACAATACGGCGGAATTCGCATTGGGTCCCGACAGGAGCAACCAGTATTCGGCGAGTTTTCCTCATGACGTTTTGTTCGTAGCGGGCCAATCCGATCCGAAGCAGGACTGGCCCTACATACAGCCGGGGCCCGCCGACGCCTGGGCGGGCGGCAAGAGTCACACCTTCACAATTCTGTTCGGGCTCGAAGCGGCGCCGATCGCGGGCGAATGCAAGCTAATGCTCGACCTCGTCGATACGCACAGTTCCCAGCCGCCGAAATTGCAGATCGAGATCAACGATGAGTCCTTCGTCCGTGAACTGCCCCGCGGCGCGGGCGATGCCTCCGCGCACGGCCAGCCCGACAAGGGACGCGAACACAAGCTGACCGTTGACTTTCCCGCCCGAGCGATCAAGGCGGGCAATAACCAGATCACAATCACGTCTCTGGCCGGAAGTTGGATACTCTACGACCATGTGACGCTCACAGCGCCGGCGGCAGTCAAAACCGGACCGCTCGAACCTGTCAGCAAGTTGTTGAACGTCTACAGTCAGCCGTTTCTCGTCAAGCACGATGACGGCAAGCTATACCAACCGGTCCTTGCCTGCGTCCTGCATATCGGTGGGCCCGCCGAGGCTGCGATCGCTGTCGACGGAGCCGAACTTATGAGACAGTCACTCGGCTCCGGCTTCAAGGTCATTGAGGGATTCGCGCCGGCGGTGAAGAGTCCGACATCGGTTGCGGTGGATGTCAAGGTGGCCGGTGTGTCGATCGGAAAGCAAGAACTGACCATCAAGCCCGTCCGCAAGTGGGAGGTATACTTGCTGCACCACTCGCACGTGGATATCGGTTACACGCACGTTCAAACCGAAGTCGAGCGCACGCATTGGCGGTATTTCAAAGAGGTTATTGAATTGGGACGCGAGACGGCGGATTTCCCTGGTGCGGCGCCGTTCAAATGGAATGTCGAAGTGCTGTGGGCCGTGGAGAGCTATCTGAAGCAGGCGTCTGAAAAGGATCGCGAAGCGTTTGTCGACGCAGTCCGGAAGGGCTGGATCGGACTGGACGCTCTATACGGCAACGAGCTGACCGCCTTGTGCCGGCCTGAGGAACTCATCCGACTTGTCGATTATGCCCAGAAACTAAGAGATCGCTACGGTTTGACAATCGACACGGCGATGATAACCGACGTCCCCGGCTACACATGGGGGATCGTACCCGTCCTGGCCCAGAGCGGAGTCAAGTACTTCTCTGTCGGTCCCAACCGAGGGCACCGCATCGGCTACACACTCTCGAGATGGGGTGACAGGCCTTTCTACTGGGAGTCACCATGCAGGCAGCACAAGATTCTCTGCTGGGTCGCGGGCGAAGGATATTCCTTCTTCCACAGCGGACGTCTCGATGGAGGAAGGCTTTTCGGCTACCTCGGACGTTTACAAGAAGCGGAATATCCCTACGATATGATCCAGCTTCGCTATTCGATCGGCGGCGATAACGGACCGCCCGACCCGAATCTGAGTGAATTCGTCAGGGACTGGAACGAGAAATACGCCTACCCGAAACTCGTTGTGGCTACGACCACCGAGATGTTCCGAGAGTTCGAAAGCCGGTACGCCGACAAGATTCCCACCGAACGCGGTGATTTCACACCTTACTGGGAAGATGGAGCGGGATCATCGGCAAGTGAGACGGCGCTCAACCGCAGCGCCGCCGAGCGCCTGGTGCAGGCCGAGACGCTCTGGGCTATGCTCGATCCGGCGAATTACCCGCGTGCCGAATTCGACGCCGCGTGGCGCGACGTGATACTTTACGATGAGCACACCTGGGGCGCTCATTGCAGCATAAGCCAGCCGGAAAGTGATTTCACAAAGGCGCAGTGGAAGATTAAGCAGGCGTTCGCCCTCGACGCCGACGCCAAATCCCTGAGGCTGCTTGAGAGCTCCCTGGCCCCGTATCGGACACCGGCAAAGACGGTCGCTGCCGTGGATGTATTCAATACTTGCTCCTGGACAAGAACGGATCTGGTCGTGCTGGCCAAGAATATGGCCCCAGCCGGTGACATGGTCAAGGACGCCAACGGCAGGCGTGTGAAATCACAGCGGCTGTCAACGGGCGAGTTGGTTTTTCTCGCCCGGGGTGTCGCGCCTTTTTCCGCGAAACGATTCACTTTCCACGCTGGTTTGGCTTCTACGCGAGGCAATGTCACTGCGAATGGTGCCGAACTGAGCAATGGAACAATCGCCTTAACCGTCGATGAAAAGACAGGCGCAATCAAGAGCCTGAAGTCCAAGCCGCAGAACATAGAGATCGTTGATGGCGACGCCGCCCTTGGGCTCAATGATTATTTCTATGTAGCCGGCAGGGATCCGGACGATCCGCAGCGCAATGGGCCTGTCACGATTACGGTTAAGGAGCAAGGGCCGCTGGTCGCGTCGTTGCTGATCGAATCCGATGCGCCTGGGTGCAACAAGCTAACTCGCGAGCTGCGCATCGTTGACGGCATCAACCGCTTGGATATTGTCAATGTCATCGACAAGAGGAATATTTACGAGCAGGAAGCGGTGCATTTGGGCTTCGGTTTCAACGTTCCAAAAGGTGTGATGCGGATGGACACCCCGTGGGCTGTGGTCAGACCCGAGACCGATCAACTGGGCGGTGCGTGCAAGAACTACTTCACCGTACAACGATGGATCGACATATCCAACTCAGATTACGGTGTCACTTTAGCTGCGCCCGATGCACCGCTGGTCGAAGTCGGCGCCATCACCAACGACCCCAGGGGCAGGTCCGTCGGATGGATCAAGCAGCTCGAACCATCTACGACGCTGTACTCTTATGTGATGAATAACTACTGGGAAACCAACTACAAGGCCTCTCAGGAGGGCCCCACGACGTTCCGCTATTCAATCAAACCTCACGGGCGATTCGGTGCAGGCAGCGCAACGAAGTTTGGCGTCGAGTTCGGCCAGCCGCTCATAGCCGTACCGGTTAACAACGAAACTCCGCCTCGACCCTCCCTCCTGAGCATTGAGCCCGCCGGAATAATTGTAACCGCCTTCAAACCTGCCGCCGATGGTGAGAGCTGGATCGTGCGTCTGTTCAACCCGGGCAGGCGAGACAGAAAAGCCGAACTCGACTGGGCGAAGCCGGCACCCGAAACGGTCTGGCTAAGCAACCTGGCCCAAGAAAAGGTCTCCAGGATCAGCGGACCGATAGAGATGGCAGCGCAAGAATTTGTCACCTTGAGAGCTTCGCTGCCCGGCAAGTAAGAGGATGACCATGAAATCACGAGAGCGAATTCTAGCGGCGTTGGACCATCGGCAAACCGATCGCGTCGGCGTTGACTTTTCGGGGCACCGGTCCTCGGGGATCGCGGCGATTGCATATCCCAAGCTGCGAGAACACTTGGGGCTGGGGCCCAAGCCGGTCCGCGTATACGATGTCATTCAGCAGTTGGCCGTTGTCGATGAGGACGTGCTGGATCGGTTCGGCGCAGACACCATCGAATTGGGCCGTGGTTTTGCGCTGGACGCCGAATCGTGGTCGCCCTGGACGCTGCCCGACGGCACGCCTTGTTTTGTGCCGGCCTGGACGCCGATTGAGCGCGACGACAAACGCTGGGTGATTCGATCCAAGAGCGGCAGGGTGCTGGCCCACATGCCGGATGGGGCGTTATATTTCGAGCAGACCTATTTCCCGTTCGTTGACGGAGACGATCTCGACGCGATCTCTGATGTGCTCGCAGAGTCCATGTGGACGGCTATCGCCAGCCCGCCCGGCCCGATCGACAGCGAGCAGCTTTGCGAAGGCGCAAAGCGACTGAGGGCCCGCAGCGACCGCGCCATCATAGGGCTGTTCGGCGGCAACCTGTTCGAGGTTGGTCAGTTTCTATATCGCAACGACGTATTCATGATGCTGCTCGCCTCAGAGCCTGCGCACGCTCAGAAGTTTCTCGATAAGCTCATGGAGATTCACATGGCAAATCTCGAAAGATTTCTGGCCGCTGTCGGCGAGCACATCGACATTATTCTTTTCGGCGACGACCTCGGTATGCAGACGGGGCCCATGATGTCACCTGCGATGTATTGTGAGTTTTTCAAACCCCGGCACAAGTTGCTCTGGAGCCGCGCAAAAGAGCTGGCGGACGTAAAGGTCATGCTACACTGTTGCGGCGGAGTTCGCGAATTGCTGCCCCACCTGATTGAAGCCGGCGTCGATGCAATCAATCCGGTTCAGATCAGTTGTTCCGGGATGGACGCCGGCGAGTTGAAGGCCGAGTTCGGCAAAGACATTACCTTCTGGGGCGGCGGCTGCGACACCAGGGACATTCTACCCAACGGCACGACCGAACAGATCGCTGAACATGTCGGGCGGCAGGTGAAGATACTCAGCCCCGGCGGCGGATTCGTTTTCCAGCAGGTGCACAATATCCTGGCGAATGTTAAGCCGGAAAGTATTGTAGCGATGTTCGACACGGTGAACGCTGCATCTTAGATGCCGAATGAGGTGACGCATGAGTTCAGTTGATTATGGAATTATTCTTCTCTACTTTGGCATCGTAATAGGGCTGGGCTGCTGGTATAAGAAGCGCGCCTCCAGGAATCTGGAGTCCTATTTTCTGGCTGGCAAGAACATGCACTGGCTGGCGCTGGCGATGTCCGGCTCGGTGGCCACCTTCGATATCACAGGGACGATGTGGATTGTCTCGATCCTGTTTGTTCTGGGGATGAAGTCTATGTGGCACCACTGGATGTGGGGGTTTTATATGGGCGCCTTTTTCATGGCCTATATGGGCAAATGGGTGCGGCGCTCGAACGTTATGACAGCCGCTGAGTGGATGAAAACCCGTTTTGGCGATGATTCAGGCGGCAGGCTGGCCCGAACCACCTACGCGTTGATGGCGGTGCTGACTCTGGCCAGTTTTATCGGGTACGCATTTCAGGGAATCGGTAAGTTTGCCTCTGTCTACATTCCACTTGAATCCCTTGCTCAGTATACGTCTGTTCCCTGGATAAAGACGATGGTCACAGTACACGAACCCGCTGTTCTGGCTGTATTGGTTATTGGCATAACGACCCTCTACGTTATTTTAGGCGGACTCTATAGCGTGGTGATAACCAATGTTATCCAGACCGCCGTTCTGACCCTTGGTAGTATTTTTATTGCTTACATTGCCTGGTCAAGGCTGACACCGGAGTTGTTGTCTCAGTTACCGCAGGGCTGGACTTCATTAAGTATTCCGTGGCGTGTCGAGGAATTCGCCGGGACGGACAACGCCTATTTCGAGCTGTTCGGCGCCCTTGTAATTGTCTGGGTCTTGAAAGGACTGCTGCTAAATGCCGGCGGGCCGGCACAGATGTTCGATTTCCAGATATTCCTGGCGTCTCGCAATCCGCGTGATGCCGCCAAGGTTGGTGCCGCGTGGAGCTTCTTTCTGATTGTTCGCTGGGGCATGGCCACCGGGATTGCACTGCTGGCGCTGGTGGGAGTCGCCGGTATCACGGACCCTGAGAAAGTTATGCCTATAGTGCTGCTGGAATTTCTGCCGGCGGGAATCAGGGGAATTGTCATTGCCGGATTGTTAGCCGCCTTCATGTCGACGTTCAGTGCGACGGTCAACAGCGGAGCTTCCTTTATCGTTCGCGATATCTGGCAGCCCTATTTTCGGCCCAATCCCACTAACTCCCAGGCCGTGCGATGCAGTCATCTGGCCAGCCTTTCGCTGGTTCTGGCCGGTATTGCCATTGGTTTTCAGGCCGACTCGATCGCTCAAATATGGAGTTGGGCAATGATGGCGCTGGGCGCCGGTGTTGTCATACCGAACGTGCTCAGATGGTACTGGTGGCGGATGAATGGCTGGGGCTATTCATTTGGGATGCTGGGCGGCATGCTTCTGTCGCTGGTGGCCCTGGTCTTTCCGGAGGTGCCTGTTTACTATGTGTTCCCTTCGATATGCCTGGCCTCGCTCGGCGTGAGCATTATCGTGTCTCTGGCAACGCGGCCCGTAGACCGGGATATTTTGGTCGGCTTCTACAGATCCGTCCGCCCCTTCGGATTGTGGAAGCCGGTCGCGACGCCTGACGAGAATCGAGAATCGAGATTCGAAAATCAGGAAGGCGTTTCGCGAACTCTCCTGAATGTCGTGCTCGCCATGCTCGCGATCACGGGGCTGTACTTGTTCCCCATGTACCTCGTCGGGCATTGGTACATCCATTCGATGTTATGGCTTGCGCTGGCGGTCGTCTCTATTGTAGCTTTGAAATACACGTGGTATCGGTTTCTCCCTGAGCCCGGCAATGACGCCAATTGACGGCCGAGAGGATTCGGGATAGTTGTAATTGCGAAAAATGTTTGATAGTCTTGTGGATATTTTCATATGGAGATGAAATCATGTCGTTACGAACATTGTTGCTAGTGTCTACGGCAGGAGTGATGGTCTTTGTGCTCTCTTGCCGGACTGGACAACAGGACAAAGTCTACAGCGCCGGCGGAGGTAATCTCCAAGTGGAGTATTTCCAGAATACGAACACCGTCCCTTTGTTCGAGGTGTTCGAGATCACGTTCAAACACGACCTGGCGTATGAGAATCCTTTCTTCGATGTCACCATCGACGTTACCCTCACTTCTCCGTCAAAAAAGAAGGTGCGAATAGGCGGATTCCATTACGGTTCGTCGTTGCCGTCCACGACATTAGTAGAAATGAGTCAGACAGCCAGAGGAGAGCGGCAGAAGATATCTTATCGTTTTGACAAACAGGATTTGTGGAAGGCGCGCTTCGCCCCTTCGCAGCTTGGCGAATGGAGGTATAGCTTTGTCTTTAAGAACGCAAAAGGGCAAGAAGCGTCCGGCCGGGGCGCCTTTACCTGCGTCGAAGGACGAAGACCCAACCCTGGGTTTCTCCGACAGCATCCGAAGAATCCTTTTCGTTTTGTTTTCGACGATGGAAGTGCCTATTTCCCCATCGGGCTGCAAGACTGCTGGGGTGACAATTCCGCCACCGGCTCAGCCATGGATCAGTGCAGCATGGAGGGGCCTTTCCGGACTGACCGCCAGGACGCGCCGGATCTGCCGGATGGGCCTATGTTTGTGCGCGGAGCTTCGTGCAATCCGCAGAATGCCGATGTGTATTTCCGGTATTTCTCGCAATGCGGGTTCAACCTGTATCGCTTCTCACAGGAGAACTGCTCTTTTGCGCTTAATCGCGACCTCGACGAATACCTCGTCCAGGAAAGCATAATGACCGATGAACTCCTGCAGCGCGCCCGTGCGTATGGCTTTAGCATCTTTATACGGGATCTTCGGGTTTCAAAAGGTATTCAATGACGAGCCCTATGACGAAGAGAAGATGGCGAAGGTCAAGAGATTCATAAAGTACAGCGTCGATAGGTGGGGGGCGTACGTGGATTTCTGGGAACTGCTCAACGAGCAGAAGACGGACGACCGCTGGTATGCGATAATGATTCCGTATCTAAAGTCACTTGATCCGTACCGGCATCCCGTCACGACGAGTTGGGAGAGGCCCGACCTCGCCGGCATCGAGATCAGCGCCCCGCACTGGTACCAGAACGAGAACGAACTCGAATCCGACAAAGTGACTGTTTCGAGAGCAAAGAACTGGAAGAAGTACAACATGCCCGTAGTGGTGGGCGAGCAGGGCAATATAGTAGACAGGCGAAAGCCGATCCCTCCAGGCATCGGCGGCGTATGGGATGCCGGCTCGGCGCGGCGGATGCGTATCCGAAACTGGACGGCGCTGTTCAACGAGATATCCTTTGTTTTCTGGAACACCAGCTACGCCCGGGACGGCCACTATATGAACATCTGGCTGGGCCCGAAGGAACGCGAATACGTCAGAGCAATGCAGGATTTTTCGTATCGCCTGGACAAGGATGTTCGCATGGTTCCCGTGACGGTTTCGCGTCCGGAGGCGGTTCGCGCTTACGCGCTTGCCTCGGAGAAAAGGGCCGGCGTCTATCTGCATCACTTCGGCGACCATACGAATCCCGTCGAAGGTCTCAGCATTACCCTGGATGTCCCCGAAGCCGCGAAAGCATACTGGTACTCGCCCGAGAACGCTGAGATTCTCAAGATCGTTGATGTCTCCGCGGGGGGCAATACGCTCGAAGTTCCGCAATTCACAGTGGACCTCGCTCTTCTTGTCACGCCCGATGGGCCGCCGGATATTGACAGGGACGGAACTCCCAATCATTATGACCCCGACAATGACGCCGACGGCGTGCCCGACGCCGATGACGCCTTTCCGCTGGATCCGGAAGAATGGGCAGACAAGGACAACGACTGGATAGGCGACAACCTCGACGCCGACGACGATGCCGACGGTCTCGCCGATGATCACAACAATAACGGCATTGCCGATCACGAAGAGCTGGACTTCGACGGTGACGGCGTGGATCGGGCCAAGTCCGTCCCCTGGGATGCGTTCCCTTTGGATCCGAAGGAATGGCAGGACACCGACGGCGACGGCATAGGCGATAACGCCGACATCGACGACGACGGCGACGGCCACAGTGACCAGGATGAAAGAACGAGCCGGACCAGCCCGCGGAACAAGCTGAAATTCCCGGATTGAGATTTCAAGATTATGGGTGAACCAGACCGGTCTTTCCTGTAGAATGCCTTGTTAAGTCTCGGTTGAGTACATTACTATCCACACGCTGTTTCTATTATTAAGGAAGGGGTTCAGGAACATGATCGATTACGCCAAAGCGATATCGAGACGAAACTTCATGAAAAAGGCTGCTGTTGGAGCGGCCCTTGTAGGTTCCGGGGCGGCTGCACGCTCGGCTGCAAAAACGAAAACTGCCCCCCTGCGGCTCGGAGGGCCTACCTTCGAGAAGTACGAAGGCCCAGATGAGTGGGTGGGCGTTGTGAAAAAGCTCGGCTATCGCGCCGCTTACTGCCCCGTTGACGCAAATGCTTCGGACGATGTTGTAAAGGCGTACGCCCGTGCCGCAAAGATGGCGGACATTATCATCGCCGAGGTCGGGGCGTGGAGTAACCCGATCAGTCCGGACGACAAGACCCGCCGGGAGGCTCAGCAGAAGTGTCGAACGCAATTGGCCCTGGCGGACCGAATCGGTGCCAATTGCTGTGTCAACATCAGCGGCTCGCGCAGCAATCGCTGGGAAGGGCCCTCGCCTGATAATTTGACCGACGAGACATTTGACATGATTGTCGAAACAACGCGCGCTATCATCGACGATGTCAAGCCGACCCGGACGTATTTCACCCTGGAGATGATGCCCTGGTCTTATCCCGATTCGGCAGATTCGTACGTGCAGTTGCTCAAGGCGATAGACCGCAAGCGTTTTGCGGTTCATCTTGACCCGGTGAACATCGTGTGCAGCCCGCAGCGGTATTACAGCACCGGCAAGCTGATCCGCGAATGCTTCGAGAAGCTAGGGTCTAACATCAAGAGCTGTCACGGCAAAGACATTCTTCTGGACCCGAGACTCACCACGCATCTCGACGAGGCCCGCCCGGGGCTGGGCGGCCTCGACTACGCTGCCTTTTTAAAGGAGCTGAGCAAAATGCCGGATACGCCGCTAATGCTGGAGCACCTCAAGGGCGCCGAAGAATACCGCCTCGCAGCAGAGCACGTGCGCAGCGTGGCGAAAGAAATAGGGTTGTCTTTCGGCTGAGAAACGCATCGGCACGTGCAATTTCAAGGAGAGAAGAAATGGTGGTGTGCGCCCGTCTCAAGGTAGTGACATTGGCCGCGTTGATGGTTGCGGGTTTGCCTGTTCACAGCCAGAGCATGGACATCGTCAAGGACGGCAAAGCCGTGGCGGTTATTGTCGCCCAGCAAGGTCGCGAAGACACCGCTCAAGCTCGGAGCCGAAGGGCGCCCAGGAGAGGTTCGGCCGGTTTCGAGTGCAACGATCCCGGCGCTGCCAGGGTATTGGTCGACTGGATCGAGAAAATGTCCGGCGCGAGGTTGCAGATTGTCGGGCAAGCTTCGGCCACAAAGCCTGCGATCTACGTCGGCGCCGCGGCTGTGAAAGCCGGCCTGGAGCTTGGTGATATTGACAGTCCGACAAGCGAAGGCTTGCGCATCATCTGCGATGGAAAGACAAAGATTCTCATCGGCGGACAGAATGAGACGTCGACAATGAAGGCGGTGTGCCGGTTCCTGGAGGAATTGGGATGTCGATTCTTCATGGACAATGATTTAGGTCAGGTATATCCGCGGCGCAAGACCGTAATCGTCGGCAGGCTCAATATCACCGACAAGCCGGGCTTGATGATGCGCAAGATCTGGGGCTCGCAATGGGGCGGGCATAACCTCTGGAAGATCTGGAACGGCGCCGGCGGTCTGCAGATGGCGACCGGACACTCCTGGAGCAGGTATGTTGACAAGGATTTGTTCGAGACCCATCCGGAGTATTTCGCCCTGCGCGACGGTGAGCGCAGGAAAGGCGGATGGTACTGCACTTCCAATCCCGAGCTTCTGAGGGTGTTCGCCCGGGGTGTGATTGCAAACGGAGGCCCTGATCCTTCGGTCTCTCCCCCTGACGGGACCGGGTACTGCCAATGCGAAAAATGCCTTGCGCAAGACGATCCCGACAGCATCGAGCCGTCGTCGGGCAGAGCCAGCGTGAGTAACCGATACGCCGATTTCCTGGATGAAGTCGCCCGTCTGGTGGCCAAAGAGCATCCGGACCGGCTTCTGAGCTTCTATTGCTACGCGGACTACACGCAGCCGCCAACGTTGAATCGCAAACTCTCGCCCAACCTGGTGGCCTGGATTGCGCCCATACGTTACTGCCGGTATCACCGGATCGGCAGTCCCAGCTCGCCCAGCAGAATCCAGCTTGCGCAGGTGATAGACGGCTGGGCCGCAGCGACCGGGCAAATCGCTTATCGCACGTACAATTACAATCTCGCCGAGTGCGTAGTCCCGTTCTCGAAGCTCTCGGTCTGGAAGCATGACATCCCCTATCTCAAAGCCAAAGGCTGTATCGGCATCAATCTCGAATCGCTTGTGAACTGGGAAATCTACGGTCCTCATCTCTACCAGAGCATCCGGCTTGCCTATGATCCGGACGCCAACAGTGACGCTATGATGGATGACTACTTCATGAAGTTCTACGGATCGGCTGCCGGGCCTTTCATGAAGCGGTATTGGATGGGCATTGACGAAGCTTTTGCGAATATGAAATGCGAATCCGGCAGCTTCTTTGCATTGCATCTGGTGTATACGCCACAGTTCCTCAGGCAACTCGCCCATCTGGTAAGGCAAGCCGCCGGCGCAGCCGGCGAGGGCGAGATTTATTCGGCGCGCATCGCCATGACATCTGAGGGGCTCAAGAATGCCGAGCAGTACATACACGTGCGCGATGCAATGAATCGGGGTGATTTCGCTGCGGCGAAAAAAGTATACGACGAGTTGTACGCCCGGAACGAGGCCGAGTTGAGCAAAGGTTACGGCAATCATTACACGCTCGGCTACCTCAAGCGTTTTGTCGGCACGCACGTTCTGGCGGGCGCCGAGGCCGCGGCGCAGCCCAACAAGGTCCTGCAGGTGCTGGGCGACCGGATGAAGCTGGCGTACGATCCTGAGGGCAACGGCGCCGAGCAGGGTTACCACAGGAGTGATTTCGACGATTCAAAATGGAGGCAAGTGGCAACCTATAGCACGACACTCAATGCTCAGGGTCTACCGGATGTCAAGTCCGTAATGTGGCACCGAACGTCGATGGACGTGCCGCGCCGGCGGGGAGGCCGACTTGTGCTGTTCTTCACCGAGGTCGACGGCCAGGCGGTGACGGTTTATGTCAATGGCCTTGAAGTCGCCTCGTTAGAAAGAGAGGCCCGGCGAAAGCCGTTTGAAGTTGATGTGACGGATGCCGCCGAGCCCGGCAAAAACACGGTGGCAATCAGAGTTGACCACCGCAGGATAACCGAGCTTTTCCTCGGCGGGATCGTCCGTCCGATTCTGCTGATTCACAAGGCCGACCGTTGAAACGCGATTGGCTTTGTCTTGCGCAACGGACTTCTCGCCACGAAGACACGAAGGCACGAATTTCAACTTCTACATTCAACGCTGTTTCTCAAATGAAATCTTAAAGAAACAGGGATTAACCGCGGATTACGCGGAGAACGCGGATTTTTATCACCACGAAGGCACAGCCTGCCCTGGCCGAAGCCAAAATACTGAACTACGAAAGACGCTAAATGTCGCGAAAAAGGAAGGGGCAAATATTCTTCCGCGTCTTTCCGCGTCTTTTGTAGTTAAGAAAAATGACGCACAAGAAACAAGAAGATGAAAGTAATCAATATTGAAGATCCCGATCCCTCGGGAATCAATTGCATGCGGCGTAATGGCCTATTTGTCTGCCTCTATTAGCTTTTTAAAACGGGGGTGGTCGCGTAAGGGGCCCCAGGCCGGGTCAAGTCGAAGTATAAGGAATCGACATCCATCCGGGGCGGGGTAGTAAATCTTCAAGCTGGTCGATGGCTTTGTCGTATTCGCCGACCACAACGTAGATACGGGCTAATTCCTCCACCCGCCATAGACCTCTCATTGCTTCCTTCCTTACAGGTAGCATCTCCTCCGCCAACAGCCCCTCGCGGATAGCATCTTCCTTACAACCGAGGCCAGCATAAGCGATGCCCAGTGCACTGTGGAACCGCGCATCATTTGGATCTTCGTCGATTTTGGATTTGAGAATGTCTCTAGCTTGCTCGTAGTATTCTTTCGCCTTCTGATTGTTGCCCATGTATCTATAGATTCGTGCGTATCGTAGAGCATTGGGGATAAAGTAATACTGGTTATCAATATCTTTTGATTTCAAAGAGAGCCGGTCCAAAGCCTCTTGATAGTTGCCGTCGAACGCATCGATATCGACCAGCCAATCAACAATCTCGAAGTTTTCTGTTGACTTGGTGTTCTCCAGTCCCTCTTGCAGAACTGCCCGCGCCTTCTCAGTTTTGCCCTCGGCAAGCAGGTATAGATTCGCCTTCCTAGCGTAGGGTATGTGCCAATCGGGGCTCAGCGAGATGGCGCGGTCATAATAACGCTTTGCTTCCGGGTACTTGCGCAGGAGCTTAAAGGTTAACGCGATCTGATAGGCTAATCGGCTGGCGAGGGGATCAAGTTCGAAAGCTCTCTTGATATTGCCCAGTGCCTCTTCGAATTTTCCCTGCCGCCTTTGAACATAACCGACAAACTCCAGGACCTCGCTGTTATTGGGCTGGCTTTTCCGCGCGATGGCGAACTGCTCCAAGGCACGGTCGTAATCCAGATGACCATGATAGTAATAATGCCCCAAAGCCAGATGTGCCTCAGGCAGATTCGGATTAAGTTGAAATGCTCTTTCCACTGCTTGCTTTGCCATCGCACGGCGTTCTTCGCTTCTGTCAAAAATGTGCCAATACATCATCATATGGGTCCTTGAGAGTTGGGCGTGCGCCAAGGCAAACGCAGGGTCCAGCTTGACCGCCTTTTCATACATTCCCAAGGCTATCCTGAAGTCATTTTCGAGAATGCTTCGAAGGAAATACTCGTTGCCACGCAGGTAATACTCATACGCCTCCATATTTTCTGTTGGTCTGGACTGAAGTGCCCGGCGTTCGGGTTCGAGCAAGGCGATGCCAAATACTTGTGCCACCTGCTCAGCCATATCAGATTGCATTTGGTAGAGTTCGTTCAGATCCTCGTTATATATGTGATATATGGGCGCCAATACCAGCCTGTCTTCGGAAGCTCTGACCAGCCGGGGCATTACTCTCACTGGGCTGGTTTGGTCTGATGGCTGTTCACGCTGGACCGTACCCCCCAGAATATAATCGACACCCAATTCTTCACCAATCTGCCGTGCATTCTTTTTGCCTTTCTCGTACTGGGCTGCGGTCCGAGGTGATAGGACAGACAAGCCACGAAGGGGTGCTAGGTGAGATGTGATCTGATCAGTGATGCCGGCGGCAAAATACTCGTTCTCGGCAGAGCCCAGATTCTCAAACGGCAGGACCACTAGCCGTATTTCCTTCGAAGAAGGCTGAGCTTTATTGTCAAAGGTAAGCCACAAAACAGCACCGATTAGGACGATGATGAAAGTCGCACCAATCATCAAAGTCATTCTTCGCAACCTCAAAGGTATTGTCACTGGCGGTGAACTCAGCGTTTCGTTAATTTCGATGCCCGCGTCTCCGATGTCACGAAGCCGCCGGTGTGGGTCTTTCTCCAGGCAGCGGCGCAGAAGCACACGAATGTTGTTCGGAGTGTCTTGCGGAAGCACGTTCCAATCGGGTTCGCGTTCGATAATGCGTGCCAGTATTTCTGTGGCAGTCTCACTCTCAAAGGGAGGGTGACCGCTCAGCATCTCGTATAGCACACAGCCAAACGACCAGACGTCGCTACGCTTATCAGTTGGCTTGCCGCAGGCCTGTTCCGGACTCATATAGGCCGGCGTGCCCATTACGCGGCCGGGCTGAGTGACGGTGGTCGGCTTCTCTGAGGGTTCACCGCCGACTGCCTTGGCCAGGCCGAAGTCCAGCACCTTGACTCTGCCATCAGGTGTGATTTTGATGTTGCCGGGCTTTAAGTCACGGTGAATAACATCATGCTCATGAGCTGCCGCTACTGCCTCAGCTATCTGCAAAGCTATCGTTAATGCCTCTTGAAGCTTGAGTGGGCCCTTTGCTATTTGCTCAGCCAGTGTCTGGCCAGGGATGTACTCAAGAACCAAATAGTCGGACTCTTCTTCTTCAACGATTTCGTGTATCACGGCGATATTCGGGTGACTAAGTGAGGCCAGGAGTTTGGCCTCACGCTGGAAACGCGCCTGGGCAGTCGCGCTTGACTTCAATTCAGCCGGCATGCTCTTGACGGCAACAGAGCGGTCAAGCTTGGTATCATGAGCCAGATAGACGACTCCCATGCCTCCCCGGCCAATCATTTCGCGGATTTCAAAGTGCCCGATTTTCCGGCCGACAAGATCGCATCCAGTCGCGGTATCTTCAAAGTCACCCTCATCTACCTGCACAAGAGAATCGAATAAAGTATCAATTTTCTGAAGGTTCCGTACTTTCTGTCTGATCTGGTCCTCGAACTCGGGGTATTGCCTCACAAATTCTTCTATATCAGGCTCCTGGCCTTGCAACTGCGCATCGATAAACTGCCGCACTGCTTTTCTAAGGCTATGTTCTTGATTATCGCTAATCGGTCCAGCCATTAGACATTCTCGAAAATACTGATTAGCTCTTCCAACGCACGAGAAACCAGCTTTCGCACCGCTTCGCTGCTCTTGCCCAGTCTTTCCCCTATCTCTTTGTAGGAAAGACCCTCGATTTTTGTCATGACAATAACTTGTCTGTATTCAGGTTTCAGCACGTCTATCGCCTTGGCAAGCTTATCTAACTCCTCTCTTTTTGACATGATAGCGCTCGGCGTTGTAGTGTCAACGGCGTCCAAAGCTGCGACAAAGCTATCCTCAACAGTTGGTCTATAGCTATTGAGTTGAACTTCTTTACGAATATCGCGCTTATTCGCGTGCAATCTTTGCAACTGATTCCTAAGTCTGTTTTCAGCTATTCTCGACAGCCACCGCAGGAAATCCCCCTCGGTCTCGTATGTGAAATTTCCCAAATCCTTCAAGGCAGACATCAGAACATCCTGGACTAAATCCATGGATTCCAGCTTGGAGCGGAGTTCGGCGCCCATACGAAGCCGTATTATCCAGAGCACGCGCGGGCCATAGACCTTGCACAGTTGGTTTAAAGCGGACTCACCGCCGTCTTGCGCCAGCGCAACCAAATGCCGAGTCCTGTCATCAACGGTAAGTCTCATCCTCCACTAACCTCTAAGAATCAAAGATTTCACATAGATTTTACCAATTCTTGAAAAAATTTGCAACAAGATCGTCCGGTTGCTCCTTTTTTCTTGCTTATAAGAATAGAGCTTATGTGAGTGTAAATTGAATGTTTTTTTATTATTCTGATGCCCCGATGGGCAGAAAGGAAGGTTCAAAATGAAATGGTTAAATGGTTACAGAATTAGGTTTGTGTTAGTTGTATTTGTGGCCGCTATTGTGCTTGGCGGCAGGACTGTGAACGCAGATTTTACCTTCGGGGAGCCCACGAATCTGGGGCCAACCATCAATAGTCCTCATTCGGACTTCCCTGGCAGCTTCTCATCTGATGGCCTGGGGATGTACTTTGACTCCAACCGATCCGGTGGGAGCTGGGACACTTACGACATATACGTGTCAACCCGAGCAACGACAGATGACGCCTGGGGTACGCCGGTGAAACTTGGCCCCCCTGTCAACAGTTCGACTGTAGACGCTGGCTCGATAATCTCGACTGACGGCCTGTCGCTCTACTTCACGTCCCTCAACCGAGCTGGTGGATACGGCAGCCTCGACATCCGGGTAGCGACGCGGGCAACGGTCTCCGACCCTTGGGGCGAACCGGTGAATCTGGGGCCGACAATCAATACATCGCAGGATGATTTCGCTACGTCCATATCTTCCGATGGCCTGGTACTGTACTTCGACCGGAAGCCACCACCTGACGGTCCTGGCGACATATATATGTCAACCCGACCAACAACAAACGACGCTTGGGGTGAATCGGTGAATCTGGGGCCAACTGTCAACAGTTCGTACAACGACCGCTCCCCGTGCATATCGCCCAACGGCCTATTACTGATTTTCCGCTCCAATCGGCCGGGCGGGTTTGGTGATAGCGACCTATATGTGACGAGGCGGGCAACGACCGAGGATGACTGGGGAGCCCCAGTAAATCTTGGTTCGAGTGTGAATAGTACCAGTTACGATGCTTATCCGAGCGTCTCCTCCGATGGCCTCACCCTTTTCTTTGCCTCTACCCGACCCGGCGGAGTCGGTGGCCACGACCTGTGGCAGGCGCCAATCCTCCCCATCGTTGACTTCAACGGCGACGCAAATGTCGACTCTGCAGATATGTGCATTATGGTGGACCACTGGGGCGAATACTATCCCTTGTGTGACATCGGCCCTACACCTCTCGGAGATGGTATCGTCGATGTTGAGGACCTGATCGTCTTGGCTAAGCATTTGTTCGAGGACGTCAACGATCCTACGCTGATAGCCCACTGGCCGTTGGACGAAGCACAGGGCGACATAGCATACGATAACGCCGGTACCTGCGATGGGACACTTTTAGGCGCTCCAGTTTGGCAGCCTAATGGTGGCATGGTGGATGGTACGCTTCAGTTCGACGGAGTAGATGATTATATTGTCACCGACTCCATACCGAATTCCATAAAAGGACCATTCAGTGTTTTTGTCTGGGTCATGGGTGGCGTTCCTGGCCAAGCCGTCCTGTCGCAGGCCGATGGCTCGAATTGGCTACGCTTGGATTCAGTAGAAGGCTGCTTGATGACTGAGCTTACGAATTCCGGTCGTTCCTCTGTTGGCCCAATACTTTCACAAACAAACATCAGCAACGGCGACTGGCACCAGATAGGTTTTGCGTGGGATGGTTTGTGTCGTCATTTGTATGTTGATGGAGCAGAGGTAGCCAATGACGCTGCACCATTGTCCGACCTGGAAGGTGCAGAAGGCGGACTGAATTTCGGCGTTGGCAGCACTCTCGCCCCAGGTACCTACTTCTCCGGCCTGATCGACGACGTCCGCATCTACAACCGAGCAGTGAAACCATAGATTCAGTTCTAGGTGTAAGGTTTTGTGTTCTATGTTATTGAATCTCAGTGAGCCACATAACACTTAACACTTGACACTTAAAACTGAGAAAAAGGATAAGCTCACGGGCCGGCGGTCTGAGACGCTGCCGGCCCTTTCCATTCACAACGCCGCTTTCCCAGGGGGCGTACTCATTTCCACTTGTTCTTCGGCCTTTGGCCGCAACCAAAATACTGAACTACGAAAGACGCTAAATGTCGCGAAAAAGGAGGGGTCAAATATTCTTACGCGTGTTTTGTAGCTGAGAAAAATGGCACACAAGAAAACTAGAATCGACAAAACCAGACAGGATAACAGGATAAAGGCGGGATTATATGGAAAGGAACTACTGATCAACACTAATAGACACCAAATTGAAACCGCAGGTGAACGCTGATGAACGCTGAGAAAGGATCAACAACCAACTGAATTAGACACGGGCTAACACTGGTTAACACGGTTTTCTAAATCAGCACGAAGAAAGACAATAGTCAATAGAGAATGGTCAATAGTCAATAGAGAAAGGATCCTGTAATCCTGCCCAAGAACAATAGATAGCGAATATCCAAGACCGCGACCCCTCGGGGATCAATTGTATGCGGCGCAATGGCCTATTTGCCAGCCTCCACGAGCTTGTGGAAACGGGGGCGGTTGCGTAAGGAGTCCCAAGCCTCATCGAGCCGGGAAAGAGATCGTGGATAAACTCCCATATTGGTGACCAAATGAATAGCCAGCTCGGGCCAAGGCATCATCAGTCTTTTCCAGGCGGCACGAGCCGTTTCAATTCTTCAAACCAATTGAGCACCACGTTGATTCCAAGAGGTGTAGGTTCTTGGGGTTCTTGAATTATCAGGAACCGCCCATCGGGTGCGACGTCATAATTTCGCCATTGTATGTGACGTTGATACTGTCCTTCGAACAATTCCTCAAAGCCGGTTATCCTGAACTCCGGCTCGGTCTCAAAGGTTGCGGCTATCATCTTGCGATTGCCACGACCACTGCGATAGAATAACTCTTTACCGTTCCGTGACCACGCGGGTTGGTAACCACCTTGGTTCGAAATCATGGTCTTTGGGCCCGGGCCAGGATACGGCTCTACGTAAACCTCCCAGCGGCCTGACTCATCCCCGGCGTAGGCGACCCACCGGCCATCGGGTGACCAGACGCCCTGTCTTTGATTATGGTTCCTCTGGATGAACGGCCGAAGATGATACTTTTCGTTCTGCTCCAGCAGGACCACGCATATGTCATTGCCCCACCTTGGATGATTCGGGTCATAATAGTCCCACCTGCTAACAAGCACTTCCTTACCGTCGGGCGAGCAGCATGAGAGCCGCCCCAAAATTCCTTCGAACGCTGCGAGCAATTCCGGCTCACCGCTGCCGGTCACGTTTTGCATGAACAGTTGAAACTTTCCAGCTTGGTATGACTGGAACACCGCCCACTTGCTGTCCGGGGTCCAAATTGGGTAATCGCTAATTCCATCGGACGTAAGCGGAGTTAGCGTGTGTCGTGTCAAGTCGTATATCCAAACGTCCCTGTTATCCCCATCCCTGATGCCAAAGGCCAGCCGCGTCCCATCGGGGGAAATCGTGACACTTATGTAGTTGTGTGGTGTCGCCGCCGGTAAGGTTTCAACGCGCCCATTTCTATCCACCCAGACCGGCGTTAGCTCAGTGCTGCGCGTCACGACCGGAACATAGGCCAGCGATCCATTCCGGGAAATTGCGAAATGCGCCGAGCCGCTGCCGCCGGTCAAGACATCCGGAACGATAGGAACAGAGGAGCCAACCACCTTGAGCCGCTCGATATCAAATCGTACTGCATACAGGGCCCCTGTACGAGCATAGACGATGTGCCCAGTAGTGGGCACATATCGTGCGTAGTGTCCACTAAATAACTTGGTGCGCCGGTCTGTCTCCAATGAATACACCTCGATATCGGGTCCCCCTATGCATCGATTGGTAAAGAGCACTGCTTTTCCACCCGGCAGGACTTGCGGCCATAAATGCCCCCTCTCGCCCTTGTTCGGATCGGAGACGGTTAATTGCTCCAATCCTTCTCCAGAGGCAGAAATGCGCCAGAGGCCGCCCTCTTCGTGGGCGCCTAAGCCAGGCGTGAAAATTATGGTGTCGTCAGTTCCCCAACTCCCACCGCGGAATTGTATGCTGTCGCACAGGACAATAGGCCGCCCGCCCTTTAGGGATACCTTATTAAACGTCCTTTGGTAGTGATCGGAATATGCTATCCACTGGCCGTCCGGTGAAAAGAACGGGCTGACCGCGCCTTCAGTGCCCGGTAAGGGCTTCGCCTTGAATTTATCCAGCTCGCGCAAGTAGATTTTCCTTCTTGCGTCGTTAGCCTCTTCCACGTAAGCCAGGCGCCTGCCATCGGGCGACAGGGCCAGGATATGGTGGAAGGAGGCGTCTGTTGCAAGGTCTGTCTCCGGAGGAATGATAAAGCGAGTTGTGGGCTGGCTAAGTGGGGCAGAGCGCTTCAGATTCCAGGTTACGAGACTCGTCGCAATAGCACCGACCAATAGACAGACTACTGCCCACACCATCAATCGCCGCAGGCCCACAGGACGCATTTCTTCAACCGTCGGCACACTGACCGTAAGTGAAGTCAGTGTCTCGTCGATTTCGATGCGAGCATCTCCTATGTGCTGTAGCCGCCGGCGCGGATCCTTCTTAAGGCAATGACGCAGTAGAGACCGGATGTTCGCCGGCGTGCTCTGCGGCAGCGCCTGCCAATCCGGCTCGCGCTCGAGAATGCCAGCCAGCATGTCGGAAATTGTCTCGCCCTCGAAGGGAACCCTGCCTGTCAGCATCTCGTACAGCACACATCCGAAAGACCAGATGTCGCTGCGCTTGTCGGTCGGTTTGCCGCGGGCCTGTTCCGGGCTCATATAAGCCGGCGTTCCAATCACCCGGCCAGGCTGGGTGACGGCGGTCGGCTTCTCTGAGGGTCCACCGCCGACAGTCTTGGCCAGGCCGAAGTCCAGCACCTTAACTCTGCCGTCAGGTGTGATTTTGATATTGCCGGGCTTGAGATCGCGGTGGATAACATCATGCTCGTGAGCTGCTGCCGCCGCCTCGGCTATCTGCAAAGCTATCGTTAATGCCTCTTGAAGCTTAAGCGGTCCCTTCGTTATTCGTTCAGCCAGTGTCTCGCCCGGAACGTATTCAAGCACCAGATAGTCGGTGCCATCAGTCTGCTCAATGATGTCATGGATCACGCCGATGTTCGGGTGACTCAGTGAGGCTAACATCTTGGCCTCGCGCGTAAAACGCGTCCGGGCCCTTGAATCGGCCTGTAATTCAATCGGTATACTCTTGATAGCGACAAGGCGATCAAGCTTGGTGTCACGGGCCAGGTAGACGACTCCCATGCCTCCCCGGCCAATCATCTCTACTATTTCAAAGCTTCCGATTTTCCGGCCGACAAGATCCTGGCCCGACGCTGTCTCTTCAAAGTCATTCTCGTCTGCCTGCACGAGAGAATCGAACAAAGCATCGATCTTCTCAAGATTCTGCAACCTCTGTCTGAGCTGATGCTCAAGCTCAGGGTATTGTTTCACAAATTCATCTGTATCAGGCTCCTGGCCATGCGACCGGGCATGGACAAACTGCTGTACGGCTTCTTCAATGGATTTATCCTGATTATCGCCAATTGGTTCGGCCATCAGACTGCCTCAAAAGCGCCGGTCAACGCTGCCATCGCACGAGAAAACAGCATTCTTGCGGCATCGGCGCTCCTGCCTAATTTGTCCCCTATCTCTCTGTAGGAAAGCCCCTCGATTTTAGTCAGGACAATAACTTGTCTGTATTCAGGTTTCAGTGCGTCTATCGCCTTGGCAAGCTTATCTAACTCCTCCCTTTTTGACATTATAGCGCTCGGCGTGGTAGTGACAACGGCGTCCAAAGCTGCGACAACGCTATCCTCAGCGGTTGGCCTATAGCCGACGAGTTGAACTTCTTTACGAATATCGCGCTTATTCGCATGCAATCGCTGTAAATGCCCCCGAAGCCTGTTCTCAGCGATTCTCGACAGCCACCGCAGGAAATCCCCCTCGGTCTTGTATGTGAAGTTTCCTAAATCCTTCAGGGCAGACATAAGAACATCCTGGACCAAATCCATGGATTCCAGTTTGGAGCGGAGTTCCCTGCCCATACGAAGCCGTACTATCCAGAGCACCCGCGCGCCATAGACCTTGCATAGTCGGTTTAAAGCTGACTCATCGCCGTCTTGCGCCAGCGCAACCAAATGCCGAGTCCTGTCATCAACGGTAAGTCTCATCCTCCACTATCCTCTAAGAATGAAAGATTCCACATAGATCTTACCAATTCTCGAAAAAATTTGCAACAAAGTCGTTCGGTCGCTCCTTTTTTCTTGCTTATAAGAGTAGGACCAACTGGTCAGAAGAGCCGGTTCTTCGGAAAAATCGTTGTTCTTAAGCACGCGTCATAAGGTGTACGGCGCGAGAATATTAACAGCCTCCTGTTTGTGCAGGGGCAAGTTTTGAAAGGGTAGAGAAATGAAATGGTTAAATGGTTCAAAAATCGAAATGGTTTTGGTTGCATTTGTGGCTGCTATTGTGCTTGGCGATGGTGGATCCGCGAAGGCAGATTTCACCATCGGCACGCCCACGAATCTGGGGCTGCCGATCTGGTCCTCAGGCCATGATCCACAAGGGTGCTGCTTCTCACGTGACGGGCTGGAGCTGTACTTCGCCTCCACTCGGCCCGGTGGAGCAAGCGGCCCATACCCCATGTTTGACATATGGGTAGCCACGCGAGAAACAGTAGATGCCCCCTGGGGAGAACCGGTGAACCTTGGGCCCAACGTCAATAGTTCAGCACAAGAGGTTACGCCGGCCATCTCACCCGACGGGCTTGAGCTTTATTTCACGTGGTACCACGACTATAAGATACGGGTGTGCAAACGCCCATCTAAACACGCGCCGTGGAGTAATCCCGAAGTTCTGGGACCACCCTTCGGCGGCCATGAGGTTCGTTATCCTAAAGTGTCGGCCGATGGGCTCTCGCTCTACTTTGCTTCCCGCCGGCCCGGCGGATACGGTGGCGAGGACATCTGGGTGTCAACTCGTGCCTCAACTTCCGATCCCTGGTCAGAACCCATTAATCTCGGTCCGAACGTTAATAGTAGCTTTAATGAGGTTGGTACGAGCATCTCCTCCGATGGCCTTTGCCTTCTCTTCGACTCTAATCGGACCGACGGATACGGCGAGGTCGACATATGGGTAACGACCCGAACCACGACAGATGCTGAGTGGGGCCCACCGGTCAATTATCCCAACCTCAACATTTTCAATCGGTTTCCCGAGTTCTCCCCTGCGATTCAGAACTTCGCCCCTGCGATATCACCTGATGGCTCGGTGTTGTACTTTGACACTCCCCACGCCGTGTGGCAGTCTTCAATTACCCCAATCGTTGACCTCAACGGCGACGGAATTGTTGATTCTGTCGACATGTGCATCATAGTTGACCACTGGGGTGAAGACTACTCCTTGTGTGACATTGGACCACCTCCGCTCGGCGACGGCCTCGTCGATGTCAAGGACCTGATCGTCCTGGCTGAGCACTTGTTCGAGGATGTGAACGATCCCACGCTGATAGCTCACTGGCCGTTGGACGAAGGACAGGGCAGTATAGCCTATAACAGCGTTGCCAATTGCGATGGCACCTTAATGGGCGGCCCGGTTTGGCAACCTGACGGCGGTATCGTGGCTGGAGCCCTGCAATTTGACGGTATAGATGATTCTGTCGCTACCGACCCCGTCTTGAGCCCGGCGGATGGAGAGTTCAGCGTGTTCGCCTGGGTCAAAGATGGCGCTCCAGGCCAAGTCCTTTTGTCGCAGACGTGGGTGGCGAATTGGCTGTGTACGGATTCAGTAGATGGTTACGCGATGACGGAGCTTAAGGGTTCCGGCCGGTCCAGTGGTGGTCATTTGTTATCAGAGACGAAGGTCACCGACGGCACTTGGCACAGGATAGCTCTTGTGTAGGATGGCTCGTACAGGCATTTGTATGTCGATGGAGTTGAGGTTGCCAAGGACGCCGAATCGTTGTCCGGCTTGGAAGGCACCTACGGCGGCCTGTATTTCGGCGTCGGCAGCACTCTAGCCCCAGGTACCTATTTCTCCGGCCTGATCGACGATGTCCGCATCTACAACCGGGCAGTGAAACCATAGGAGCTGTTTTGCTTAAGGGACAAGCTCAAGGGCCGGCGGTCTGACACGCTGCCGGCCCTTTCAATTCACAACGCCGCTTTATCAGGGAGACATGCTCATTTCCACTTGTTCTTCGGCTTTCGGCCGTGGGTGCATTGTTCGAGGCTTGAAACGCACCCGATTATTGCTAAACTTGCCTCATGGACAGCAGCGGCACGTATTGGTGAACTCTTCCGGCGCAGAATCATTCAAGCCGGAAGTATGAATGCTCTGTGTTTGAGATTCTATGGTATAGTGTTGTTTTTCAGACAAATTAGGAGAGCCACCTTATGAAAAAGTTTCTGACAGATCGAAAACGATTGGTCTTTGGTGTGATGTTCGTACTGGCGGTGAGTGGGATTGCATTTGGCCGAGCCGCGCCCGAATATGGTCGCGTGGAACTTCTGCGCGATTCGTGGGGAGTGCCTAATGTCTTTGCCGGGACGGACAAGGGCGCCATGTACGGCCTGGGCTATGCCTGCGCGGAAGATCGGGGCTTTCAGATGCACTACTTCCTGCGCATGATGCAGGGTCGCATGGCCGAGGTGTTCGGCGATGTCGAGAAGCACAGGGCCGGCGGCACAGGCCACAAGACAACCCTCGAGCACGATCGCGTGATGCGCATGTTCGGATTTGCGCGGGCCGCCGACCGGGTTGTGCGGAACCTCGACCGTCAAAGCCAGGGCCTGCTCAAGGCCTACAGCGCCGGGGTCAACGACTACTTCGCCCAGCACGAAGAAGAGGAGCATTATCTGTTCGACAAGATCTGTCTCGCGCGTGAAGCCTGGACGCCGACCGACTGCATTCTGTCATGGTGGCATTTCGCGCAGTTCTTCAGCAAGGACGGGCTGCGTGACACGCCGTCACTGGCACCCCAAGTGCCTCGCCCGGGCGGGCCCGGCATCTTTATCGACGATGACGCCGCGGTTGTCCACCGCGAAGACGTCTCGCAGCAATGGATCGAGAAGGTCAACACCTGGATGCGCGATGCGGGGCTGACGCCCGGCGAGCCCCGAGGGCCTCAGAATCCCGATCCCAAATTCAGCCACGCCTGGGTCGTGGGTGGAAAGAAGACGACCACCGGTGCTTCGGTGCTGGTGAGCGACCCTCAGACTCCCGTGTGGAATCCGAGTCTTCTCTACGAGTTTCACATTAAGGGCGGCAGCTTCAATGTTCGGGGAGTCGGGGTGGCGGGCAGCCCTGTCATCCTGATCGGCTTCAACGAGCACGTCGCCTGGGGGGTGACCGCTCTCGGCGCCGATCAGGCGGATATCTTCATCCTCGATACCGACTCGGCGCACCCGGATCAGTACCGCGTCGACGGCCAATGGCTGGACATGAACAAGCGGCAAGAATTGATCAAGGTCAAGGGAGCCGCACCGCAAGACATGGTCGTGCGCGAAACGATCTTCGGCCCGATTGCGTCTGAATTCGTGTGGCGCAATCCCGACCGGCAGGAGGTGGCGCTGTGCCGGATGCCCGTGGCGCAGACAGAGTCCGAGACTATTGAGGGCGCTCTGGCGATGATGCGGGCCGGTTCCTGCCAGGAGTTTGCCGCGGCGCTGCCCGGATGGAGCTTTCCGACGGCAAACTGTATCTTCGGTGACAGCCGTGGCAATATCGGCTATTGGTCGCTGGGGGCGCTGCCCGTGCGTTCGTCCCTGACCGGATTCGATGGGGGCCGGGCCCAGGACGGCTCCACGCGCAAGGGCATGTGGCGGGGCATGATCCCCTACGATATCCTGCCTCACTGCATGAACCCCAAACGTGGTTATCTCGTCACCGCCAACCACCGGACTATTCAATCCTTCTACAAAGTGCCCTTCGGCAATATGACCGGCTCGTCGGGTGACACGGACCGCGGACTTCGGGTCAAGGAGCGGATTGCCGAGCATCTGGCTGAAAACGATCGCTTTGCGCCGGAAGATGTTCTTGCGATCCATTACGACTCGGTAAACGTCTGGAAGCGCCAGATCGTTCACCTGGGATTGATGATCCTCGACAGGACGCCGGAGAAGCTCTCTCAGGATGCCAGAGAAGCACTGGGCTATCTGCGGCCCTGGCATGAAAATGGCGCCGAGACGGACCTGAGTGTGCCCGGCACGGAACTGGTTAACGAGATGAACGTGATCTTTCGCGGCGGTGTCTTCGGGCTAGTTCGCAAATATGGCGGCGGTGTCAGCGGGCTGGCCCGGTTCGCCAAGACCGTGAGCGGCCGATACGCAGCGAATCCCGCGGCGCCGGTGCCGGACGATGAGCGCACCTTTGTCGATAAGGTCCTCGCCCAGGCGTGGACACGAACCCAGAATCGATACGGCGCCGACCGCGCCGCGTGGAATGCGCTGGCCCGCCAGGCCCTGTGCAAACAAACGCTCGGTTATATGGACGGCCTCGACGGCTTCGGCTCTCTCGACGAGCGAAATGATGTGCGCATGCCGCTGCTAAAGACAATTGACGGCAGCACGATACTTTCGCAGAAGGCGCAGTCATACACGCAATTCGTGCCGCTGCATGATGTCGACGCCTCGCTGTCTATACTGCCCATAGGCAGCTCGGAAAATCCGAAGAGTCCGTATCGCTTCAGCACCTACAGTGACTGGGCCCAGGGACGGCTGCATCCGGCTCCGTTGTCCCGCGAGGCAGTCGAGAAGATTGCCGTGCTTCGTTCGACGTTGGGTCCCGAACCCCAGGTACGGCGACCCGAAACCGCCTCTCGAAGGGAGAACGCCGGCAGAGCGGCAACGCGGCCCGAGGAGTCGAGGCCACCGCTTCCCGGGAAAAAGCCCGATGATCCGACCCTCGAGGCGGCGATCCGCTACCTCAACCGTGCCGAACGAACCGAGCAAGAAGTTAAGGACAAGATCGAGGAACTGCGCAGATATGTCAAAGGAGATGCGGGTCTCAAGGGCGAGCTTATCGAGGGCTTGAAGCTTTTCGTACACCTTATGAAAGAATCGCAAGCCGGGCGCATGCCAATCCGCTACGGCGCGCCCGCAACGCTCAAGCTCATCGACGGCTTTTATCGTGAATTGAGATCGTCTCCCGACTCGCCGCCAAGGTAGAAAATGCCCTGGCCGGCCGAGTGGATGCAGAAGTATCCGCCGGGCCGTGAACAGGCGTGTTTTTTTCTATTGTCCGACAAAAATTGAACAGGTGAAGAAAATGAGCAAATGCAATTACTCTCGGCGTACATTATTGAAGGCGATGGGACTCGGGGCGGTTACCATCCCGATAGCTGGATGCTCCGGTTCTCTGAGTTCATTGGCGGGCAAGAGTAAACAACCGAACATCGTTCTGATCTTTGCCGATGACATGGGCTACGGTGCGCTTGTCAATCGTGCTTATCCCTCCACGGAGCAAAAATACCCGATACTCCTCCATCAAGAACTTCAAGGGCCTCATGCGGATCGGGAGAAGCAATGCGGACGAGCGGGGGCAAGCCACATCCCTTGTAAGCCGAGCACATCCGGGCAAGGGTGGTTCTGTCAAGAGGAATGTGATGGTCAATTACGTGAGAAACCTGTTGCACAGGCCGCAGACGTGCGATACGATCTGGCTTTGAATACCGGCATTGCTCGGGCCAGGCTATGCATCAGCGAATCGTGGTCAGAAGAGTCGTAGTGTCTGTCTGTGCAGGCCTGTTATCATGCTTGTTTTCTATGGCAGTTGGCATTTCGCAAAGCACTTGCGAAACGAGGTCGAGTGACTGGATCGTGGATTCTGTGAGCAACTTGAACTGTGCAATGCAAGAGTCCTGTGAGATGTAGTTTCGTGATATGTTAATTGACGAAAGGAGTATCTTATGCACCACACAAGGAGTCGCTGGCTAATTGCCTTTCTGCTTATCTTGGCGAGCTTCAGCCCTGTCCTGAGCTTGCCGAACGGATTCGCCAGAGAGCGGCAGAAGGACGAGTGGGTATCTCTGTTTGACGGCAAGACCCTGAATGGCTGGTCCGTCCATAGCGGTTTTGCCAAGTACCACGTTGAGGACGGTGCCATTGTCGGCACGACGATCAAAGGCAGTCCCAACAGCTTCCTCTGCACCGACCGCCAGTACGGCGATTTCGTGCTGGAATTTGAAGTTCGCCTGGATCCCAGGCTGAATTCGGGCGTGCAAATACGCAGCACGATCGCCGAGGCCGAGAAGGTGTTTGTCTTCAGCGGCCGTGACGGCGCGCCGCAGCGGCGAACGATACCACCAGACCGCGTATACGGTTATCAGGTCGAGATAGCGACCGAAAAGTCGGGCTCGTCCGGCAGTATTTACGACGAGGCCCGGCGGGCCTTCATGCTCGCAAGCACGAAGCCCGACCCGGAGGCCGGCAAGGCGTTTAAGGACGGTCAATGGAACAAGTTCCGTATAGAGTGCAAAGGCGACCGGATAAGGACGTGGATCAACGATGTCTCTTGCATCGATTTGCAGGACGGGATGACCAGTCGGGGCGTAATCGGCCTGCAGGTTCACGGTGTAGGACAGGACGCAGGGCCGTATCAAGTGCGCTGGCGTAATATCCGCATGCAGGCAGACGATGAAGGCGTCGAGCCGCCTGTGATTTCCAGCCGGACTCGCGCGCTGCAATGCACCTCGGGCTGGACCGGTCCGCGAATGGAGGATGGTCGGCCTCATGTCTCGGACGACATTCTCGAAAGAATGAAGAACGTATCGGTCACACAGGCATGGAGTATTGTTCGAGGCGCCGGCTATCCAAATTGCTACGAGAACGCCGCCGGTTGGATCACCATGTATCCTGAAAAGGCGATTGTCGGCCGGGTGCTGACCGCTCAATACATGCCGTCGCACCCTGATTACAACCGGGCCATCATGCGTCAAGGTCGAGCCGAAGGCCGGATCGGCAGCTCGAATTCGTGGCCGATTGACATGCTGAAGAAAGGCGATGTTTACGTCGCAGACTGCTTCGGCAAGGTCCTCGACGGGACCCTCATCGGCGACAATCTGGGAAACGCCATCTATGCCAACTCCGGCAACGGTGTGATCTTCGATGCCGGCGTCCGTGACCTCGAAGGCCTCGAGGGAATCAAAGGATTCAACGCCTGGTACAGAGGCGCCGATCCGAGCTTCCTTCGGGAGGTCATGCTGACCGCAATCAATATTCCGATCCGCATCGGCAAGACTCTGGCCTGCCCCGGCGACGTCGTGCTGGCTAAGCGCGAGGGCATCGTTTTCGTCCCAGCCCATCTGGCCGAGCGAGTCGTCGTCGAATCCGAGGCGATCATGCTGCGGGACATGTTTGGACACCAGCGCCTGCGTGAAGGCAAATACACGCCGGGACAGATCGACGGCCGGTGGTCGCCTGAGATTCAAAGCGATTTCAGAAGCTGGCTGAAAACGAACATGAACAAGTTGCCCGTGCCGCCCGACGTGATCGAGGGTATTCTGAATCCCAAGAAGCGAAACTGGTGAGCAGCAGACTCCTCGCCTATGCGCGTCTGTTGGGACCAAAAGCATATTTCAGATACGGAGAGAGACCATGCAGAATGAGCACAAGGACCTGCGGCAGCGACCGGCGCGTTCCAGGCGCTCAATACTCAAAGGCTTCGGTGCAAGCGTTGCTGGGCTGAGTTTGGCGAACATGGTCGGCGCCCCCATCGAAGAACAGGTCGCCTTCGCGACGCAGAATGTCAGGCGCAGCTCCAGGCCCACGCAACTGAGAATCACCGACCTGCGCGTTGCTGTTGTCTCGAGAGCGCCGATGCGCTGCCCGCTGATTCGGATTGACACGAACCAGGATATCTGCGGTTATGGAGAGGTCCGAGACGGCGCCAGTGAGCGTTACGCCCTCATGCTCAAGAGTCGGTTGCTCGGCCGCAATCCCTGCAATGTGGAACAGATATTCAAACGGATCAGGCAGTTCGGCCATCACGGCCGGCAAGGCGGCGGAGTATCCGGCGTGGAGATGGCCCTCTGGGATCTGGCCGGCAAGGCATACGGGGTCCCGATCTATCAGATGTTGGGCGGACGTTACCGTGATCGCATCCGATTATATGCAGACACGCCTGATGGGCGGGTGACGGGCCTGAAGAAGAGAATCGACCAGGGATTCACATTCCTAAAATACGATTGTGGAATCCAGAATATCCGAGACGTCCCCGGGGCACTTAGCTATCCGACGAAGGACACCGACTGGTACGGCAAGCACCCGTTCACGGGTATTCAACTGTCGGACAAAGGGGCGGCCCTGCTGGCCGAGCGTTTGGCCGAGGCTCGTGAAGCGGTGGGCTGGGAGATTCCAATCGCCTCAGATCATTTCGGTAACATCAGCGTAAATAGCTGCATCAAGTTGGGAAAAGCCCTCCAGCCCTATCAGCTCGCCTGGTTGGAAGATATGGTTCCGTGGGAATATACCGACATGCTCAAGGAGATCAAGACCGCCGTTGACGTGCCGCTGCTGACGGGCGAGGACATCTACTTACTCGACGGCTTCAAGCCCCTGATCGATGGGCGTGCCGTGGATATGATTCATCCCGATCTGGCCTCGGCCGGCGGCATCATGGAGACCAAGAAGATCGGCGATTATGCCGAGCGGGCCGGCATTGCAATGGCCATGCACTTTGCAGGGACCCCCGTATCGTTTATGGCTAACGTGCACTGCGCGGCGGCAACGGAGAATGTCATGGTCCTTGAGCACCACTCGGTTGACATCGACTGGTGGGAGGATCTCGTCACCGGCATTGACAAGCCCCTTCACATGGCCGGCTTCGCCCGTGTGCCGGAAGGGCCCGGCCTGGGGATCGACCTGAATCTCGACGTTGTCAAAGAGCACCTCTCGCGCGGTCAGGAACTCTTCGCCCCGACAGAAGAATGGAACCGGGATCGCTCGAATGACCGACTGTGGAGTTGAGGGGCACGCACTAATTAGCAGCATGGGCAACAAGCCTGCCCTGAGCGAAGCCGAATGGGTTGCCCATCCTACGACGGGAGAGCCATGAAAATTGAACGTTCTTTTCTGAAGCACTTCAAGTTCGTGTTCGTGATTTGCCTTGCGGCGCTGATCGTCATGCTCGCCAGCGGCCGCCGGAGTTGGGCAGGCCCGATGCTCATCGCCATGTTCGGTTCATTGGCCCTGTACTTCATGAGTCATTCATTCCTGAAAAGCTTCTCCTTCACGGTCTGGGTCTTTGCCTTTGTGAGCGCCTCAATGGTCTATCCCGGCGCCTTCATGACCTGGCTCGGTGTCGATTTGAAGATTCTCATTGTCCCGCTGATTCAGATTATCATGTTCGGCATGGGGACAACCCTGAGTATAGCCGACTTCGGTCGGGTTTTCAAAATGCCCTGGCCGGTCCTCGTTGGATTCGTTCTGCAGTTTTCAGTCATGCCTTTGACGGGTTTAGCTTTGGCTAAGGCTTTCGGCTTTCAAGCAGAAATCGCCGCCGGCGTTGTTCTGATAGGTTCCTGTCCCGGCGGGGTCGCATCCAATTTGATGACGTATCTGGCCGGTGGCAACGTGGCCCTGTCGGTGACTATGACCTCCTGTTCAACTCTGGTCTCGCCGCTTATGACGCCATTTCTGATGGACAAGCTGGCCGGTCAGTTTATTGAGATTGAATTCTTAAAGATGATGTTCGGCATCATCAACATGATCATCGTCCCCATCGTGGCAGGCTTGATCGCCAATCGCATCCTTTACAGTGGGCACAAGGCCTTCGCTCAGGGCCGGGTATTGGCTCTTATTGGAGCGGCCTGTATCCTGTTTGCCACAGGCGTGGGCTTATTCGCGCCCGCGGCTATTTTCACTTATGGCAACGCATCCCTGCAGAAAGACGGTTTCGTCGTCGGCTTGTCGTTGATCGGCGTGGTTGCTCTGGCCAAGCTTGTGATCGGCGTGTGGCTCAAGGGCCCTGAGAACTGGATGGACAAGGCTTTGCCCATTGTATCGATGACAGGGATATGCTACATCATTGCCATCATCACGGCGCGTTCCAGGGATGATCTTATGACGATCGGGGCCTATTTGATCGCCGCGGCGATCATACACAACTTCGTTGGCTACATATTAGGCTACTGGTTCGCCCGGGCCGCACGTCTGGATGAAAGCTCGTGCCGAACCGTGGCATTTGAGGTCGGCATGCAGAATGGTGGAATGGCCTCGGGCCTCGCCATGAACGTGCTCAAAAGCGCACCGGCGGCTCTGGCGCCCGCCATCTTCGGTCCCTGGATGAATGTTTCCGGATCGGTCCTGGCTACTTGGTGGCACCGAAAGCCGATGGGGTGCCCCGATACGACAGAAAAGTCGAGCGCAAAGGCGCAGTGAAAAGAATCTGTAGCCCCCAGGTCCTGGGCTTGAGTAAGAAGGAGTAGAGTCATGGCCATCAACACAAAACAGAAGTCGCAGACAACAGCAAAGCTTAACCGACGCGCCTTTGGCAAGGCTGCTATGGCGGGCGTGCTGGGTGGACCGGCAGCTTTGTCGTCTGTCGCAAAGGCCGCCGAAGGGCAGACCCCGTCCGACAAGCGAACACAAGGCGGCCGTTCGGGCATGAAGCTGGCCCTGATGCTCCGCCCGGAAGACAAGGACAGATGGGTGCTGGCGCGCCAGATCGGCGTCAATCACGCGATTGTTTCTTTGAGCAGCGTGTTGGACAAGATCACGCGCGACGAGTACCTCGATACGCTGAGGCAAATCAAAGCGACCTACGAAGAATCGGGGCTTACTATCGCCGGCGTGGAAAGCCATCCAGTCGCTGCGGAAAAAATCAAGCTGGGAGTACCGGGCCGCGATGAGGAAATTGCCAATTACTGTGCCGTCATTGAGGCTCTGGGCAAAGTCGGGATACCAATGTGTTGCTATAACTTCAAGCTCATGGGTGATGACATCCAATCGCTGGTGAGGGAATTCGGCAAACAAGACAAAATCTTCTTCGTTCACCTCCGCGATGTTCAGGGGACGCGCGAACGCTTTCGCGAGACGTTTCACGATAATGGCCCCACTGACATGGCCGAGATGCTCAGGCTCTATCATGAAGTCGGCTTCCTCGGGCCGATCCGTCCGTACCACGCACCAACTTTGGCAGATGAGAGCAACCAGCGGCCAGGCTATGCAATGCAGGGGAAAGTCTTTGCGATCGGCTACATGAAAGGTATTGCTGAGGCACTGAACATCTCTGTGATTTGAGTCCGGAGAATTGAATGTCGTTTGAATGTCAACATATCCTCCTGCCCCATTCGGTTCTTGCCGAACGGATCAACACCAAACCCGGCACCGTCAACGTAGAAGATGAAGGAGATATTCATATCCTTATCACGTGCGCGCCGAAGCATCCGCTCAATCTCCCCGCCGGTGAGTGATGTTGAAGCGTGTTACGTCAAAGCCGGTCGGCACCATGGCAAACGTTTTGCCGCTGTCCTGATTAGAACATCCCCTTGCGACTGCGTTTTTCATTGCGCAATCCGCGCCGGCTCCCCTTACCGGAGCGGCGTTTTCCGCTGAGACTGCCACCGCCACCGCCGCCACCGCCGCCACGCGGATCAAAACCACCCCCACCGCCCCCGAAATTCTGGGGGGGTCGCTCGGCGCGGGGCCGGGCCTCATTCACGGTCAGGGGTCGCCCCGCGAAGTCCTTGCCGTTACACGTTTCGATGGCCTTGTTGGCGTCTTCCTGAGAAGCCATTTCCACAAAGGCAAACCCCTTTGACTGACCCGTTTGCCTGTCGATCATGATATCACACTTTACCACGCTCCCTGCCTGCTCAAAGAGAGCCTGCAGATCATTTTCCATGGCATCATAAGAGAGATTGCCGATGTATAATCGAGTTCCCATAAGTATATCTTCCTTTCATTCGCCGACTTTCTACTTGACATCAGACAGTATAAGTGGATTTCGGATAACTGCAACTACTATTTTCCGCAAAAACACCTACGTTCGTCTGGTGGAGTCCGTCTCAGGCGTGTTTTACCCCTTAAATGTGGGTTGAAATGACATCGAGGCAGGCGTTTTGCCGAGCAAGAAACTCAAATGGCCGGCAGTTTGAGATCTGCCGGCCCTGTCTACTTTGGCATGATGTCTGCCGCACGAAGGGTGCGCCAATCGCTTACACATCACAAGCCTTGATTGCCTGTACGAGCGACTCCACCGGGTCGCGCTGGGGCGAGTACTCGTGGGCCACGTAGCCGGTGTAGCCGGTCTCGGCGATCGCTCTCATTACCGCGGGATAATAGATCTCCTGGTCTTCGTCGAGTTCGTGGCGGCCAGGCACGCCGGCGGTGTGGAAATGACCTATCATCTCGATGTTCTTGCGGATGGTGGCTATCAGGTCGCCCTCCATGATCTGCATGTGGTAAATGTCGTACAGCATCTTGAAACGCGGCGAGTTTACGCGCCTGCACAACTCGAAGCCCCACGCGGATTTGTCGCACATGTAGCCGGCGTGATTGACCCTGCTGTTGAGCAGCTCCATACAGATAGTCACGCCCGAATCCTCGGCGATCTTGACCGCCTCCTTGAGGATAGTATGACAGTTATCCATCCCTTCGTCGTCGCCTATTCCTTTGCGGTCGCCAGCCATACAGATCACGTTGGGCCACTTGTACTCGGCGGCCGCGTTGATGTTTGCCTTGAAGTCGGCGAGGAATTTTGCGTGCATCGACTTATCGTTAAGGCCCTTCCTGATGCCCCCGGCGCCGGAGACCATCGTCGCGACCAGGCCATGCTTTTTGACCGCATCCCAGTCGCCACGACCGACGAGGTCCAACCCCAGCAGGCCCATCTCGGCGGCCATAGCGGCTTCCTGATCTCGACTCAGCTTGAGCTTTCGCAGGCAGCCCCCGCAAATGGACTGTTTGATGCGGCCTTTCTTGACGACTTTTCCCACCTGGCCCGATGCCGCTCGGGGCAATCCCGCAAGCACCGACGAGGCGCCGACAACCGCCGCCGCGGTCGTGAGGACTTCGCGACGCGTAACAGAGCGGCCTTCGCCAGAGTCGTGCATATCCGAACACTTTCGAATGCGATTCATTTTACGTCCCTTTCCACAATAGAGGTTCTTCGAAACTGCTGAACAATCGCCGCGAGGCTTCCACAACGTTGGTCCCGCTCACGTGCGTTGACAATCTGACAAGACATGCTATCACCTGGACTGTTGTTAGTCAATAAACGTTCGGGACCAAAATCACCGCCGGGTGCGGAAATGAAAAATGTAGATCTGCTGCGGTTGCAATGGTGATCTCTTGTCGTTAGAATTGTCGGCAGAAAGAACTCTTGATGTGGCTATTTAATTGAAGGAGGCCAACCTATGAGCCGGCGCACACTACTCAT